>JAMDDR010000508.1 GCA_023488685.1 Chloroflexota bacterium | reverse complement strand
GTCACTATCCCGATTTCTCCGAGAAATCGGGTTTCTAAAGGATGGTTTCTAAAGGATACACACAATGGACAAGAAACATATTCTGGTCGTAGAAGATAGCCCCACCCAGGCGCGTTATGCCAGCCTGTTGCTTGAGAATGCCGGTTACAAGGTCACCGTTGCCGAAACGGGCAACGGCGGGCTCGATCTCGCGCAGCGCTGCCAACCCGATGTGATTTTGCTCGACGTGGTGTTGCCTGACCTGGATGGTTTTGAAGTTTGTCGCGCCTTGCGACAGACCGTGCTCGACTACATCCCTGTGTTGATGCTGACCGATCAGCGCACGGGTGTGGACGACCGTATCGATGCTCTGACGGTCGGCGCAGATGACTACCTGGCGAAGCCGTTTGACCAGCGCGAGCTGCTGGCGCGTGTATCGGCATTGTTGCGTGTCAAACAGATTATCGATGAGTTGCGTTCGCGGCTGACCAGCGAGCATCAATCCTACCAGGCGTTGAAGCGTGTAGCCCTGATTGACTATTTGACCGGGCTGTATAACCGGCACTACTTCGCGGAGATGCTGGAGAACGAGTTTGCCATGGCCCAGCGCTACAACCGGCCGTTGGCAGGCATCATGTCGGATATAGATCTGTTCCGCCGTTTCAACACCCGCTACGGCCATCAGACCGGCGACTGGGTATTGCAGCACATCGCCAGGTTGATGCAGAGCCATGTGCGTCGTGGTGACATGATCGCTCGCTATGGCGGGGAGGAGTTCGTGATCCTGCTGCCAATGACGGATGCCTCGACGGCGGCGGCATTGGCAGAGCGGCTGCGCAACCAAGTTGAGACAACGGTGCTGGAGCACCCCTCCTACGGGCCATTGCGCATCACCGTGACCTTTGGGGTGGCGGCTTTTCCTGGACAAGACATTGGCAGCACAGACAAATTACTGGCATGCGCTGACAAGGCGCTGTACTGGGCAAAGGCAGCAGGGCGCAACCGGGTGGCGGTATACGAACCTGAAATGGCGATACTTAAGGCTAATCCTTGATCCTCAGTAGCCAGCGTTCGAGCGTTTTTAGAAAACCTCTTGACAAGCCGTGGAGAAAACGATATATTAGATGCATCACGATATATCGTTAACTCGGAAGGGTGAATAAAGCGAGAGGAGCGAATATGAAACCTATTCATGAAATGGATGAACGTCACGCGGGTCACTGCGGTAAAAGCCATGGCCACACGGGCGATGAGATCCATCATGTCGAACAAAGCCATGGCTTCCATGGTGAAGCAGGGCGTGGACGCCATGGCTGGGCGGGGTTCGAGCGCGGTCATCATGAACGAGGACCGCGTGGCCGGGAACACTTCGGCGGCCGGGCAAGGCGCGGCGAAGTGCGCTATGTGCTTATGGATGCGCTGCGCAGCGGTCCCAAGCATGGTTATGAGATCGTGAAGACGCTGGGAGAGCGCTCGGGGGGCCGTTACGTGCCTAGCCCTGGGACCGTCTACCCGACCATGCAGTATCTGCAGGACGCGGGTTTCGTGAGCGTGGACCAGGATGGGGATCGGCGCGTCTTCCAACTGACCGATGCCGGTAAGGTCGAACTGGAAGCCCACGCCACAGAGGTGGAAGCCTTCTGGGGGCATTTTGAGGCCAGGGGCGTTGCCCAGGCCAGCCGGCACGAGATGTCTTTTCTGGAAGAGGAGTTGGAAAGTCTGAACCGTACCATTTGGGGCGGATTAGACGAGGCGATTGAGCGTGGCGATCAGGAGATGATCCGGCGCGTGCGGCAGGCCGTGGAGCGCTGCCGCGACGATATTCGCGGCATCATCAGTGGTGGATGATGATCTCAAGGATGGTCGCGGAGTTCTTGCGTCTGGGTCAGGCGGAAGCAGAAACGGAGCTGCGAGAAGCTGCGCGGATGAAAGCCGAAGCGCATATTGTTAGCGCTGTCATGATTCTTGTCATCGCCGTTGTGCTAACCGCATGCTCGCCTTCACCTACAGTTCAGCCGACCACATTTGTTCCTGCTGTGACTATCTTCGCCCCTGATGTAACACCACAGGCCATGGGGACAACCCAGCCGATCGCCCCTGGTGCAACCTCCTCATCGGGCGTTCCAACTCCTCCAACAGCGGCAATCGAACCCACAACAACGGCGCCACCGGCGGCAACCATGGACGCGCGCGGCGCGCTGCCCGGCATCACCGATTTCAGTTGCCCGTCACCCCACAAAGCCCCGGATAAGTTCGGTTATGGCATCCAGAGCAACTGGCCCGTCGGCGATATCGGCTACTGGAACAGCATCATGGCCGAAAAGCTGAAGCTGAACTGGACCAAGGCACAAGTGCGCTGGAAGGACTTCGACCCGGCTAAAGGTGATTACAGTCAGGCTCAGAACAACTGGCAGTTGCTCGACGCTTTTACGGCAGACGCGAATAAGAAAGGGCTCAACATTCTATTCGGCATCATCGATGCCCCGGAATGGGCACGTTCGACCTTCAAGGCAGGCAAGACCGGCCCGCCCGATGATTTCAATGAGGCGGCGCGCTTCTTCGAGAAAGTGATCGCGCGTTACAAGGGGTGTGTGCAAGCCGTCGAAGTGTGGAACGAGATGAACATCGACCGCGAGTGGACGACCCCCTCGGGAGTGATCGCCGGCGCCGAGTACGTCAAGTTCCTGAAGGTAGTTGTGCCCGCCATCCGGGCTGTCGACCCGAACATCATCGTTGTCATGGGCGCACTTGCCCCCACCGGTTTCACGGCCCCCAGGCAATCGGAGGACGACTTCGCTTACATGGGTCAGTTCGTCGCGGCGGGCGGGCCCGCGCTGGTGGATTGTATTGGGGTGCACCTGAACGGCTACAACATGCCGCCGGATAAGGAGTGGAACGAGGGCTATAACAACCCGAACGCCAGGTTCCGGGGTCCGTTCGACAGCCCGCACCATTCGTGGTCCTTTAAGAGCACCTTGTTCGGCTATTACCAACGCACGAATAAGCCGCAGTGCGTGACCGAGTTCGGTTGGGCCTCGATGCAGAACCTGGGTGTGCAGGGCAATCCGCCGGGCTTTGAGTTTGCGCTGGATAACACGGAGCAGCAACAGGCCGATTGGATCGTCCAGGGCTTCCGGATCATGCGTGACTCAGGCTTCGTCAAGTTCGGGATCGTGTTCAACCTGGACTACATCCAGAAGATCGGCCAGAAGCCCAACGAGCCCGGCGGTGACCCCGCGACCTACAGCATCATCCGGCCGGATGGCGCACCGCGTCCAGCATTCGACGCAATCGCACAAATGCCGAAACCATAGATGGCGGATACCGCTACTGGATGAAACACTGCCTCATTCAGTCGCTCGATCAGGCGCGGGCGCGCGAAGGGGCCTGCGCGGAGGAGTGGTAGAGTTTGGTCGTGAGGAGCACTAAATGACACCCTTTTCATTCATACCGCACGCTTGGCCTGGCAAGTGTGGTATACTTCACAAATCAGTAGTGATCACAACGTGATCGTTCCGGTAATCCGTTCAACCAGTTTTTGCTTGGCTAACCCCTGGTATCCTTCTGTGTGATTGAATCATCGGGAATCTTCGCCGAGTTTTCCTACCTTTATCACTTGTTGCGCAGGCAATCAGCCTCGTAACGCATTCAATCTCAAGAGATCCATAGGAGGATCCTAGTGAACACCAAACTCTATGTTGGTAACCTTTCGTATGATACGGGCGAGGCCAAACTGCGCGAGCTGTTTAGCCCGGCAGGCACCATTCGCTCCGTCACTATCCCAATGGACCGCATGACGAACCAGCCACGCGGCTTTGCCTTTGTGGAGATGGAGTCGCCGGCGGATGCGCTGAAGGCCATCAAGCTCTGCAACGGTCAGGAAGTCGACGGCCGTGAGATCAAGGTGAACGAAGCCAAGCCGCAGGAGGCCCGCACCGGTGGTGGTGGCGGCGACCGCGGCCCGCGGCGCAGCAATCAGAACCGCTGGTAACAGCGCTTCTGGCACGGCAAGTTACCCACCGACCCCCACTCATGCCGAGTGGGGGTCTTTGTTCCTACGAGTAGGCTCAACGCACACCCCAACAACGTGGCATCGGCGTGGGCTCGCCGGTGATGTGGCGGCGCCGCAGTGGCCGTCTCGTCGTCACCGAGCGCGCCACGGTGGTGGCGATTTCGGACAACACCCTAACCCTGCTGGTCAAAGACGTTGTGAATCGCACCTGTGACGCAGACGTGCGCGAGATTG
>JAMDDR010000227.1:2620-4277 GCA_023488685.1 Chloroflexota bacterium | reverse complement strand
TGCCCCACTCGGTGTTGCCACTGGCCGTCTGAACCGGTTGCGTGCTCCAGGAAAACAGATCGAAATAGGTGTGGTGCGCCGGGTTGCCGAAGAAGTTCGGCATCAGCCACAGCAGGATATGGCGGATGGGGAAGCCGTAGCTCATCACCTGTTCAAGCGACGAACGGGCGGTGCGGAAGCTGGATTGCACCACCTCGTAGAGCGGCAGAAGCTGCACCCCGGCCATGCCTGCGCCCAGAATAGCCATGACCGCCAGCCAGGCGACTGGCCGGATAAGGCAGCGCAGCGAACGCTGGTTCGCTTGCCACAGGCTTACCAGGCGCCAGATGCAATAGAGCGCCACGATGATCGCCGTATAGACGGTGATTTCGATGTGGCCGGCCAGGATATGCATCGTGATGGCCAGCGCCCCGATGAATGCCCAGGGTGCGCTGGCCGGCTGGCCGCGCAGGGCTTTCTGCTGGCGGTTCATGCGCACGCTCGGGCTGGCCGCGCAGGGCTTTCTGCTGGCGGATGACCAGCTCCACCATGGTCAGGATCAGCGGCAGCCAGGCGGCGGCGGCGATGATCATGGGGAAGACCACCGAAACGATCATGAAACCGCTGAGTTGGTAGGCTACGCCGGCCAGCGTCGAACTGGCGCGGCTCAGCCCGAGCGTGCGCATGAAGATGAAGAAGAATATTCCTGCCAACCCCAGGTTCAACACGGTGAACCAGCCATAAGCCTTATCCAGCGGCAGCAGGTAATACAGAATGCTGAATGGGTACAGTGCGGAATGCTGGCCGGCAGCCAGGAAAGGGATGCCGCCGAACAGGTAGGGGTTCCACAGCGGCAGCTCGCCTTGCCGGATCGAATCGATAATGAAGCGCTTCCAGGGGTAGTTCTCCAGGATCAGGTCCGAGAGCAGCCCATTTTGTGGCTGGCTGACGCCGAAGCTGGCGGCCAGCGAGCGGAAAGGCTGCCACGCGAACAGGTTGTCGGCGGGGAGGAGGGTCGCATGGCCGAAGGTGACTGATAAGAAAAGCGTCAGCGGGAGCACCAGCAGGAACGCCACGCAGAGAAGGGTAGCGATGCGATGACGAGCTATCATTCAGCGAATCTTACCTTATCCGTCACCCTCCCGCGGGTTGGTGAAGCGGCCCGAGGGTCGCGGATAACCCGCGGGAGGATTTCCCCCAACCTATCCGTTACCCTCCCGCGGGTTGGTGAAGCGGCCCGAGGGTCGCGGATAACCCGCGGGAGGATTTCCCCCAACCTTAAAGGATTTCCCCCAACCTTAAAAAGCCACTTGCGCTCGTGGATGTGAGGGGTATAATCCCGTTGCACCAAGATAGAAGATATCAAAAGGTTCTACTAAATAAAAGGCAGCCCGTCTGCCTGGAAACACGATGAAGAGGACAGCGACCAAAAAAATCCTGTTGGTGCAGGGCGGCCTGGGGGACTCGGTCGGTCCTGTGTTGGAGCAGCATGGCTACCGCGTTGCGTGGGTCCGTTCGGCAAAGAATGCGGTTGCGTTTTTTGAAAAAGATACGCCGGCCCTTGTCATCATCGATGTCCCCTCCCTCAAAGTCAGCGCGGAACGGCTATGCCAGAGCATCAAGCGCCTGCAACAGGATGTGCCTGTCATCTTGATCGGCCCCGAAGGACACGCCAATG
>JAMDDR010000227.1:0-2610 GCA_023488685.1 Chloroflexota bacterium | reverse complement strand
CCCAACCTGCGCTGACGCTTACCTGTCGCGCCCGCTGCAGTTGCGCCGCCTGTTGACGCGCGTAGATAAGATGATGCCGGAGGGCCAGGCGTTGGAGTTGCGTTGTGGGGACCTGGTGTTTCGTCCGGCGGAAGGCGTCTTGCGCAAGCGCGCCGACGAGCTCTATCTGAATCCCAAACTATCCAAGTTGCTGCAACTTTTCATGCAGCAGCCAGGCGAGGTGCTCACGCGCAAGTTCCTGATGCAGCAGGTGTGGGATACTAGCTACCTCGGCGACACGCGCACACTGGACGTGCATATCCGTTGGTTGCGCGAGGCGATTGAGGATGATCCGACCGACCCGACCTATCTGCGAACAGTACGACGCCAGGGCTATCGCTTCGAAAACCCCAAAGCGCGCAAAGGCTAGCTGCCCATCTATGGCAGTCTGTCCATGGACCCATTGCTGATTACCCTATCTTAAAGGCTGACCACGTAACATGAAAATCATAGTGACAGGCTCAATCGCCTACGACTACCTCATGACCTTCCCCGGCTCGTTCACCGATCACCTCCTGCCCGACCAGCTGGCGCACGTCAGTTTGAGCTTCCTGGTGGACACCATGGAGCGCCGGCGCGGGGGATGCGCCCCGAATATTGCCTACACGCTGGCGCTGCTGAGTGAACGGCCGACGATCATGGCGACAGCGGGAGTCGATTTTGACGAATACCGCCAATGGCTGGAATCGGTCGGTGTGGATACGTCGCTCATCACACAGGTGCCGAACAAGTTCACGGCATCCTTCTTCTGCAACACAGACCGGCAGAACAACCAGATTGCCACGTTCTACGCAGGGGCCATGAGTCACGCCAGCGAGCTTTCCTTCTGCAACATGGAGAAGCCGAACCTGGTTATCATTGCGCCCAACGACCCAGCCGCGATGGTGCGCCACGCGCGTGAATGTCAGGAGCTAGGCATTCGCTACATCTTCGACCCAGGCCAGCAGTGCGCCCGCTCCAGTGGTGAGGAACTGAAGGCGGGCATCGTAGGCGCCAGCGTGCTTATCTGCAATGATTATGAATTTGAACTGATTCGCACCAAGGCGGGTTTGGGAGAGAGCGACGTGCTGGCGCGGTCCGAGGCGTTGGTCATCACGCGCGGCGCTGACGGGTCCAGCATCTATACGAGCGTCGGGCGGGTGGATGTGCCGGCGGTGCCCGAGAACGTCATCGTCGATCCGACGGGCGTCGGCGACGCGTACCGTGGTGGTTTTATGAAAGGCATGGTTCATGGTGCAACGTGGGAGACATGCGGGCGGTTGGGCAGCGTGGCAGCCACTTACGCGTTGGAGCATGTGGGCGGGCAGAGCCATGCGTATACTTGGCAGGATTTCAAGGCGCGCTATGAGGCCTATTTCGGAACACTAGAAATCGCACACTAAATAAAACGAGGGCAAACGAACATGATCGAACATGATGTAAAAGACCTGAACCTGGCGACCGCCGGGCGATATAAGATCGAATGGGCGGAGAGCCAGATGCCCGTATTGCAGCTCATCCGCGAGCGCTTCG
The DNA here is from genome assembly GCA_023488685.1 of Chloroflexota bacterium. Lineage (GTDB taxonomy): Bacteria > Chloroflexota > Anaerolineae > J036 > Brachytrichaceae > CAIXPS01. Next base: position 1,059 of record JAMDDR010000227.1, on the reverse strand, counting down.
CCAAGGAGCGCCCGCTTGCCGGGTTGAAAGTCTCTGCGTGTTTGCACGTCACCAGCGAAACGGCCGGGCTAGTGCGCACCATGCAGGTGGGCGGCGCGGATATCGTGCTGTGCGCCAGCAACCCGCTGAGCACGCAAGATGAGGTGGCGGCGTCGCTCGTCGCCAACGACGAGATTCCGGTGTATGCCATCAAGGGTGAGGATAACAAGACCTATTACCAGCACCTGAATGCGGCGCTGGACCACCACCCGCAGATGACGATGGACGATGGCTGCGACCTGGTGAGCGTGCTGCACAAAGAGCGCATGGGGCAGGTGGGCGAGGTGCTGGCCGGCACCGAAGAGACCACTACCGGCGTGGTTCGCTTGCGCGCCATGGCCAAAGACAAGGTGTTGTGCTACCCCGTTCTGGCCGTCAATGACTCGATGACCAAGCACTTCTTCGATAACCGCTATGGCACCGGCCAGAGCACCATCGACGGCATCCTACGCGCGACGAACATTCTGTTGGCCGGGCGCACGTTCGTGGTGTGTGGCTACGGCTGGTGTGGGCGGGGCCTGGCCTCGCGTGCGCGCGGCATGGGCGCCAATGTGGTCGTCACCGAGGTGGACCCACTAAAGGCGCTTGAAGCGTTGATGGATGGCTTCCTGGTGATGCCGCTCATGGAAGCCAGCAAACGCGGCGACATCTTCGTCACCGTCACTGGAGACAAGAACGTGATTGACGCGCAGCATATGAAGGTGATGAAGGACGGCGCGGTGCTGGCGAACTCGGGCCACTTCAACTCCGAAATCAACATCCCGGCCTTGCAGGCCATGTCTGTCGGCGAGCCGCGCCAGATCCGCCCGTTCGTCCAGCAATTCACCACGGACGACGGCCGCCATTTGAACCTGCTGGGCGAAGGCCGGCTGATCAACCTGGCCGCAGCCGAAGGTCACCCTGCCGCGGTGATGGACATGAGCTTTGCCAACCAGGCTTTGGGGCTGGAGTTCATGCGCGCCAATGCCAAGAGCATGGAAAATGACGTCTATACGATTCCTGAGGCCATCGATCGCGAGA
>JAMDDR010000011.1 GCA_023488685.1 Chloroflexota bacterium | reverse complement strand
CGGTCTGTTGGTGACGATGGTGCTGATGTACCTGCTGCGCCGCAATGTTATGATCAGTCTTGTGCTCTCACTGCTGGGCCTGGTTATAGCAGTCACACTTGAGGCGATATTGCACCCTGGGTCGCCGGCCCTCTATTTATATGCGCCGTTGATCGTACTCATCAGCGCCGTAGCTCCCACCAGCATTCTTATCACAAGTGGCTGTGTGTGCGGACTGATTTTATTAGGTTTGACCTGGGGCCAAATGAACTCACTACAGGCTTTTCTCGCGCCCGGCGTCACACTGTTTTGCGTGACCACGTGTGCGTGGATTGCCTCGCGACCTATTTTTGATAGCCTGACGATGGCACTGTACAGTGCCCAGGATGCGATGCGCGCTCGTGATGAGTTGCGTGAGCAGCGCCGCCAGTTGGCACAATCTGTAAAGGCATTGGACGAGGCTTTGTACCGTCTGAATCGTCTGAACGCTTCGCTCATCATCGCACGACAGCAGGCTGAGGAGGCGCGCCAACTCAAAGTGCGCTTTGCAAACATGATCAGCCACGAGATTCGCACGCCGCTTAACATCATCATTAGCTTCAGTGAGGTGATCGCTAATGCGCCGGAGAGTTATGGTATTCGCGAGTGGCCCGCCAATCTGCGTGAGGATGTGAACGAAATCTATCGCTCCGGCAAGCATCTGTTGGGTTTGATCAATGACGTGCTTGACCTGGCACAGATCGAGGCAAACCGGGTGGTGTTGAAGAAAGAGCATGCCTCCATTCTTGAGGTGGTTGAACAGGCTACTGGTCTGGCTCGCAAGTGGTTCGATCACGCTGGGCTGTACTTGAGGACGGAAGTGGTGGGTGATGTGCCCGAACTGCTGCTTGATCGCATCCGCATCCGCCAGGTTATTCTCAATTTGCTCAGCAACGCGCGGCACTATACGGCGGCAGGGGGTGTCACCATGCGCATGGAGCGCACGCTCAATGAGGTCATCGTGAGTGTGAAGGACACCGGCCTGGGTATTTCACAGGAAAACCTACAGCACCTGTTCGACGAGTTTCAGAAATCTGGTGAGTCTGTCGATGAAAGCGCCGGTTCGGGCTTGGGGCTGGCGATCAGCCGCATGTTCATCGAGTTGCACGGCGGGCGCATGTGGGCAGAGAGCGCCGGTGTGCCGGGCCAGGGCACGACAGTGTATTTCAGCCTGCCGCTGCCCTCAGTACCCGTGGCAAGCGCGGTGCCCCCATCGGCGCACGACGTGGAATTCTGGCAGTCGCGTTATGACCAGGCGCGCAGCGAACGTGTCATCATGGTTGCCTCAGACGATCCGACCATCCTGAGGGTGGTCGGGCGGTTACTCAACAACCAGGGCAAGGTGGTCACCAGTTCTATCGGTGGTGTCTCGCAGATGGCTCGCGAGCAGCAGCCCGATGTAGTGGCAGTGTTTACGAACAACGAGGGCGCTGGTGTCCCGGCTGCATTGCGCATTGCTGAGGTGCCGGCCGATATTCCCCTGGTTGTGTGCCGTCTCGATCACGACCTGGAGCTGGAACAGCGAAACTCCTTGAACGCGCAGGATGTGAATGTGTGGTTGCTCAAGCCTGTTACGCGTGACGATCTTACGAGCGCCGTGCTGTCGGTGGCGCCAGCGGCGCGAGTGATTCTGTCGGTTGAGGATGATCTGACGATGGCGCGTTTCTACGAACTCAGCCTGGCGAGTGACAAGCGATTTGCAACCACGCCGGCATTCACGAATATCACCCATGCCAGCGAAGTCATGTCCATTCTGGATGAACACGTGCCAGATGTGATTTTGCTGGATCTTAACCTGGCGAGCGGTTCAGGCTGGGATGTGCTGGCAGCAGTGCGGGCACGTTGGTCACGCGAACAGATGCCAGTCATCATGGTTACCGCCATGGACTATTATGGATTGCCCGTGTTACGTGCTTCAGAAGTGACAGTCCACCGTTCCGAGGCGCTTGGACAGCGGCAGACGGTACTATGCCTCCAGAATGTGTTGGAAGCAGTCCTGGGTTAGTCTGTGCCAAACAGGGATGGGTTTCAGGTCACCGTCTGGTTAAGATGTCGCTCCACACACGCCAATAGTTCGGTGCGGCCGATAGGCTTCTGGAAGAACATATCAGCACCCAATGAGAACGCGAGTTCACGCTCATCCCAGATCGAGCACACAGCCAGGCAGATGTGATAGGTGTCGGGGTTGGCTTTCAACTCCTGCAAAATATCCCACCCATCGCGTTTGGGCATGAGCACATCCAGCAGAATGAGCACTGGCTTAACCTCGCGCGCTAATTTGACGATGTCACTGGTCGAGTCGCAACTGATCACCTGGATTGGCTGCAGTGCCAGGAATCGCTGGATGATGCGTGGCATGGCAGGGTCGTCGTCGATCACCAGTACGGCCGGCAGGTGGTGTATCGACAGCCTGGCGATCATGCGCTGTGAACGGCCAGGCGAAGCCGTATCGGAAACCCCTCCAGCTTCGAGCTGCGATGCTGCTCCAACCGCCTCGACCACAGTCAAGTCTCCTTCTGCGAGGGCAAACAATTGGGCGGCTTCGTTAAACGCGCTGTCCCTGGTGTCGATTCCCGCCACGCCCTCTACGTTCAGGAGTATTGCGCCTGGTTGAGAAGGGGTTGCCGATTGTGGATCTGCCCGTAGTCTCAACGTGTGTTGTGGCGAGTGGGCGATGGCCACACGCAGCAACTTGATCAGCGCCAACCGCAACGCGACACGGTCCGCCGCTACTGGGGGGAGATCGTGCTGGATATCAGCGATGACCTGTGTCTGGGTGCTGCTGATAATGACCGATAGTGTTTGAGCTGCATCGACCACCAGATCGAGCAAACGAATAGCGCTCACACTACGGCTGAACCCGGTGAATGCTCCTGTAGACTCGGACCCATTGTCGGATACCGCTCTGTCGACCGGCACACTATTTTCAGCCGGGCGCATAGATTGCGGGGACAGGTTCCACAATGCGGCGACCAGTTCTTCCACCGCGCGGTGACTTTCGCGTCGGAATTGCCGGCTGCTGGTATTAAATTCGCTCTCCAACAGGTGGACGGCAATCCCGTCTACGAAGCGTCGCTTCAGGATCAGGTAACTGCGGTGGCGCGGCAAATTAGGGTCGAGTGGTTCGGTGGGTTTCATCTGCTCAATGGTGTGCATCAGCAGATGATGCAGGCGCTGGCCTGGTGGATAGCTGGCGGAAGGGTCAGCCACACGGTCCAACCAGGGCAGTAAGGCCTGTGCCGGCCCTCTGTCAAGGATACCAATCTCGTACAAGTGCTGCAGGGCAAATCGGATGTGCTGTGTAAACTCCGCCAAAGTCATCGTTACAACTATAATCGATCCGCTCGCGGATATGGCAAATCCACGCGAAGCGTCCAAAATCCACGCGAGCGTCCAAAATCCAAAATCGCAAATCCTTACAGGACTTTCAGTCCAAAATCGAAAGATGCGCTACAACAAACTTGGTTGGTCCGGCATAACGGTTTCTGCGGTATCGCTGGGTTGCGCGCAATTCAGCAACCAATTCACCATGACGCAAAAAACAGAAGAGGACATGATTGCGATCATGCATCGCTCGCTCGACCTTGGCATCAACCTGTGGGATACCGCGCCAGGGTATGGCAATGGGTATTCTGAAACGATGGTGGGCAAGGCGTTGCGAGGGCGGCGCACGCAGGTTGTGCTGGCAACGAAAGTCCAGTACCACCATTGGACCCCTGAACTGGTCGAGGAATCCTGCGATGCCAGCCTGAAGCGCCTGGACACCGATTACATTGACGTGCTGCAGGTCCACTGGCCGTCCAGGACAGAGGCGAACGAAATGACGATCGCCGGTATTGCCTTGTTAGTGAAGAAAGGCAAGGTGCGTTACGCTGCATTGTCCAACTTCAACCAATCACAGACAGACCTGGCGGGCTGTGTGTATCCGGTGGTATCGAACCAACTGCCATACGCACTGGTCTGGTGTTACGATGAGCCGCTGATCCGGCACTGTGGTGAATGCTCTATCGGTGTGCTGGCTTACAGCCCGCTGGGTGAAGGCATTCTCACCGGACGTTATGATGAGACCAGTACCTTTCCCCCAGGTGACGTGCGCAATCACTGTGTTTTCTTCCGCCCACAGGTCATGCCGCTGGCGTTAAAAGTGACAGCGGCCGTGAAATGCATCGCCACGAAATACGGTGTCACGCCGGCACAAGTCGCCATCAACTGGACAGCGCAGCAACCGCATATCAGCAGTGTGATCGTCGGCAGCTCGTCCATTCAGCAGGTCGAGCAAAACGCGGCGGCCGTGCAATGGGCAATGGATGATACAGACATCGCTCTGCTGAAGACGGCCAGCGACGAATATATGGCGACGGCGCCGCGTTTTGAGACCATGTGGGATGAATGAGTTGACCTCGGCTAACCTTTGATGCCGGTCAGTGCGATGCTCCCCACCAGGTAACGTTGGAAAAAGGTGAAGATGAACAGCGGCGGAATGGCAGAAATGACTGCCATGGCCGTGCTACGACCCGGGTCTCCGCCGCCACTGCCGGCGGCGCCCGCCGACTGGAATAAGCCGATGGAGAGGGTCCACATCTCTTGTCTATTCGCAACCAGATAAGGCCATGCGAATTCCGCCCAGATCGCCATGAAGGTGAAGATTGTCAGGGTGGCGAAGATTGGCTGCGAGAGTGGAATGGCAATGCGGAGAAAGATGTGCAATTCCGAGGAGCCGTCAATACGTGCTGCCTGAAACAACTCATCGGGAAGTTGGTCGAAGAACCCACGGAAGAGCAAGATGGAAAATCCCCAGGCCGTGTGAGGCAGGATGAGCGCAAAGAAGGTGTTCATCAGGTTGACACCCGGTAGTTGGATGCTGGTAAACGGCACGGTGGGCAATGGGAAGTTCTTCATCATCAGGAACAGCGGCAGGAAGATCATAAAAGGCGGCAGCATCATGGTGGCCAGGAAGAACAGTTGAAGCCAGTAGGCCATTCTGCGCGACCACAAGCGCGATAAGGCATAGCCCGCGATCGAGCTGATGATAAGCTGGCTCAGGACAGCCCCAATGGCATAGATCATGCTGTTGATGAACCAGCGCGGTACTGAGGCCTGTCTCAGGTCTGTCCAGATCTCTGCCGGGCCAATGGCCCAGCGGAAGTTGTTGAGCGTGTCATTCAGCGAGTTGTCAACTGTCAGCATCCAGTCGCCCTTTAGCGTGTTATCGGCAACCAACTTCTGGAAAGTCTTGCCGGCCAGGGTATCGGGTTGAGGTTGAGGGAATGCCGGCGCCGAGCGCGTGGCCTGGCCATCGAGTACCTGTGGATAATAGGTCGCCTCAAAGGCTTCAAAGAATTGGTCTCCCTCGGCGCGTGGGCGATCTGGACCCATGTTCTCCCATTTACCGTAGTACTTGCCCAGCTTCCACTCCGGCACGTACGCTTCGGCGATAACTTGCCCATTTACGCTGGCGATCACCCGGCTCGCCATCAAATCGCGCACCAGGTAGAGTGGCCGTGCGGCCGCTACTGCGACCTCACCTTTGATGGCCTTTTCGAGCTCAGCGCGGGGCAGGTTCATGTTCTCTTTAACGAAGGGGGTTAAGTCCAGGCTGATGGTCGCGACCCTGGCCAAGCGGAAATCTAGCCGCGGTGGCACCTCGATGGTGGCGGCGCGGTCGGCTGTGGAAAGCACGACGGTGTAATAGAGCGGGAACAACAAGGCGATCAGCCAGATGGTGGCGATGACGTAGACGGCGACCAACGCAACTCGATTTTCGGTGCTCTTGGTGACGCGGGATATTGCTGCCATTTTGTATCTCCTCGCGGGGATTTGTGGATCAGGGGTCTCTTACTGGGCTTCCCCACCCGAGATGCGGAGCTGGACTGCGACGAGGATAAAAGTAACGATGAACAAGAGCACTGACATGGCTGCCGCATAACCCATCTGGACCCGCTCGAAAGCGTAGTAGTAGATGTTCAGGGCGATCACGCGGGTGCTGTCAGCCGGTCCTCCCTGGGTCATGATGTACACGTTGTCAAACACCTGGAAGGCGCCGCTCAACGCCAGGATGAACTGAATGGCGATGATGGGCTTGATGCCGGGAACGGTGATATAGCGAATCTTCTGCAACACAGTGGCGCCATCCATCTCGGCAGCCTCATACAGGTGATCTGGGACGCTCTGCAGGGCTGAAAGATAAATGAAGATCCCCAGGCCACCGCCCAGGATGGCCGGCAGGGCCAGGCTGAACTTCGACATTGCGGGGTCATTCAGCCACCCCAGGGTTGGCAGACCAAGACGTACAAGAATGGAGTTGAGTAAGCCCCAATCCGGGTTGAAAATCCAGCGCCAGATCACTGCGGAAGCAACCGCTGGCACAATCGATGGCAGCAGATAAGCAACACGGAAGAAGGTCTTGGCGCGGCGCATTTCGTTCAGCAGCATGGCCTGGACCACAGGCACCCAGAAGCCTAATGTCAGTCCCCACGCAAACAGAATGATGTTGTTGCCCCAAACCTGCGCGTTGAGCGGATCGCGCAAGGCATGCGCATAGTTCTCCAACGCCACAAACTCTCCCGGCGGGGCGGCGACCTTGTAATCGAAGAAGCTCATGTAGATCGCCTGCAGCATAGGGTAGTACTTGAACATGAGGAAGGCTATGATGGCGGGTAGCGTAAAAAGGAGGGCCATGATGGTCCGCCTGCGCCCTAGCCCTTTAGATCGCGTCTTTGCGCTACCTCGCGGGACGGCAACAGGCTTTTGTGTGGCAAGTGCCATGCGAACGCTCCATTGGTGCTGGAGAGCAGCCCCACCACTGAGGTGCTCTCCAGCAGGCACACGAATGAGTTAGCCGACGGAGGCGGCAAGGACAGTGTCTTTGATCTCAGAGACCATCTTCTTGGCGGCCTCGATGAGCACCGCACTGCAGTTGGCCTTGGCGTCGGTGAGCACTGTTTGCACCGGCGCGGCGAAGTAGGGTTCCAGTTTATCTTTGAACACGTATTCCGTGCGAGCGATGGCACCGGTCTCTTCCGAGGTCTTGACCCACTCGGCCGGCACCTTCTGGTGCTCCGCCTGATTCAGCAGCCCCTTGTAAACGGGGATCCATGGCGTTGGCGTAATGCCCAGGTCGTTCTGCGTCTTCCACAGGAACTTCCAGGTGTCGGGGTGGACACGCCATGTCACATATGTCCAGGCCGCATCCTGCTTCTCCTTGCTCGACGCCGGGTTCAGCGTCCAATAGCCGCCACCGATCTGGGCTGCGCTGGCCTTCGGGCCAGCGGGTAGTGGCGCGGTGCCCAACTGCTCCAGCGACAGCCCCTGCTCGATGTACCACGAGTAGCTGGTGTTCGCGGTCATCCACATGGTGGTGCGGCCGGCGACAAAGTCCTTCTGGTTTTCGCCATAGTCCTGCAACACGTTTTCCTGGGTGACTTGGTGCTTGAACTTCAGATCCTGGTAGAACTGCAAGGCCTCGACGCCGGGTTCGTCGGTGAATGACAACTCGATTTTGCCATCTTCCAGGCGCTTGGTGACCTCACCGCCTGCCTGCCAGACGAAATTCTCCCAGTACCAGGAGGCCCAGGCCATGCCCAGGAGGCCGAAGCCGTATTGCTTCTTGTCAGGCTTGGTGAGCTTCTTGGCGAACTCAACCAATTCGTTCCAATCCTTGGGAGCCGCATCCAGACCGGCCTCGGCAAACAGGTCCTTGCGCCAGACGAGGGTCATGCCGTAGAAATCGGCGGGGATGCCATAATAATGGCCGTCAATGACTGCATCGTACCATAGCGCATCGACCACCTTGTCTTTGAACTCCCACGAATTGACCAGTTCGTCCATCTGCAGTAGGAATTTCTGGTCATAGTATGGGTTCATGGAGGGCGGATACGTGTAGAAGAAATCGGGCGCGTTACCAGCTGCGTTTGCCGCGATAAAGTTCTTCCGGACTTCAGTGCCAGAGGTGATTGGCTGATCCTCTATCTTGATTTCGGGGTGCACCCGGTTGAACTCCTGTCGCATGGCATCCCATTGCTTAGCGCCTGGAGTGCCTGCCTGGTCGGGTGCGTAGTTATCGTTCCAGGACAGAATCGTCACTTGCTGGCCGCCTGCGACAGGAGCCGCAGTAGGGGAGGCTTCGGCAGCGACCGGGGCTGTGGTCGCTTCCTCCTTCTTAACGGCCACGGTTTCCTTAACGGCAATCGTTGCAGGGGCAGAGGTGCAGGCAGCCAATGCTGCCAGCCCGGTAACGCCTGCGCTCAACTTGAGAAAGTCACGGCGAGCTAGATTCCTCTTCATGGTGGACTACTCCTTATCGGAAAATAACGGCAATACCCCTTTGCGCATCTCGGGATTCTCGGGGTATTCTGGGTGACCGGCTGAATACGGGATGTGATAATAGGATGTGAATGTGAATAAGATGCTGGTTCTTGGGCTTAATTGCGTGATCCGCCTCCTTCTTCCTCCTTATGCAAATGCCGGCTTAACGGAACAGGCGTAACCAGCGCACGACAGGTTGTGGGCTTAATTAATGGACATGTAAGCCAATTGTGAGACTAGAATAGCATGAGCATGTGTGATGCTCAACACTTTTAGGCGGACTTAAATAGGACATTCACTAACCGCGTATGGACATCACGCCTGAGCTTTCCATATGGACGCGTGAGGCGCTTGAACGCCTATTCGACCTTTCTTTTTTGGGTGAGCACGTTCGTGCGCCAATGGTCGCGGGGCGCTTCGCCGATAGTCGTATGCTTCAGGAAGCTATTCTTGAGGCGATCAAGCAACTCAGTCCTCCAGCGCAGGCTTCACCACAATCGTTAGTGCGGCGCATCCATGCCGTGCTGCACTTACGTTACGTACAGGGGCTGACGCAATCCGAGGCGGCTGCCGAGTTGAACGTTGGCTTGCGTCATCTCAGGCGCGAGCAAGATAGGGCAGTACGCGCTGTTGCGGCCTTGTTGTTCGAGCGACCTGCTCATAACGAGCAAGGCGATGCTGCCGACACGCGCGTGGATGCCGATGTGAAGCTGTCTGACCCAAACGAGACAGCTTCGTTAGAGGCGTTGCTGTACAGCTCATTGCATGTGTTTGAGCCATTGTTGCAACAGCGCCATTTGCAGGTTGATGTGGTATTGCCGTCGCCGCTGCCAAAGGCGCGCGCAAAGCCAATGGTGGTGCGCCAATTGTTCATTGCAGCCTTAACATGGATGGCGCAGAGCGCCCCTGGGAGTGTTCGCACGGTGCGTGTCGTCGTCGATGGCGACTGGATCACCACGATATTCGACGGGCCCATACCGTCGAGCCCCAGCGCGGCAAATGATGTGTCTGATACAGATATAAAGGGGGAACTGCAGACGATTGCACAACTCGCTCAGATGACGCAGGCCGAGATGGTGCTTCGGGCTACCGATAATAGTACGCAGACCATTGAAATCCGGTTCCATGCCAATGCCAAGCGGACTGTGTTGATGATCGACGATAACCTCGATGCGATCCGCCTGGCGCAGCGTTACCTGGAACAGAGCGATGAGTTTGACCTGGTTCCCCTATCGCATCCTGACGAGGCATTGCAGCGCGCAAAGGGTTTACGACCGGCAAGCATTCTGTTGGATGTGATGATGCCAGAACACGATGGCTGGGAGCTCCTCACGCTCCTGAAATCCGACATGGAAACAGCATCCATCCCCATCATCGTTACGTCGATCCTTGCGGATCATGGACTGGCGCGCGCACTTGGCGCGACGAGTTTTCTGCCCAGGCCATACTCTGCTCTGCAGCTCATCGCCTCGCTACGCTCAGCTATTGCACGCTCAACTCAACCCCCGGCACAACAATCTGCATGAGCGTGGCAACTGACTGAGCCAACTCCTGGGTGGTAAGCCCGTCGAGCCGGGTGAGCGCCAGGTAAGGCGAAGTCATCACCGCTCCGGAGGGTTCCTGCCCGCTGATCACACACACAGGAACTGCGCGCAGGTGCTCTTGGCGCTCCATTTCGTACAGGACATCCAGGCCGTTGGGCGTGTTAGACCCCAGATCGAGAATAGCGCCTTGGAAGGGGTGCCTATCGTAGTGACGCAGGGCTTCGATGGCTTGTTCCGCTGTGCGAACCTTCAGTGGAATGATGTCGCTGTAATCCTGCAACACTGCTTTGGGCGCGGACCGCAACATGCGGTCGATCAACTGAAGTGTGTCATCATCCCCTTCCATGACCAGGATGCGTGCGCTGTGGGGAGAAGTGTCTGTATCTGCATAGGGTGTGCCGCCGGCTTTCCCTGTATGGATCGCGCCCGGCGCGGTTGGCGCAAGGATATCGACCAGGGCTTCGTAGAGTTGCTCGCGCAGCACCGGTTTGACCAGAAAGCAACGCACTATACCCGGTTTTGTCGTGTCCATCTGCCCGGAGCGTAGATTGCTCGGGATGTAGCAGTGGAAGATCGGCACGTGTTTGAGTTCCTCCTGGCATTGGAACTGCGTCTGAGCGCCGGAAGGGTGGTTGATCAACACAGCCTCGGGGCACTCAGACAGCGTCTGTTCCATGACCTCTTCCATCGTCCGTGCGTGAGTCAGCCGGATGCCTTGTATGCGGCGTTCGAGCAAACGGAACAGCAATGGGCGAGGTTCTACGACGAACAGGCTCCCTACTTCGCGCCGATGGACCTGCTGCGGCGTATATTCAGCGTGTGAGATCGCTGCTGGGGGTTGCGCCGGAAGCAGGAAGTAGAAAGTGCTGCCCACGCCGGGGGTGCTTTCAGCCCACATCTGCCCGCCATGCAATTCCACGAAACGTTTACTAATGGTCAAACCAAGTCCCGTGCCGCCGTGTTTGCGTTGTATGGCGTTGTCTGCTTGCGTAAACGGCTCAAAGATGCGCTTCAGATTCTCCGGGGAGATTCCGACACCAGTATCGCTGACGCTGAAGATGATGTCGTCGCTGGGCTCCTGGCCCTGGACGTTCATCACCCTATGGCGTACCCGTATCGTGATCCTTCCTTGCTCCGTAAAGCGCAATGCATTGTTGAGCAGGTTGAGCAGTATCTGCTGTATCCGTGTGCGATCTGCGTGGATCTGGGGCAGGCCCGGCTCAATATCCAGTTCAAGCCAGAGCCCTCTCATGTCGACCAGTTGGGCGAAATCACCCAGGGATGACTGGATGAACTCGTCCACGTCAATAGGTTCCCTGATAATGGTCATGTGGCTCACGTCCATCTGGCTCAGATCCAGGACGTCATTGACCAATTTCATCAGGTGTTGGGCGTTGCGTTGAATGACGTGTATATCCGCCAGGAGCTTGGGCGGCAGGCGTCTGGTGTTATAGGTGGAGGGCGCATTCAAGATGACGTCGCTGAAGCCGATGATCAGGTTGAGCGGCATGCGCAACTCATGGCTGATACTGGCAGCAAACTCCTGCTTTGAGCGGCGCGCGTCTTCGGCAACAGTCACCATGGCGCGCAATTGTTCGTTGGCTCGCGCGAGCGCAAAACTGGTTTGGTTTAGAGATTTTAGGGCAAGCGCGAGTTCAGCGCTCTGCCGGCTGGCTAATTCTGAATGCTGGCGCGCTTGCTCGTAACCTTCACTCATCCACTTCAAGGTACGGTACAGCACGCGAGACACCACGGTTGCCAGTAAAGCCAATGTGAAGAGTGGGAGAAGCACCTGTGCCAGATTCCCAGGTTGCAGATAAGGCCCTGGCTGTGTGAATGCGATCCATGCGGTTACCCCGGCTGTGGCAATGATTGCTGCCCAGCCCGCAGGCGAGCCGCTGAAAAAGATGATCACGACACATGCAATCGCGATCCACTGGACCATATATGCTTCATGGGTCGTATAGAAAACAGCCAGTGTTAACCCAAGTGATCCCCAACCTGCCAACCATAGCGATAAGCGGAAGCGCCGGAAATGGTTGAGCAGCAGGCAACATCCACCCAAACCAAGCAACACCAGATATGCGGCGGATCCCTCTGCGTTGAAAAAACGATACTCGAATTGGGCCAGCAGAGCGCCACCCCAACCTAACACGATGAGTGGTGGGAGCACGCCTGAATTGAGAATCTCTGTGCATAGCTCAACCACCTCAGATTGGAACTTTTTATCACTCGATGTCATATGTCTTCTCCCTGGCGGGCTATGATGATCCTGCCGATCCTGGCGTTCTCAAAATCCTGGTCATTTTCTCATTGAGCAGTGGAAGATGGGTCGGGTAGCCGGGGCACGAGAGGGGATGGCTTTTGCAATGATGGGCTGTGCCATTCGTATAAGTCCAGGTATACTCCGATTCTATGCGTGTTCCACTATCCTGGCTAAAAGACTACGTTGATATTACATTACCTGTTGAGCAACTGGCAGAAAAGTTAACCCTCGCCGGTTTGGAGGTCGAGCATATCGAGTATATCGGTCTGCCCGGTGCGGAGTTGCCCTGGGACCGCGACAAGATCTTCGTTGGGCAGTTGCTCAACGTCGAGCGGCATCCGAACGCAGATAAATTACTACTGGCAACCGTCGAATACGGCGCAGCGCAGCCTATCGTCGTCGTGACTGGCGCCCCTAACATCAAACCTGGCGACAGCGGGCAGAAGGTGGTTTTGGCGCTGCGCGGTGCCAGACTGTACGATGGCCACAAAGAAGGCCGTGTCATCATGACGCTGAAAGAGGCTACGCTGCGTGGCATCAAGAACGACTCGATGGTGTGCAGCGAGAAGGAATTGGGCATCAGCGACGAACACGATGGCATCATTATCCTGCCGGAAGATGCGCCTGTCGGCACGCCATTGGCGGATTACCTGGGTGATGTGGTGCTGGAGATTGCCATTTTGCCCAGCACCATTCGTGCTGCATCGATCATTGGCGTCGCGCGAGAGGTTGCCGCGTTGACCGGCCAGAAGCTGCGTTACCCGCCGGCAGATTACGTTGAAAGCGGCGAGCCGGTGAACAGGCTGGTGGGCCTGGAGATCCAGGATCCGAAACTAAACCCGCGCTTCACCATCGGCATCGTTAAGGATGTGACGATACGGCCTTCACCGCATTGGATGCAGCGTCGCTTGACGCTTGCAGGCATGCGGCCGATCAGCAACATCGTCGATATTTCCAACTACGTGATGTTGGAGACGGGCCAACCGACGCACGCATTTGATTACGATGCCATCACCACGCCGCCGAAAATCATCACGCGCCTGGCCCAACCGGATGAGAAGCTAACGACCCTGGATGGTGTAGATCGCCAGCTCTTGCCGACGGACATCGTCGTCGCCGATGCACAACATGCGCTCAGTATCGCGGGTGTGATGGGCGGCGCAGACAGCGAAGTGAAGGAAACCACCAGGAACATCCTGTTTGAGGTGGCGGCCTGGAACTGGGTCAACATCCGGCGCACGGCGCGCCATCACAACTTGAACAGTGAAGCCTCTTACCGGTTCGCGCGCAACCTGCACCCCGAACTGGCAATGCTGGCGCAGCGGCGTGGACTCGCGCTGCTGCAACAGTTGGCAGATGGCGTGGTTGCACCGGGCATTCTCGATGGTTATCCGAACCCACTGCCGCAGGTGGCGGTCGAGCTCGATCCCGCGCAGGTGACGCGTCTGCTGGGGATGAAGATTGATACGGATGAAATCGTTCGCATCCTGCGCAGTTTGGAATTCGACGTCGCCGTAGCGGCACAGAACGAAGCGCCACTGCGCGTGACCGCGCCGGCGCACCGTACGGATATAGAGGGTGCCCACGATCTGATCGAAGAAGTGGCGCGGATTTATGGTTATGATCGCATCCCTACCACGCTGATGATCGACGAGATCCCTTCAGCATATGACAATCCTGCGCTTGAGTTTGAGGAACGCGTCCGTGACGTGCTGGTGGAATCAGGCTTGCAGGAGATTGTGAGCTATCGACTCACCACCGCCGAATTGGAAGCGCGCATTCTCCCGCCTGGCGTCACAAATGATGACCGGCCATACGTAATGCTGCAGAATCCAATCAACCCTGAGCGCGCCGCAATGCGCCATACATTGCTGGCAGGGGCGCTGGAGAGCATGACCTCGAACATCCGCCATCACGCGCGTGTGGCCGTGTTCGAGGTGGGCAGCGTGTATCTGCCCGGCGAGGAAGGTGTATTGCCCGATGAGGTCGCGAAGCTTGTCATCGCCATGACGGGCGCGCGGCAGGGACGTTCGTGGCGGCAAACCGACGCCGGTGTGCTCGACTTCTACGATCTGAAAGGCGTGGTCGAATCGTTGTTCGATGGTTTGCACATCCACGGTGTGCGTTTCGAACCAGTCGATCAACCGATCTTTTACCCTGGACGTGTTGCCGCAGCGTGCATCGAACAGAAAGGGCGTGGTGCGATACAGCTTGGCGTGCTGGGTGAATTGCACCCACGCGTGCGGGAGGCGTGGGATCTGCCGGCCGGCCAGCCGGTGTTGATTGCCGACTTTGATATGGCGGCGTTACAGTCTGTGTGGGTGGAGCGTGTTGCCGTCAAAGACGTGCCCCGCTTCCCTGCCGTGAATGAAGACCTGGCCGTGGTCGTGAATGAGGATGTGTCTGCTGCGCAGGTGGAGCAAACCATCCGGCGCGCAGGTGGCAGTCTGCTGCGTGATGTGCGCCTGTTCGATATCTATCGTGGCGAGCAGACCGGCGCAGGCAAGAAGAGCCTGGCTTATGCCTTGACCTACCAGGCAGATGACCGCACGTTGACGGACAACGAGGTCGAACGACAGCGCGGCAAGATCATCCGCGCGTTAGAGTCGCAACTGGGCGGCGCCGTACGGCGTTGACGGCACGAGGGGCTCAATCATCCATCGAAATTGCACCCGAGAATCTTCACGATCCGCGCGAAAGGCAGGAAGCCAAATGCGTTGGGCGGTTTGTGCCTGATGACGTGGGTTGATGTGGATTGTTGCGGATTGCGCATAAAAAGAGTAGACCGACATGAGTAGAAATGGCTGGATTGCGGTAATTACGGGATTGGTGGTTGCTTGTCTGTGCCTGAGCGTGTGCGGCGGCGCAATCCTGGTCTCAATGGTATTCATACGCAGCATGAATGGCACGTCCATCGAGCTACCGGCGGTAGTAACGACAGTTCCGCGCAGACTGCCTGGTGCGACCAATACGCCGCGCCCCTTGCAGCGTGGCCCGTTGCCAACCGCCACCGTCGTAAGCCCTACAGGGGATGTAACGACGACGAAAGTGTTGCCGGCGACAGTCACCAGTGACACGCTTGAGTCGGCGTTGAGTACGGTTTTGCCGCGCGAGAACCTGGCAGACCTGGCGATTCGTTTCAAGGGTGTGTCACCAGAGCAAACCACCATCTCGTGCACGGTGGAGTCGAAGGGTTATGACGTGGGCGACACACGCCAGTTCGTCCTGAGCAACCAGGACGATAACAGCCAGTTCACGGTGACGGCCGAGTTGAGGTACGAAACCGAATACGTGTACATGTGGGTGGAACGTTCCCCCGACCGCATCAATCTGAGCACGACGGCACTGCGGCGTGCTGGCGATGAGTTCACCGAGAAGATTCTGACGACGAATCGTGAGTTCTTCGGCGACGAGGCACGGCCTGGCGTGGATTGCGACCCGCACCTGTATATCCTGCACGCCAGTGGCGTGGGCAGTACGGTGGGTGGGTATTTCTCCTCGCCGGACGGCTACCTGCGCGCTGTGCGGGCTGACTCGAACGAAGCCGAGATGTTCGTCGTCAACGCAGAGCCTGGTTATAACGGCTCAGACCCGGGCAGCTCCGGTTACATGAGCACGCTGGCGCACGAACTTCAACATATGATCAGTTATAACCAGGTGCACGCGCCCAGTCTATGGCTGGAGGAGGGAGCGGCACAACTCGCGGAGAGGCTGAACGGATATGGCGACGAGGTGGGAACCGTGTACTCGTTCGCCAACGCGCCTGAGACGCAGTTGAACACCTGGGCAGAAAGTAGCGCGGGTGAGAATAGCGCGCATTACGGCGCCGGCTATCTGTTCTGGTCCTATCTGTACGACCGCTTCGGTGCGGACGTGGTCAAGGCGCTTGCTCATACCAAGGAACGCGGCATCCCCAGCTTCATGACGACGCTGGCCGATTCCGGGATTACCGACCCTGACACCGGCCAGCCCTACCGGTTTGAGGATTTGTTTGCCGACTTTGTCATCGCCAACTATATGGGCCAGCAGAAGCTGGATGATGCCGGCACGAGCAACCGTTATAACTACACGCAGACGGATGTGCCACCCATGTCGGCATATGCTGATCTGAATGCAACCGACTATCCTTATGAAACCCACGACCAGGTGAATCAGTTTGGCACCCACTATATCGAGTTGCAGGGGAATGCACCGGTCAGCATTAGTTTCACCGGGTCTACGATCGTCCCATTGCTGCTGGCTGATAATGCCGACGGCATGTTCTGGTGGTCAAACCGGGCGGACGCGAGCAACCCTCGTTTGACTCGCGAGGTCGACTTGAGTGAGGTCTCCAGTGCCACGTTGCGGTATCGCGCCTGGTATCGCATCGAAGAGGGGTACGATTATGCATATGCCAGCGTGTCCACAGACCAGGGAGAGACGTGGAATATCCTGCAGACCACGTCCTGTGTGACCACCAACCCAAACGGCGCCAACCTCGGTTGTGGCTATAACGGCTCATCTGGCGGCTCCGGTACACCGCAGTGGGTGGACGAGCAGGCGGACCTGAGTGAGTATGCAGGCAAGCAGGTTCTGCTGCGCTTTGAGCTGGTCACCGACGCGGGCGTTAATCGTGAGGGACTTGCGGTCGACAATATCGAAATCCCCGAGATCGGTTTCAAGGATGACGGGAACGCCGATGCGGCCTGGAATAGCGAGGGCTTCATGCGTGTGGATAACATACTCCCTCAATACTGGTCAGTGCAATTGATCGTCGCCAACCAGGATGGCTCTGTGAGCCTGCAGCGTATGCCGTTGACCGATAATGCCGGTGGTATGACGGTCGATTTCGGGACGCGGAGCGAGGGTGAGGGCAAGGTAAGACGTGCTGTGCTGGCGATTTCGGCGACGACCCAGGTGACGACGGAGCCCGGCGTCTATGAGTTGCGATTGACACAATAAGGGTCAACTAATGGCGGCTTGCCCCAGCATTGTCGCATGTGTGACTGGTCTTGGGTGGCCGCGAGTTCGAATGAGGGTGATCAGTGTATGGATAACTTTGGTCTATTAACGATTGTTGGATGGGCGTTGCTGTTGGCGCTCGTCGCTTACATTTTGTATGTCAGCGCTCAACGTACGCAAGGGAGGCCCGTTCGCTTCTCACTGACGCTGATCCTGGCCTTGGTGATCGGCGGCCTGGGTCTGAATACCCTCGGCAGCGGTCTGGTGTTCATCCAGCCACAGGAGCGGGCAGTGGTGATTAGTGCGCTGAGCACCACCGGCTATCGTGGGCCGGCGCTCAATCCTGGCTTGCACTTGATCGTGCCGTTCTTTGAAAGTGTGAAGCGTTACTCGATCGCCCAGCAGGCGTATACCATGTCCAAGTCGGCAACCGAAGGCCAGGTGCAGGGCGACGACTCGGTGAGCGCCCGCACCGCCGACGGCCAACTCATCTACATCGACGCGACCGTGCAGTACCAGGTGGATGAGGGTAGCGTCATCGACCTGTACGTGAAATGGCAGGACCGCTACACCGATGACTTCGTGCGCCCGCAGAGCCGCAGCATTATCTACAACCGCGCGGCGGCCTACCGTGTGGAAGAGGTGTACAGCACCAAGCGCGATGAAATGCAGGCCAAAATCACCGAAGAACTGCGCGGCATTTTTGAGCGGGACGGTCTGAAGCTTACCGCGTTCCTGTTGCGCAACGTCACGTTCAGCGACGAGTATGCGCAGTCGATCGAGCAAAAGCAGATCGCCCAGCAGAACGCCGAACGTGCCAAGTTCCTGGTGCAATTGGAACAACAGGAAGCCGAACGCGTGCGTGTGCAGGCGAAGGGTCAGGCTGACGCCGCCATTTCGCGCGCGCAAGGTGATGCAGAGTCACAGGTGATCCGCGCGAAGGCCGAGGCTCAGTCACTGCTACTGGTCTCGGATGCATTGAAGGATAATCCGGACCTGCTGACGTTCCGCTATATCGAGAAGCTGGCACCTACGGTGCAGACGCTATTGCTGCCGAGCAATCAACCTTTCCTGTTGGATGGCAGGACGCTATTAGGCAATCAGACTGGTGGGCCAGTGGCGCCCACACCGGCACCTACAGCCGCGGCGCCGGCGATTACCTCTACGGCGCCGATTACGCGTACGCCGTAGCCGTAACCCCTTGCGAAGGTTAGGGGCAGCCGGATTCCGGCTGCCCCTCTGCACATCTTATCTCGGCCCGCAGGCCTGAGAGCTACTTGGGGACCTGCGTTGTGTTTAACTCGGACAGCGGCAGGTCGCCGCGCATCTGCGCGAGTTGAGCCTCCAACTCCACTCGCTTCAACTCGGCAGCACGCCGTCCTTCCTCCAGGATCGAATTGACTTCGCGTTTGATGTCGGTGCGGACGGCTTGTCCGGACTTCGGCGTCAGTAGCATCACCATCGCCGCACTGGCCAGCGCCCCGGCCAGTGACCCACTGAGAAAGCTGAGGAATTTGCTCATGTCTTTGCCCCCATCTCCTTCGCGTGTATGTCTGTTTACAATCGAATAAAATCAATTATAAACTTTAGGGAGCACTCATTGATGAGCATCGAACGTTTACGTAAGCTGAACGAACTGCAACACGCCGCGGGTACGGACTGTGTCGCGATCGTGCCTGGCGCGAACATGCTGTACTTCACTGGCATCCATTACCATCTGGGCGAACGCCCCATCATCGCTCTGTTACCTGCCGATCCATCTGACCGGCCGGCGTTGGTGGTGCCCGCTTTCGAGGCGGGTAAGGCCATGCATGGCCCCGTGCAAATCGATTGGCGTGTTTATAGCTACCTGGATGGGCAGGACCTGCAGGAAGTCGCCGACCTGGCCGTGCGTGAGCTCAAGCTGGATGGGAAAGTCATCGGCGTCGAGCCGACGCAAATGCGTGTGTTGGAGTCCGGCCTGTTGAGCCACCAGGCCGCGAACGCCCGCTTCGTCTCGGCGGCTGACCTGTTGAAACAGATGCGGATGACCAAAGACGCCGACGAGATATCACGGATGCGCCGCGCTGCCAAAGTGCCGGAGCGCGTGCTGGCTGAGGCGATCAAGCGGATCAAGCCAGGGATGACTGAGCGTGAGGTGGCAGGCCTTTTCATGATGGTGTCGTTCGAACAAAACCCGCAAGAGCCGGCGTCGCCGCCATTGGTGCAGACAGGGCTGAGTGCAGCCTTCCCGCACGCCTTTGCCGGCGAGCGCGCAGTGCAGCGTGGTGACTTGATGGTGGTCGACTTCGGCGCGGTCGTGGACAGCTATGGCTCCGACATTACACGTACCATCGCCATCGGGGAGCCTGGCGACGAGATGAAGCATGTCTATGAAATCGTCAAGCAGGCTAACGCCGCTGGCCGTGCTGCTGTGCGTCCCGGCATCCTGGCAGAAGATGTCGACCACGCTGCGCGCGAGGTGATTGAGCGCGCAGGCTACGGACCGTATTTCACGCACCGCACCGGGCATGGCCTGGGATTAGAGGGCCACGAGGCACCCTATATGGTCAAAGGTGACAAGACGGTGCTGCAACCCGGCATGACGTTTACCGTTGAACCGGGCATCTACATCGAGGGCAAGGGTGGCGTCCGTATTGAGGATGATATGGTCGTCACCACTGAAAGCGGCGAAAGCCTGACCACCTTCTCGCGAGATCTGATCGTCGTGTGAAAACGGATCTGCTGATTATCTGGGCGTGGGAACATGACGCCGACTTCCTGGACCTGTTAAAGGCTACCTGTGTCGCGCGCGGCATTTCTGTGCGCATGCTTGGCGCGAAAGAGTTGCCCGGTTTGCGCGAAGCCTTGCAGGCCGGGCACATCCAGGCACGCGTCCTGATCGACCGGGTTTGGGACTGGGGTGGTGAGTACGCCCGCCACTGTGATGCCGTTCAACAGCAGGTGCAATCGCGCACACTGACGCTGCTGAACGATTACAGCCTGGTGCGCCGCGCGTGGAACAAACCCACCATGCATTACGAGATCATCGCACATGGGCTGTCCGCACCCTATATGATTGTGCTGCCATCCTACGAGTCGCAGCCGTTTGTCGGCCGTGTGGACCTGACGCCTCTCGGCGCGTGCTTTTCGGTGAAAGGCGCGCATAGCGGTGGCAGCGGCGTGCTCCGCCCGATCTGTTCGTGGGATGAGGTGACACAACTCG
>JAMDDR010000379.1:2556-4256 GCA_023488685.1 Chloroflexota bacterium | reverse complement strand
CGAGTGTTCAGCCTGCATCCTCAGATGCAGGCTGAACGAGCCGGGGCTGTGAGCGGAGTGAATGGCGGCCGGGTGATGCGGTTTGCGTGACCTCGTGACCTCGTTTCGCGGTTACACCGGCAATCGCAGGGGTTACGGATACGTCGCGTACAGATGTCGCTGCGGACCGCGGGGTTGCACGGGCGCGGGCAGGCCGGCATGCTGCGCGAGCCGGCCGCTACGTGTATGCCAGGGGATGGGTGTCCCCCATCGTGAGTAACCGTTTGGGTGTGTTAAATTGCTAGCCTGCGAACCGCCAATGCAGGTGGGCGCAGAGAGGAGTACGATGGACGAGGGGAAAAAGGCGAATGAAGCCGTCATCACGCTGGGCGGCGGCTGTTTCTGGTGCACCGAGGCCGTGTATGACGACTTGAAAGGCGTGTTGCATGTCGAGTCGGGCTATTCCGGCGGCGCAGTGCCCAACCCCAGCTATGAGCAGGTTTGCACCGGCACGACCAATCACGCCGAGGTGGTGCAGATCACCTTCGAGCCCAAGGTGATCACGCTCAAAGAGATTCTTGAGGTGTTCTTTACCGTGCACGACCCAACCACGCCGAACCGGCAAGGAGCCGATATTGGCACGCAGTACCGCTCGGTCATCTTTTACCGCGATCCCGACCAAAAGGCGGTGGCGGAAGGAGTCATCCAGGAGATCACGGCGGCAAAGATCTGGGGCGCTCCCATCGTAACGGAGCTGGCGCCGTTCACGGCATTTTACCTGGCGGAGGACTATCACCAGGAATACTTCCAGCACAATGGCTATCAACCCTACTGCCAGATGATCATTGCGCCAAAGGTGCGGAAGTTCCGCGAGCATTTTAGCGACAAGCTCAAGCGCTAGTGCGAGACGTTCCCCTTGACAGTTAGTGTTATAACAGTTATCATTCAAATCATGAGGGAAGAGAACCTCACAGCGTGGATCTGCACGGCGCTGATGCGAATCGGGACGCGCATGGCGACGGGATTCGATCAGCATTTCGCCGGGCATGGGATCACACAGGCGCAGTTTCGCGTGCTGCTGGCCGTATGGCAACAGGGCGGCGCAGATGGAATCGCGCCGTCGGCGCTCGCCGATCACCTATTGATCGAGCGAGGAACAGTGTCGGTGCTGACCAACCGGATGGTGGAGCGCGGATGGCTGACGCGAAAGCGGGGGAAGAACCGGCGTACCTACCATCTGGCCTTGACCGAGGTTGGTGAACAGGTGCTGCAAGAGGTGATCCCGCACGCAGAGGCGCTGGCGGACGACACGCTGTCAGGAATCTCCCTCGACGAACTGCGCAACATGCGCACAAACCTGGAGTGCATCGAGACCAGGCTTCGGGACCACGCTCCAACAGATGAGTGAACGTCTGTGAACGTTCAAGGAGAGTTAGCGATGAGTCCTGAGTCACGCACGTCTGCCGGTCTATTGCTTGTCATCTTGCCCACCGTCATTTTTGGCGGCGTCAGCATTCTCACCCTGCTGATCCGAGATCCCCGTTATCGCCAGAATCCGCTGCGCCAGCAACTCTGGCGCGCCGGGCACGCCCACGCCGGTGTGCTGCTGGTGCTGTCACTGCTCGCGTTGCTGTACGTCGACCAGACCAACCTATCCGAGATGTGGAAGCAAGTGGTGCGCTCGGCGATCCCGTCCGCCGCCAGGTAAAATGCCGTGCACG
>JAMDDR010000379.1:0-2546 GCA_023488685.1 Chloroflexota bacterium | reverse complement strand
CTTTTTTCCTATCGGTGCTCAGCCCCACGGCAACCAAGCCAAATGCCCTCATCTATCTCGCCTATGTCGGCGCTGCGGTCCTGGCGTTCGGTCTCATCGTGCTGGGGTCAGGCCTGCTCTAACGACTGCCCTCGCACGCCACAACGTCCCCACCACCAGCTTGAGCAAGCCCGCTCTCCTGCATCGAGAAGGAGATAGCGTGCCATGTCGAAAAGGAAACGCAATACGATGATCCTCGCGGGCATTGTACTCGTCCTGATCCTGTTCATCGGGATCAATGTGGCGCTGGCCGCCCGGCACGCGGCCAGCTTCCCGAAGTACTGGCAGGACAAGGCCAACGAGCCGGTTCCCGCCAATGCGATCCGGCTCGTCGCGCTGGGCGATTCGACCATGCAGGCCATTGGCGCCGCCTACCCTGACGAAGGGATTGCCGGACGCATCGCCGGTTATCTGCGCGCTAAAACAGGCCGGCCTGTGCACGTCACCAATGTCAGCGAGGGCGCAGCGACGATACAGGATATCATCGACCATCAACTCCCCAAAGTTGACTTGAACGGGGCCGGCCTGATCATTGTGTCGACCTCAAGTGACCTTGAACGACGAGTGCCACTCGACACGTATCGTGCAGCGCTTCGCACGTTGCTGC
This sequence comes from Chloroflexota bacterium, assembly GCA_023488685.1. Classification (GTDB taxonomy): domain Bacteria; phylum Chloroflexota; class Anaerolineae; order J036; family Brachytrichaceae; genus CAIXPS01. The sequence continues at coordinate 1,900 of JAMDDR010000379.1, read as the reverse complement.
GGACGCTGCCACCGGGGAAAACCATCGTCTCCGATCTGCCCATCGAGCCCGGCCGGGACGCTTACCAGGCCGTTCTTCAGCAAGCAGCGGACGAGCGCGGCATCCGGCGCGCCGATTTCGCCACAATATTTAATAGCGAAGGACGCCGCCTGGACATCTTCTCGTGGCTGTTCCCGCACCTGAACAGCAAGGGATACTATTATTGGTTCCTGGCTTTCAAGCCTGAAGTCGATCAAGTGGTCGAGGCACATTAGACGGGATCAGACTCCCGGGGTCGTGCGAACGGCGTTCGCCTGAGACTCCGGGAGTCTAGCGGGTCTGTCACCGCGTGAGCTGTGGCAGATAGATAAGGTTCGCCCCGGTCTCGCCGGAGCTCTCGTGCATCACCACCGGCAGATACAGCCAATGAGTGCTTGCCTGCACCTGATACGGCCCCATCGTGGTGACGTTGCCAACTACATCATACGCCGCCAACCATAGCGTGTATATTCCCGGCGTAGCAGGCTGCAGCGTGTAACCCCAATACGCACCGCTGCGGCTGACTGCGTCGCGGTAAGAGGCACCCTCCGGCGAATCCACGCGCACATAGACTTCGTTCAGACCGCTGCCGTCGCTCACCTGCCCGGCCAACACCATCAGCGGGAACAACTGCTGTCTGCGAGTGATGATGGTGGTGACGGTTAGCGCCGGGGGAACGACATCCAGTTGATAAGTCAGGCTGATGGCACTGGTCGTGCGATTGCCCACATCGTCCATGCCGTAGATCGAGAGCGTCTGCGTCAGGCCATCTGCGCCCGCGAGCGTGGGCAACGCATAGGCCCACGTCCCCGCCGTGGAAAGGGCCGCGCCCTGCGGCGTCAGGCTCAGGCGGCTGCGGGCGTACGTCCCATCGTTCAGCAGCGGGTTCGCGTCGCAAATCCGCAATTGCCACACGCCAACAGCCGCTTCGCCATTGAAGGCGCTCAGCGGCGTATCAGGCCGCGCCAGGCGGTCATAGTACGGCTCTGTTGGATCGTCATCCGAGGAGACATGCAGCGAACCAACCGCGGCATCGCTCAACCAGACATCATCGTTGGCGAAGCCGTACATCGTCCCGCTTGGGCCGATCACGCGCACCCGCGTGCCGGCCGGAGAAACCAGTTCGGCGACGATCTCCGCGCGGTTCGGATGGATGGCATTAAAGCCCAGTTCCATATTGCCGGCGATAAAGTCATCCGTTACATTGAAGAAGCGGGTGATCTCCCCACCGCCACAGTACGTGGTGGGAATGATATCGACGGGTGTGGCGGGCACATCGTCGTAGACCGAAGCGGTATTCGTGGGAGCCAACGTCGTCATCAGCGTGGTTGCCCAGTCACAGACTGTTCCGGCGCCCGTGTCGCGGCAGATCTGGACCTGCCCGTCGCCGTGATTATCCTCCATCGAGCCGGCGAGCAGCGCGCCTGCTGGGCCCACGATCTGTCCCTAAACCGCCGCGCGAGCCTGTGTGTCGAGCGTGACCGTGGGCGGTTGGGTATCCACGATCAGATTGCGCCAGGGGCTTGTCCACGCACTGACGTGACCCAAGCCATCGGTAGCCTGCGCCCGGATAAAGAACTCGTCGCCGTCGTCGACAGGCGTTCCTATCGGCCAGTCGCACGTCCATTGACCGTCATCAGGTGTGGCGTCGGGACAGGTCAGCGTGGTGACCACGCCGAGGGAATCGCGCACCTGCACCTGTATCAGTGGAACGCCCGACGGATCAGAAGCATAACCACGAATGACGTTAGCGCCTGGACCCACGCTGAACTGCGGCGAGTTGATGCCGACAAACTGCGGCGGTTCGGTGTCTACGGCATGATCCGCCCACAGCCACTCGAAGGGCGGCTGTGTAGGGATGCCAGTGGCCGACGCCAGCGGG
>JAMDDR010000002.1 GCA_023488685.1 Chloroflexota bacterium | reverse complement strand
CTGAGACTGAGCTTCAGCTTGAGATAGTGGTTGGGATGCGCTGCTGGCCGCAGCCGCCGGGGTGCGCATTGGTGGGGTCGATGGTCCTCCTGGGCCAGCCGGCGCACGCAACACGAACGGACGCGGAATAGGACGCGCGCTCCCCGGCACGATTGGATTGGACCCGACCTGGGCGGCAGGATGTGTTAAGGGTGGGGGCCCACCGGATGCCGGTTGAGATGGGCCGTGGCCTGTTTCTGTGCGCGTGCGTCCGGCCATTGGCCATGCTGTGCTCATGGGCGTGTGGGTGGGGCCCGGTATTGCGCCCTGACTGGTTGTCGTATCGTTGGGCTCGAATTGACGTGGCGACTGGTCGCCAGCGGGTACTTGCGACACAGTCGCCGTGGTGTTGGACGCCGGCGCTTCCGGCGGTATCAGGCTGGATGGATCTACGGGCAACGTTCCCGTCGTGGCGTGCAGCCCACCCGGTAATGGTGCTGGTGCCGGCAGCGGTTCGAGCCTTGGCAGAAGGCCAGCCTGGCGGCGCTCTGCTTCGGCCTGACGAATCCGCTCCAGCCAGTGCGCAGGCGGCCCGGCGGAGCGTACCCGCGCCAGCCAATGGCCCGGAAGACGCTCAGATTCGGGTATGGACGGGTCTTCGGCTGGGTGTTCGAGTCGTGTGCCGGCGTTGTGCGCGGATGGTTCGGCAGGGTTCTGTGTTGGGGCACCGGTAGGCGCACTGTCACGCCTGGCGGCGCCGGGTTCGATGTTCTGTTGGATAACGGCAGTCTCGGCCCAGGCATGGTGAATGGCGGCCAGGATGCCGGCCAACAAGCGAGGCAATTCCCGCAACCTTCGTCGCGACCGCACATGATCAGGCACGTCGTTAACCTCGTTCGAGGGTCTCGAAGACGAGCGACAACGACTCAATTGCCACTTCGCGGCCGGATGCATTCAGGATCGTTCCCTGCCAATGCGAGGGCCAGGCGTTGACCAGGTTCCAGCGCATAAGCTCGGTAGATCCGTCGCTGTCGAGAAGAAGGATGGAGACGTTTTTACGCTCCGTTCGTCCGCTCACCGCGGTCATGAACCAGTCCCACAGCTCGGTAGACGCCGTGAGGCCGTAACGCAACGTTATATCGCCGTACTCCACGGGCCCGGGCACCGAATGCACAACCTGGTTATTACCGCCTTCGCGATATTTAATCGGATGCACGCGGACATCCATGCCACTGCACTCGGTAAAATGACCCTGGGTGACTCCTTGAATCTCCAGCTTGAAGTTGTAAGCGCGATAGGGATCCGTAATGGTGCCGGCGAGAGGCGTATTCTCGGCCGGGGCAGGCGCAACACTAGGCATTTGGTCCTCCCTGGACTTCCACTTGGGCACTGCCCGCCAACTGGCTGACGCGGAAGATGATGAACTCGGCCGGTTTTACTGGGGCGATGCCGATGATCGTTACGACCATGCCCGCGTCGATGATCTCCTGAGGATTGGTCTCTTCATCGCATTTCACGAAAAAGGCCTCCTCTGGTGTGCGGCCCATCAGCGCACCATCGCGCCACAGGATCGTGAGGAAGGCACTGATATCGCGGCGAATGGATTTCCACAAGGTGCGGTCATTCGGTTCAAAGACAATCCAGCGCGTGCTGGTGGCGATGGATTCCTCGATCATGTTAAACAGCCGGCGCACGTTTAAATAGCGCCACTCGCTGCTGCCATCGTCCAACGTGCGCGCGCCCCATACGCGGATCCCTTCGCGCTGGAACAAGCGTATGCAATTGACACCGTTCTGGTTCAAGGTGCCCTGTTCATCGCGGGTCAGGTTATATACCACGTTCAACGCGCCGAGCACGGCCTCGTTGGCGGGAGCCTTGTGCACGCCACGGGCCGCGTCAGATCTGGCCCAGATGCCCGCCATGTGCCCTGAAGGGGGCACATTCACCAGCTCATTTGAAAAGGGATCGCGGATCGTGATCCATGGGAAGTACAGGGTCCCGTAGGCCGATAGCCGTGGACGTAGGCCACCCTCCATGGCCGAGGGCTCGGGCACGGGAGCGGTAGCGACCTTGGTGAGCAGATCAATGTCCTTGACATCTTCAGGCGCATCCAGGATGGCAACGCGATCCTTCAGGTTTTCGCAATGGGCGAGGGCGGCTTCGTACGAGGCGACATCGTTGTAGCCGGGTATTGCCACGATGGCAATCTCATCAACCTCAGCCAGCAGATCCAGCCCCTGGCGCTCCTTTCCACTACCGGTAATCGGCTTGTCTTTACCGACGTTGACGACATAGCAGCGACTGCCACCGTTGAGAAAGAACCCATACACCGCATTCGAGAGGGGTGTGCTTTGGCTGTCCTCTTTGCAGAACTCGCGCACGAACTGCAGCCAGTTGTTGATTGCCACCACTTCGTTGACGTGCTTCGTTGGATCTGGGGCAGCTCCCACGAACCCGGGTGTGCTCGTGCCAACAGCCTGGATTGGCCTGGCGCCACCAGGCACCTCTTCGACATAGATACCTGGGGCAAAGTAATTCGGCATATCAACCCTCCTGTATGTTAAATCGAATCACAAACGGACCGTGATCCGATTCAGACCCTGTAATCGTGACGCTCTGCTCCTGGCCCTTTGCTCGGATGTTCAGGCGTCTGACACGCGGCTCAACGGGCACGGCTGGGAAGTGGAAGCGCCCGTTGCCATCAGTGCGCTCACTGAGGTTGAGTGCCGGCAGCGTGACATATGCACTGACTACGGGCACATTGTCGGGCGTTAGCACGATGCCGCTCACACTTTCCAGAGGGGTAACTTCCACCTTGATCGGTTTGCGAACCAGTCTGACGGGCGGTTCTGGTCGCTCCAATCGCAACGGCACACGCAAGATGAATGCCGGCCGCGGCCTGACTGCAAACGCCGTCCAGGCTGTAAGGGGGATAGGATCGAGTTTGACTTCGAAATCCGGGATCTCCATGGCGGCGAAGGCGAGTTGGCCAAGCAAGCGATGCGCCTCCTCCGGTTCCTTAGCCCACGTTGTTACCAGATAGTTGAGCATGATCATGAGTGGCAGACGGCGTGTGCCATTGGGTGTGGGGGGAACAGGTGCCGTCGAGAGTTCGAACAGATACAACGACACACCGGCCTCAATCTGAGCTGGGGCATCGCTGGGTGGCGCGAGAGACGGCAAAATACCACCTGTGATGGTGGATACCCAATCCTTCAGCCTCAGGTCTAGTTGATCAATCACCACCGCCCCTTTTCCAACAACAAATAAGAGCCATTTACACAACCTTTACATTACAGCTACCAAACGGGGGACGATCTAATCTGCACCGGCTTCACAACAGAATACGATCAATGATCAGTGGTGCGTTGTGAGGTTAATGAACTGATAGTACAACGCTGGTGAGTGACTGTCAAGGCCGTTGCATTAGTACTACAGTTGCATGTATCGACTGTCTTAACAGGGGGGCGGGTATTAGCAATCAATGCAGCGAATAAGAATGGTCGACAGTATAATAATTAGGCTGCTTGAAGTCACCGTACATCACTTCCCAACACTTGGCAGCGCTGCGTTCCTGGGAGGCAAGCGGAAAGGAGTGCATGCTTGAGCTTGAGACCATCCTCATACCCGCAGCCAGACTATGCCTTTGACCAGACCATCCTGATGCTGCGGACGGCCCTCGGGTTGACCCAGGCCAGCCTCGCCCAGACCCTGGGCGTGTCACGGCGCGCCGTGGGCGGGTGGGAAGCCGGCACCAGCTACCCCAAGGGCGAGCACCTGAAGCAGTTCATCGCCCTGGCGGTGCAGCAGCAGGCCTAGCCGGCCGGGCGTGAGGCCGAGGCGATCCGGGCGCTGTGGCGGGCCGCACAGCAGAAAGGGCCGCTGGATGAGACATGGCTGGCGACGGCGCTGGGCGTGCAGGCAGCGGTGGCGCACCTTCACGCCCAGCTTCTGCGGAGGGGGGGCCGCGGGTGGTCGCGGAAGGCTGCCGGGTGGTGAGCGTGGTGGGGCTGGGCGGGATCGGGAAGTCGGCGCTGGCGGTGAGCCTGATGCACCGGGTGGCGGAGCACTTCGAGGTGGTGATCTGGCGATCGCTACGGGATGCCCCCCGGTGCGAAGCGCTGCTGGATGAGTGTGTGCAGGTGCTGGCCCCGGAGAAGTTGGGGGAGGTGTCGGCCATGCCGGCCGTGTCGGGCAGCCTGGAGCGCCGGCTGAGCCTGCTGTTGGAGCAGATGCGGCGCCGGCGGGTGCTGCTGGTGTTGGACAACCTGGAGGTGCTGCTGGCGGAAGGGGAAGAGCA
>JAMDDR010000081.1 GCA_023488685.1 Chloroflexota bacterium | reverse complement strand
AACTCGGGCTCAATCACGCGCGAAAGCGCGTCAATCACTTGTTTCTCAGTTACGGTCATTATTGTCTCAATTGGTTGTTAGTTATGAGTTTTTGTCGTTAGTCGTTGGCCGCTTATGTTCCCAGGCTGCAGTCATGCGACGATGACACGTTCCAGGCGGGCACCGCGACAACCACGCATCATATTTCCAGGTTGATCTCCACTCGGGAATAACGCTGATCACCATAGGCATTATAAGGGGCAGTGAGAAGGGATCGACCTTGAGGACAGACGTAAGACAAAGACCTTCCTCCGTCACCGCTCGTCTGGTGATTCCGTTGGCGTACTCGCGCTTAAGCGCCGAACGAGTCCGGCGTATTCGGGCGACTGCAACCCTTGTTGCAGCACTGCGATGACGGTTTGCATGTCGCCGCGCAACAATGGCGTTGCTGCCAACCACAAGCCCGGAAATATGACGCTTCGAAGCGCACCGGCCTCGTCGGGAACGAGTGGTGTGTATGTGCCCTCATCCAATCGCCACCATCGCAACGCCTGCTCGCGCACCTGCCATACCAGGTACTCTTGCACGCCGGCACGCCGGTACACGTTGAACTTCTGGTGCAGATCGTACGAGACACTGCTTGACGCGATCTCGACGATGAGCTCCGGTGGCCCTTCAAGGTAATCGTCCGAGTTGATACGTGCGCGCCCGCCGTGGGCCGGGTCAATCATCAGCACGGCATCGGGTTGCGGCTCATTGTCCTCGTCCAGCCGCAGGGTTGGATTGTCCAGGGCCAAAACACTGGGCGTGGCTGCGACATAGTTAAAGAGCAGCCCCATGATGAATGTGTGAGGCTGCGCGTGGCTTTTGGCGTGGATGGGTGAAGGCATGTACACCGTTCCTTCGATGAGTTCAGCTTTCTTCACGCGCGACATTGCCTCATATCGGCGCTCAAACTCGCGGCGCGTCAGCCGGTCGCCATTCTCCATCGGCAGCGGAGCGGGCGACGGCGCCATTGCTGTCGCGCTCGCTCGCATGGCTTCCAGATGCCCTGTTTCAGCTTGGGGTTGGGATGTCGTGCTGGTCATGCCGCTATTATAAAGAGGGTGACGCTACTCCGGCTTGCCTGTAGCCGGCGGCTTCGGCTCACGCTTCGGCTCACCCTTCTGCCCAGATGATGGGGAGGCTTGCGCGGGTGGGGTGGGGGAAGTTGCGCCAGGTTGCTGTCCCGCTGCGGGTTTCGCGGCTGCGGCCGCCTTCCTGGCATCCCCCGCTGCCTTGGCCTCGGCTGCCGCTTTCTTCTTGGCCTCATCCGCCGCCTTCTCTTCAAGCTCGCGAGCCCAATCCGACGGATGGATGGTGGCGTGATAGGTGTCCGGCATCGTCAGCCGGTCCTTGTCAAATACCAGTTCGTGGCTGCGGTCGTGCATCGACGTGATCTCATAGTTGTGATCCATCTTGATCGCGTCGAACGGGCAGAACTCCGCGCAGTAGCCGCAGTTCATGCACACGGTCGTGTCGATGTAGAACTCTTTTGGCGCAGGCACCGGGCGCTTGGTGACCGGGTCCTCCGTGCGCACGATCCAGATGCACTGCGGCGGGCATACTTTGGCGCAAATGCCGCACGACGTGCACTTGTCCTCGTTCTTCTCCGTGTCCTTCACCAGGAACGGGATATAGCGAAAATTCTCCGGCATCGGGATCCGCTCGTTCGGGTATTCGACCGTCATGATGCCGTGATTCTTCGGATTTTGCCGCCGCAACGGGCGTGGCTCGATGCCGGCTTTCTGGCCCTGGTATTTGAGGTCTTCGGTGTAGGTGGCAAAGAAATGCTTCAGCGTCACGCTCAGACCCTTGAGTATTCCGGTTCCTAACAAACCCATTTCAAATCCTCGTTGTGGTAGCTGGTTGCTAGTGGCTGGTCGCTGGTTGTTGGTCGCTGGTGACTATTTACCAGTTACTAACGACCAGCGACCAGCTACCAACGACCGATTAGCGATCCACTTCACCCAATACAATATCCAGGCTGCCCAGGATCACGACGGCGTCGGCGACCTTTTGGCCTACCGTCATCTCCTTGAGCGCGCCCAGGTTGATGAACGACGACGAGCGCACGTGGTAGCGGGTGGCATTCTGGCCACCATCGCTGACCAGGTAGAAGCCCAACTCGCCTTTCGGCGTCTCCACACGCGAGTACACCTCGCCGGCGGGGACGCGGTGAATGTAGGCCTTCTTACCGGCCTGGATATCGCCAGGCTTGGTCTGGTCCAACTGGCTCAGGGCCTGCTGCAGGATGCGCAACGATTGGCGCATCTCGAGCACGCGCACGCGGTAGCGGTCGTACACGTCGCCGCCGTACAGCACCGGGACGTCGAAGTCGAAGCGGTCGTAGAGGCTGTAAGGGTCGGCGCGGCGGATGTCGTAAGACACACCGGCGGCGCGCAGCACCGGGCCGGTGATGCTGTAGGCAATGCTGCGATCGGCTGACAGGTAGCCCACGCCAATCGTGCGCGCACGCACGATCTCGTTGTCGCTGAGCAGGCGCTCCATCTCGTCGAGCGCCTTTGGCAGGCGCTCGTGCACCAGTTCGCGGATGCGCGCGATCTGGTCGGGTGTGAGGTCGCGCGCCACGCCGCCGAAGCGCATATAGTTGTTCATCATGCGGCTGCCGGTCACCCGGTCGAACACGTCCAGGATGAACTCGCGCTCGGTGATGAAGTACAGCGCGGGCGTGTAGAACGCGCCCAGGTCGTTCAGCAGAAAGCCGATGGACCAGAAGTGCGAGGCGACGCGGGTCAACTCAACCATGATCACACGCAGGTATTCGGCGCGTTCGGTTGGCTTGAGCTTCATCATCTTCTCGACCGCAACCACATAACCCAATTCGTTCGCCATGCCGCACAGGTAATCCAGCCGGTCGGTGAAGGGGATGTTGTGCAGCCAGGTGTTGCGCTCGCCGATCTGCTCGTGGTTGCGATGCAGGTAGCCCAGTACCAGTTTCAGGTCGGTGATCGTCTCGCCGTCGAGCCTGACCACCATGCGCAGCACGCCGTGCGTGCTGGGATGTTGCGGACCCATGTTGACGATCAACTCGTCCGTCTTGATCTCGGTCACATCCACCAGGCCGTTGCCATTCTGGTCGGCGGAGGTGGCCAGGGGCGGGAGCTCCGTCATCATCGTGTCGTACAGCCCGGCGTCCGGGTTGCCGGCATAGCTTATGGGGTCGAAGCCGGGTGGGTACTGCACGTTGTCTGCCCACGGCACGCGCTCCTCGGCCAGCTTGTGGTGGCCGGCCGGCCAGCGCGAATCAAATGGCTTGGTATCCTGCTCGTAGTACGGTTCGTGCCAGTCCTTGCGCATCGGGTAACCGTTGAACCCTTCCCACAACAGGATGCGCCGCAGGTCGGGATGGCCGGTGAAACGCACGCCGTACAGGTCGTAGATCTCGCGCTCCTGGAACTCGGCGCCGGGGTATAGCGGCGTGAGCGAGGGAACCGCCACGGAATCGTCACGCGGCACGCGCGTCTTGAAGCACAACGGCTGGCCGCCCGTGATGTGTTGGGCGTGGTAAACCAGCTCCAGGTAACCTTCCTTGAGGTTGTCCACGCACGTCACGTTTGCCAGCGTCTCGAACTGCAGCTCGTCGCGCAGGAACAGCGCCACGTCGGTCAGCTTGCTGGCATCGGTCACCAGCACGCCTTCGAACGGTGCCGGCTGGATGATGGTGTCACCCAGGTACTCCTGCAATGCCTGCATCTCGGGCGTCAATTGTGCCAGCGTCACCACCGGTTTCTTCTCGGCACGCTGAGCGGGAGCCGTCTTTGCCGCCGGAGCGGGTTTTGCGGCCGGGGCCGCAGGAGGTGTGTTTGTCGTTTCGGACATATCGTTCACGGCTCCTTATTTACCCGTTGGCAGGCTGTGGTACGTTGACATCTTCCGCGGCACTATCGGTCACGCGGTCGCCCTTCGTCTTCTCCGCGATCTCCGCCGAGCGGCGCAGGTCCACCACATCCGGTCCCAGCAGCGGCACAGGGATGACGTCGTCTTCGCCGGGCTTGTACCAGGATACGGTGCGCACCGACTGCTTCTCGATCTTCTCCTGCAGCTTGATAAACCCATGCATCAATGCCTCAGGGCGTGGCGGGCAGCCGGGGATGTACACGTCGACTGGAATGAACTTGTCAATGCCGGAGACGACGTTGTACCCTTCCTTGAAGGGGCCGCCGCCTGTGGCGCACGCGCCCATCGAGATGACGTAGCGCGGTTGTGGCATCTGGTTGAACAGCCGCACGATCTGTGG
>JAMDDR010000585.1 GCA_023488685.1 Chloroflexota bacterium | reverse complement strand
TTCGCCCCTGCCCAACGGCGAGTACACGATTGAGTATTACATCGGCGAGGATCTGCTGACGTCCGGCACCGTCATCGTCGGAGAAGGGCCCACCCCACCCGGCGACGACGTGGCCGTGGAGGGCACAGTGGTGGACGCCAAGAGCAAGAAGCCCATCAATGGCGCGTTGGTCGTGGTGTTGAACGAAGGCGTGGACGCGGAGCAGTGGCTCGAGGATGGTGCGGATGAAGATGTCTTCGCATTCGCCAAGACCAACAGCAAGGGCCAGTTCGAGTTGAACAACCGGATTCCCACCGGCGTCGCGTACCCATGGATGATCGGCGCAAAGGGTTATCGCACAATCCTTGAGCAGGAGTTCACCATCGAGGAAGGCGTTGATGACCCCTACGTCCTCAACATCGCGCTGGAGCGGCAGAAGTAAACGATCGGTAAAGGTCTGTGAGGCCGGGGCAGCGACGCTGCTCCGGCCCCGCAGGTTTGTGCGCTCGGAGCAAGGGCAGCTCTGCGCAAGGGCGCGACACAAGCGTGTGACGGATCAAGGCGTCCGGTCTCTGAACAGGACGATGCAGTGAATGTGGGGTCCCCGGGTCCCCGATAGGGCGAGGCGTAACGTTTAGGAGATGCACACATGGAGAGGGCACAAAGCACAATTGTACGAGCGGCCTATCAACGTAAGGGAGCCTTGTGGGCCGATCTGACCGCATTTGTAGTCTTACTCTTGTTCGTCGCAGCGGTGGTGGCGCTGGACACGCTGTTGAAACCCGCCTTGAGTGGGGCGGCCTTATTGCTTGCCGGCGTGGCACTGGCGCTCGTGCCGGCCGCGCTGTGGCTGTTGATTTTCTACCGGTTGGATCGCGCGGAGCCGGAGCCGGTCGGCGACGTGGCGAAGATCTTCGTCATCGGCCTGGCGCTCGCGAGCGCCATCGGCATCCCCCTGACGGATCAGCTCTTCCGCGTGCAGGACTGGCTGTACCGCGACACGCTCACAAACATCCTCGCCTCAGTATTCATCATCGGCAGCGTCGAGGCGTTCATCGTCTATGCGACCGTGCGCTTCTTCATTTACAACCAGCCCGAGTTCGACGAGCGCACCGATGGCGCTGTCTACGGCACGGCCGCCGGGTTGGGCTATGCCACGGCGCTTAATCTGCAATTCATCCTGTCCAACCGTGGCGCTGCACTCGGCCCCGGCGAGATCTACGTCGCCGAGGTGGCCCTGGCACACGCCGCGCTGGGCGGTCTACTTGGTTACTTCCTTGGCAAGGCCAAGATGCAACGCGAGCCTGTCTGGTGGATGCCGGCTGGTTTCGCGCTGGCGACCGCGCTGAATGGCCTCTTCTTCGTGTTGCGCAGCCAGGTGGAGACGGGCTCCATCACCATTAGCACCGAGCCCCAACTCCCCTCCTTTACAGCGTTGTTGATGGCAGGCGCACTGGCGATCATCGTGTCGCTGGTGGTGGCGGGGCTCATCAGCCGCGACGTGCGACTGACCCTGGCGGGCCGTATGCCACCACGCGCCGCTGATGCCGACGTGGGCGACCGGCGAGCCAATGGGCTCGTCGCCGGCACCTTTATCGTCGCGCTGGCCATCGGTGCACTGGTTTGGAACGGCGCAGTCAACAGCACGACATCGTTTGACAAAGACGGCGTGAAAGGCGCCTACCCGGCTTATTATGCCGACCAGACCGGCGGAGGCGAACTGCTCCACGTGACCGATAACCTGAACACCGGCACGGAGTTCATCATCACGGCCACCCCCGTCGAAGATGGCCAGGATGCGGATGCGGTGGCAGGGCTGCTGGCAGCAGAACGCGGCGGCCAATATGCCGTGTATAAGGTGCTGGAGAGCGCAGGTGTCCTGTTGAACGACAAACCCGCACAGATGCAACGTTTCACCTACGTCGACTCGGGTGGTTTGGGCCAGGACGCGCCACAGATTCGAGAGGGGATCGACTACATCCTCGTGGACGGCGGGCGCTCCGTCGTCATCTCCCTGTTGGCCACGCCTGACAACATCCAGGACGTCACGCCACTGTTTGCGCGATTCCTGTCCAGCCTGGCGCTGTAGGACTGGTACGACATAGGGAGCAACACCATTTGCCCGCTGTGAGGTGGACATGAAGGCGCGTTTCTTATTGGCCGAAACTGTAGCTGTGCTGAGCTTGATCACGCTGGCGTTTGCATCGCAGCCACCGGGCGCACGTGCCACGACAGGCACGCAACGCGACAGCCTGGACGGGTCTATCAGCGATCTGCCGCCCTGCGAGCAGATCGAGGCCAGCCCACTCGCGTGGGCAACAGCGGATGAAGAGGGCCATATCACAGGACAGGTCAAGTCGTACCCCGCCGACACGTATTACCTCCTGGCGGTGTATGAGGTCAACTGCATGCCAGCCAACACAACCCTGAGCGTGGTGTGGACAAAAGGCAGCGGCACACTCTATACACGCAAGTACAGCCCCAAACCGTTATTGGGCCGCGGGCAGATGGAGGAATTCGTCGGCATCCCGGATCAAACACCGCTCGGCGAGGGCAAGTACGGCTTGAAGATCTACCGGCTCGACGGAAAGAACAAGGAACTATTGACCTCCGGCGACGTACTGGTCGGAGACGACACCCCGCAAAAGGCTGAAGTAACCGTGACGGGCCTGATCCAGGATCGCGACACGCGCAAGCCAATCGCGGGCGTCATGATCTACGTCGCCAAGCCAGGTGTCGATGTCGACGATTACTACGACAACAAGATGCCGAAAGGAGACACCTTCGCTTCCGCCACAACCGACAGCCGGGGCAAGTTCACTATCAAGAAAGCGTTATCACGCAGCACCCAGTATGGATGGGTCATCACGGCAAAAGGCTACATTCCCATCATCGACACAGTCTCCATCGACGAATTGGGGAGCCCCGCGCTTAATATCGCATTGAAAAAAGCGGGCGAGTAAGCGCGACACATGAATCGGGTGATCGGCGGTGATCGGCATTGAGTGCCGGGTGCAGGGTTTGGATCATTGGAGATGGCATGAGACAGGGACTTAAACAGGCGATGGGCTTGCTGGCGGTGTTGGCGATCGCGGCGCTCCCACAGGCGGCAGTGGCGCACAGCGGGGTGACCTATGGCAGGCCGGTGCAGACAGAATTCGTCGACTTGAATGAGACGGCTTATGGCCGCGTGCGCCTCGTCGGGAGAGCGCAGCCCATGATCGCCCGCCCCGGCGTGCCAGTCACATCCCAGGCACCGGCGATGCAATGCGCGGCGCTGAGCGCCAGCACCCCAGCCACCTGGTACGCCACCGATAACGATGGCAACGTGGACACCGATACGGCGGTGCAGGACTATCCGCGGGGCACGAGCGTGATCGCGCCGGGCTTTCAATATGACTGCGCGCCAGCCAATACCGAGATCGTCATCATTGTCTACAACCAGGCCTACGGCGGCGAGCCGGCGTTGGTGGACAAGCGCACGCTACAAGCTGCGGAGACGCCCGGTGTGTTCTATTACACACTGACCACACCCGATGGCTCGGCGCTACAAGAGGGTCTGTGGCGCGTCGCGTTCTACGAAGGCAAAACGGTGCTCAGCAGCGGCGAGATCCTGGTGGGCGGCGCAGCCAGCCTGGACACGGCCACACAAGCCGTCGTACAAGGCACGGTCACCGACCTGCGCACCGGCCAGCCGGTCTGGCAAGCACGCATCTTTGTGTTACAGCCGGGGGTCAGTGTTGAGCAGTTTGCGCGCGGCACACAACGTGAGGACATTTTTGTGCAGACCCGCACGGACGCGCAGGGACACTTCTCGCTGTGGAAGCCGCTGGAGCGCAACATCCAATACGCCATGCTCATCGCTGCCGACAGCTACAAGCTGCGCGGCACCAACCGGCTCATCATCGGGGACCAGGCGACGAGTCCCGTCAATCTGGACATCAAACTGGTGAAACGATAGCAATTTAGAAACCCGATTTCGGCGCTGAGTACAGCGCGGAGAAATCGGGTTTCTGGCCGCCCATGAATAAGTTAAGATGAAATGTGCTGAGGGGAGAGGCATGAAACGGAACACGCAGCGTTGGTCTGGCTGGTCTGGTTGGTCTGCTCGGTATGCCATCATCGCGATGGCATTGTTGGCGCAGGCATGTTCATCGTTGGACTCAACGCCCTCGCCAGCGCCGGTATCGCGCGGCGTTGGTCGAGTTGGCGACGCGGTGCCGGCCGTCCCCCAGTCACTGCCGCCTACCCTCCCGCCCTCGCCGGCGCCACAACCATCACCCACACCGCGCGGCGGCGGTGTCGAG
>JAMDDR010000029.1 GCA_023488685.1 Chloroflexota bacterium | reverse complement strand
GCCGTCGCCGGCCCATTCGTTTCGTTGCGCACTCACGGGGGGGTGCGCTCATCGTGTCCGTGACGGCACTCTCACCGCGCCAACGACCGGTCTATTCGACGGCAGGCCCGCCGCCTACTCCGTCCTATTCGTTGGCTCGTACCGCTCTCTGTCACGTCTGCCGATGCGCGCGTGTCCCGCTCAACATTTTCACTCTTCAGTTGTGGTCAGAATTGTATGCGCTGGCGACCGGCTGTCAAGGAATGCTTGTGAATTTCATCACAGCTCAACGCGGATTTGCTCGGACTCGTCCAGGTTGACGACTTCGCAATCGTTGGCATAGGTGCGTTCGGGCAGCACGATCAGCACGTTGGCGGGGGTTCGGTTCGGCGTGAACGGCGCATGATGCCACACCCCTGGGCGCAGCACGACCAATGTGCCCTTCGGCACTTTGAACACGCGGAACTTCTCCAACGGTAAATCGGAATCATTCGGCGTGGCCGGGCCGACGTGAATGAGCACATCGTTGTCGAGTGGCAGGATGCCCTCCCCGGTCGCGGTGTGACACTCGGTCACATCGATCACCGGGTCGCGCGGCTCCACCCGGCAGGTCGAAAAGGAAGGGGTGAGTGCTCCGCCCAGATCCTCTTGCACCATGTCGCGGAAGAACTCGACCGGCGCGGCACCGATTTTCTCGGCGCTTGGGTTGATCATGCTGGCGTAGTGGCCGAACGGCAGAAACGATTCAACGTTCAGTGACTCTGCTTTGACAGTTCTCATGGCAGGCTCCTTATTCAGGGATCATTCGTTTAAGTGTTGATGGTGGCGCGGTTCCATTGCACAGGCACCAACAGCAGTGCAGGACAGTGTAGGCCAACGACGCTGCTTGTCAAAGCGCGCGTTACAATTCGGGACGGCTCAGTAGCCGCCCAAACCTCCATGTTAAAGGAGTTTCTGATGAGTGTCAGCAACACCGATTGGATCAAGCCCACAGCGCTCCCACCGATTGCACCACGCCGGCCGCATACCATCGTCCAGCACGGCGAGACGCGCGTGGATGACTACTATTGGCTGCGCCAGCGCGAGGATCCAACCGTGATCGCCTATCTAAAGGCCGAAAATGCCTACACGGAACAGATGATGGCGCATACCCTGGCGCTGCAGGAACAACTGTACGCCGAGATGAAAGGGCGCATCCAAGAGATCGATTTGTCCGTGCCTGAAAAGATCGACGATTACTTCTACTACACACGCATGGAACAGGGCCAGCAGTATCCCATCCACTGCCGCAAACGTGCCAGCCTCGACGCACCCGAACAGGTATTGCTCGACGAGAACCGCCTGGCCAAGGACCAGGCTTATTTTCGGGTCGGCGCGATCAAAGTAAGCCCTGATCACTGCTGGCTGGCCTACTCCACCGACACGACCGGCGGCGAAGCATACACCCTCTTCATACTGAATCTGGACAGCGGCGAATTGCTGGCCGAACAGATCCCCAACACCTCTTACAGCGTGGAGTGGGCCAACGACAACCGCACGCTGTACTACAACGTACTCGACGCAGCCAAACGACCCTATCGTCTGTACCGTCACACGCTGGGCACGGACCCGGCACAGGATACCCTGGTTTACCACGAAACAGACGAGGCGTTCTTCGTGTGGGTGGGCAAGACATCCAGCAAGGCCTATCTGCTACTGCTGCTCTCGGCCGGCGTTACGTCTGAGGTGCGTTTCGCCCCTGCGGATCAACCCGAGGCCGAATTCAAGATCCTGCAGCCACGCCAGCACGAGGTGGAGTATGCCGTCGCCCATCACGGCAACCGCTTCCTGGTCCTCACCAACGAGGGTGCGCCCAACTTCAAGCTCATGGAAGCGCCCATTGCCGAACCGCACAAGACAAACTGGCGCGAACTGATCCCACACCACCAGGATATCCTGATCGAAGGCATCCACGTTTTCCGCGATTTTCTGGTCCGTTTCGAGCGCGAAGCCGGCTTGAAATGCATCCGCATCTCCACCCTCAACAGCGACACCACGGTTGACGCCGTGCGCGACGTCACATTTCCGGAGCCCACCTACACGTTCAATCCAGGCATGAACGCCGACTACAACGCGCGTACGCTGCGCTTCACCTACTCTTCGCCGGTCACCCCGAACTCCGTGATCGACCATGACATGGCGACCGGGAACTGGGATGTGAAGAAGCAGGATGAGATCCCCAGCGGCTACAACCCATCGCAGTACCGTTCGGAGCGTTTGATGGTAACGGCACCCGACGGCAAGCAGGTGCCGATATCGCTGGTATACAACCAAAACCTGTTCAAGCGCGATGGGAGCAACCCCATGTTGCTGACCGCCTATGGCTCCTACGGCTACAGTTACGACCCTTCGTTCGACGCCAAACGCATGAGCCTGCTGGATCGCGGCGTGTCGTTCGCCGTCGCCCATATCCGCGGGGGCTCGGAAATGGGGCGCGCCTGGTTCGAAGAGGCGCGGCTGTTACACAAGAAGAACAGTTTCAGCGACTTCATCGCCTGCGCCGAGCACTTGATCGCTCAGGGGTATACGTCCAGGGACCGGCTCGCCATCCTGGGTGGCAGCGCCGGTGGTTTGTTGATGGGTGCGGTCACCAACATGCGACCCGATCTGTTCCACACCGTGATCGCCGACGTTCCCTTCGTGGACGTCATCAGTACCATGAGCGATCCAACCATCCCACTGACCGTGATCGAGTACGACCAGTGGGGCAATCCTGCGGACAAGGCCAGCTACGACTACATGAAGTCGTACTCGCCCTATGACAACGTCACAGCGCAGGCTTACCCCCACATGCTCATCACCGGCGGGCTGGACGATCCGCGCGTGCAGTATTGGGAGCCGGCCAAATGGGCAGCCCGATTGCGCGCGGTGAAGACGGACGACCACCTGTTGCTGCTGAAGATCAACATGGATGCCGGCCACGCCGGGCCGTCGGGGCGCTACAGCACCCTGCGCGAATGGGCCTTTAAGTATGCGTTTGTGCTGGACCGGCTGGGTCTTGGGGACCCGAGTCCTTCCGCCGCACCCGCAACACCGCCATCTTCGTCGAGTGGTTGAACGGCGCTGGATCCGCAGGCGGTTGGCCTGAGCGCGTCTGCGGGTCGCCGATGAAGTCCTCCGGCACCGGGATCAGCGCTTCAATGGAGAGGTAGCCATCGGCGCATAGCGCTTCCAGCGCGCGCAGGTACTCGGCCCCACTGAGGAACAGCGCGTTGTTGATCGACACGAGGGTGCCGCCATCGGCAATCAGCGGGCGCACCTTGTTGAGCACGCGGTGGCCTTCGTTGACGAGATCCACCGTGCCCCTGCCCGTGGTGCTGAAGAAAGGCGGGTCGACAAACACACAGTCAAACTGCTGGCCGGCCCGCCGCATGCGGCTCGTCCACGCAAAGAAGTCGGCGCTGACAAAATCGGCCTTGTCGATTGGAAAGCCGTTCACGGTATAGGACGTCTTGGCGACGTTTAGAAAATGGCGGTTCAAATCCAGGTGCACGACGTGGCGTGCCCCACCCGCCAGCGCCGCCACGCCCAGGCTACCGGTGTATGCAAACGTGTTGAGCACCGTCTTGCCCGCCAGGTGATCGATGGCCCAACGCCGCAGATTGCGCGTGTCCAGGTAGAAGCTGGCGTCGCGGTTCAACAGCAGGTCGACGGCATACCACACCCCATGTTCACGTACGCGCCGGTCCGGCTTATCGCCATATACCACGACCCCACGCCGGGCAGCCTCATCCGGGCTGTTGCGCGTCTTGACGACGATGGCCTGGAGCCACGGGAATCGGTCAAGCAGGTATTGCTGCGCGGTCGAGATCGCGGGCAACGCCCGCTCGGGTGGCTCGGCGTGATTGTGGAAGAGCAACGTGCGGGCATACAGGTCGAGTGCGAGATCAGGCTCGCCCTCGTAGAAGCCGTTGAACAGGCGAAAGGCCGTCTCATGGCGCGCGTCAAACAGACCGGCGCGCGCTTCAATTGCCACGGCAAGGAGAGATTCAAAAGACATCAGTAACGCCAAGTGTACGTCCTTGCTCGCAGCGACAACTATCGCAAATCGGAGCGGGCAAAGACTGCCGGAAGGATGGTCTCAAAAACACCAGGGATGTGGTCAGGTGGCGCCATCGGCTGATCCTGAAGGAGCCTGCGCGCGACCTCCAGGTAGAGGGCAATAGGAAGTCGAGGCTTTAGCCGGAAACACAATCAGGGCTGCGCCGGCTGAACTCTCGCCTCCGATCAAGGACGGCGCGGCCCGGCTAAATTAGGCGCGCGTTGAGCC
>JAMDDR010000046.1 GCA_023488685.1 Chloroflexota bacterium | reverse complement strand
CATCGCCAACATTCGCAACCTGCGCGACTCGGCCTTCGCCCTCACCAGCATCGCCATGACCGTGGCGCTGTTTGGGGTGGGCTTCGTGCACAACCGGCTGTTGGGCGCGGGCATGACGTTGCCGCAGGTGTTCACCATCTCCGGCGTCGTCCCAATCGTGGCGGGCGCGCTCCTGGTGGTGTATTCCTTCGTTCGATCCGGCAAATCCGAATTGAAACCGCTCGCGAAGACGCAGGCGGAACGCAGTTCCGCAGGCCGCTAAGAGCGATAACGGTTCCGAGTGCTCAGGCGCGATGGGATTGGCGGTACCAACAGATGTCAGGGGGTTTTGACAACTGACAACTGACGGCTGCTAGACCAACTTGGTGGTGCGCAAGGTCAACGCCCCCGAGGACGGGGGCTGGGAGCAGCAGGGGAGAGACGGACCTTGCGCACACCCAGGGTGCGGCAGTGGCGTCACACCCATCGCTCCCAGCCCCCGTCCCCGGGGGCGTCTTCCTGGCGAGAGCGCGGTCGGGGACATGTTGCCCCGTCCCGGTCCTGAGTGTTCAGCCTGCATCTGAGGATGCAGACTGAACGGCCGGAGGATGCAGGCTGAACACTCAGGGCAGACTGAACCAGCCGGGTGGTGAAATCTGCCTGAAGGCTCGACATCCCAAGCGAATGGCGGAGCTCACGTGACCCGCTTCGCCATCAGGATGTCCGGCTTGCCGGGGCCGTTTGCATCGGGCATCACCCCCACGATGACGAAGCCCAGCTTCTGGTAGAACTCGTAAGGGTGGCCGCGCAGGTTGCGAATGTTGGCGATGTGTTGCCACGTATCGACGTACAGGTCAACGCCCGATAGTGTGGTCATGTTGCTGACGTCGTCCGTGCCCAGCGTGATGGTCACCCCACCGCGTTGTTTCACCTGCGCTTCCAGGTCCAGCACCAGCGCGCGCCCGATGCCCCGGCGCTCGCAGGCTGGATCGACCACCAGCGGGTGCAATTCCCACACGTTGCCGTGGTAACCGCTGATCCCGCCGACCCAGCCGAGCACCGCACCGTTGTCGTCCACGGCCACCCGGCAGATCTTGCCCGGCTCCAGCGCCTCGCGTATCTCCTGCAAAGCGCTGTCCATGTCCGACCACGACCCAGGCCAATTCGCCCTGAACCCAACCATCAGCAGTGCGGCCGCCTGGCGGCGCATGTCCTCATCGCCGGCATCGAGATCGACGATTCGCACGTTACACCTTATTCGTATCTGCCAGGATCCGCAGCGCGATATCGTCCACGTAGGCCGGCGAGGCGAGCGCCCGTTCGCCGCCCGCGTGTTCGAATGTCTCCACCTTGTCGACGGCGCCCGTTTGCACATTCACCCATTCGGCCTGGTATGCGCCCGGCAGGAGATTCACCGCCAGGGTCGCCTGGTGCCCGCCCTTGAGGTATAGCGCGTAGGCGCGGCCGGGTTGCACCAGCGCGCGAGCCGTCACCCCTGCAGGCACGCCGCCTGTGATGACTGTGTCGTCAGGCCGCATATGCGCGAAATCGAGGCCGTTGATGAATGCGGTGAGGACTTCCAACTGTTTGCGATACGTCACCCCGCCGCCGCCTGGCGCGTTGATGGGCGCGCTGCCGTCCTCGTGGCCCACGGTGAACGAGTAATCCAGGTGGCTGAACGCGCCACCGCCGGCGATGATGAAGTCCCATGCTTCTGTGCGATAGGGCGTGTCGTCGCTGCCCTCAAAACCGGTTTCGTCGTCGGCAATCACGCGGTTGAGGTCGTCATTGAGCGGCACAGCGTCTGGCGGGTGCGCGTAATGGAAATTGAAGATCGACACACGCGGGTCGGGATCTTCCACGCGCATCGCGCCGTTGCAGATGCCCTGTGCGATCAGGTGCTGATGCGGGGATGACGCTTCGGTATCGGCGATCACACCGGCGATGTGGGCCTGCCAGGGCAGCGTGACGTTGCCCCAGTAGGGCTCGTTGCAAATCTCGTAGTACACGTTGTCGAAGGGCTGCAGTGCCTGCACGATCCGGTGGGTCATGGCCTCCTGCACCGCCGTGAGCGCCGACCGGCTGAGCGTGTACACGCTCAGCCGGTCCACCTGCCCGATGCCGTTGACGTTGTTGGCGACGTTCATGGGGCTCAGGCTCCAGAGCGTGTCGTCATAGAAGGGGCAGAAAAGCACCATCTCCACAACCACGCAGCGCCGGCCGGCCTCCGCTGTGAAGTCGAGCAGGCGTTCAAAATAGGCCTCGTCCCAGCGGGTGAGGTCAAACTTGTTGCCACCGTTGGCGTAGCCTGGGGTGTCGCTGCGCGCCCAGGGGCAGATCAACCGACCCAGCGCTGGGGCAAGCACGTTGTCGTGGATCTTGAAAAACGCGTTGTTCTCACAATAGCAGCCGCTGAACAGGCGCGTCTGGTTGAAGCCGTGGGCCGCCAGTGTCTCGAGGTATTTGTGAGGGTCGAAGTCCGCATTGAGGACTGAGCCATAGTGATTGGCGGAGGTGATCAGCACAGTGGGCCTGCCACGCCACCACAGGTAATGGGGGTTGTCCGGGTGCAAGCGGATCGGTTCTGCTATCGCCATTCCACAACTCTCCTTATAAGCTTATACGCGCCATTTACAAGAGCCGGCGCCCGATGGCGTCAAAGGCCTCGATCTCAGCCGTGGCGGCCGGGGTGGCCGGGTATTCGTCGTCGAATAGGGTCCAGATCATCGTGTCGCGTGGACTGCCATCCGCCATGCGCGCACGTCGCCGCAGCGTCCCCTCCAGCCGGTAGCCGAGTTTTCGTGGCACGGATGCGCTCCGCACGTTGGCGGGGTCGCAGTGAATCTCGATGCGCTGGACCTTGTCGACCTCGAAAGCCACTTTCGTCAGGGCGGCGGCAACCTCGGTTGCAAAACCCCGGTTGATGTAGTCAGCATGAATCCAGTAGCCAATCTCGCGCGCCCGTTCGCCCGCGCGCGTGTGCAGACCCGTCCCGCCGAGTACCACGGTCTCGTCGCGGCTGAAGATGCCGTACACGTAATCGCGCCCCGCGTCGAACTCGGCCCGAAAGCGACGCAGCAGATCGATCTTGGACTGCAACGGCTGAGGCTCGATGGACGCCCAGGGCATCCAGGGGCGCAAATGCTCGATGCTGGCGTCGATGGCTGCCTTTAGGAGCGGCGCGTCGGGTGGGTTCCAGCAGCGCACCAGCAGACGGTTGGTCTGAATGGCGTAAGCAGGGCCGGCCGGGTCGCCGGAAGGAGGCAGAGTATTTTCCATGATCTCCTAGTGTGCAACGGTTCGCCGAAATGCGGTACTGTTTCCATAAACCGCCGGTCGCGGGATCAGCACGCCGGGCCGGCGTTTCAGACCCGCACCCCAGCGGATGCCCCCGTCTTTGGCGGTTCTTCCGTAGCGCCTGGATGTGTCTCATATTCGTGCCGCGTGATAGGCTCATCGGGGTACGACTTCATCTCATCATAACTGACGGCAATATCGCGCAGCCGTTGGTTCGTCTCGCGCAGTTCCGCCAGGATACGATCCGCCGTCCGCTCGCCCTGGGCCAGCCCCACCTTCATCAGAGAGAGCGGTACCGAGAACAGCACTTCCAGCGAGCGATCCATTTCACGCAGCAACTTTTTCTCCATCTCGGTCACCTCGGTGACAACCTGTGCGGTGTATGAGGCGCCGCCGGAGTACCCGCCCATGCCGACGGCGAGTTGCCGGATTTTGCGCAGGTGATGCAGCTTCCACAGCGCCCCGTTGATGTTGTCAGAGATCTCACGCGCCTGCTGCTTGATCACCTTTCTTTTCGCCGGTGGGATGGAACAGTGTCTCACCGCTTCGTCAACTTCGGCTACCAGGTGATGAGCGCTATGCCCAAAGCGGCTCTCCTTTATGTGGCGTGGTGTGGAGTACCTGCGCGTATAGGATAGCGTGTTCAGGATGAACAGGCCGATGAACAGGCCACCAATCACCACCAGCATCAACACAATTGCCAATGCACTCGTTGTCATCTGTACACCCCCGCGAATAGGAGAACACGAAAGCCAGCCCGCTCCAGTGACTAGCTTCGTGTCGTGCGAGCAACCGATGGGCCAATTGTATGCACAAGCTCAAAACCCTATCACGTTCCCAGCCGAGACCGCGCCTCGGGATGGGGTTGGAGCGTGTGCTGAGTGCGTAAGGAGCGTGCCGGATGAACCCCTTAGCGCGCCGCGCGCACCTCGAAGTTGTCAAAGCGGCTGGCCTCGCCCATATTGATGAGCCCGGCGTATGTGCCTGTTGTACTGCTGCCACACCGCTGCCGGC
>JAMDDR010000118.1 GCA_023488685.1 Chloroflexota bacterium | reverse complement strand
CGGCGAGCCGTAATGTCTTCAGCCAACGCCGGCATGACCGTTTATCACCCTCTCCGCCGTGCCAGCCAGATGACGCCGCCGGCCACGCCGATCGCCAGCGCCGCGCCGGCCACCACCCATGGGCTCATGCCGCCGGCGCCCGCCGCACCCGCCGCAGGCGTAGGCGTCATCTCGGGCTGCGCTGGCACGAATGCCGTGGACGCTGGAGTGGAGGTCCCAGGCGGAACAGTGCCGAACCAGACACCGGCCGTCTCAGCTTGCCGCTCTGCGGCCCCAACCGCCACCGTTGGCTCATTGGCCGCATACTTCCACACCAATACTCTGTCGAACCACGCAGTCGTACCCGCCTGCCCGTACAAGGCCACATGGCCCGTGCTGTACTGTGCGTCGGTGACGTGCAGACGAGGCTTGTCGTTCACCAGGATATCCAGCGCGTCGCCATGCGCCTTCACCGTCACGGTGAACCACGCACTCAGATCGACATCGTCAAGTGCCGTCTCGGCAATGCGTGTGAGCTTGCCATCCGCCAGCCGTCCAACGGACAGGGTCTGATCGCGCAGATCGACGCGGTACATGTTCCGCTCATCGCTGGCTCGAACACCCAACCCCCACGTCTCACCCGCCACGATCCTGCCGGGCACCTCCACCGTATAGTCTGTGCCGGTGAAGGCCGACGACCACAGCACCGCATCGGCAGTCTGCGTGCTGCTGAGCACGATGTTCCCGGTATCTGCCTGCCCGGCGCCGGCTGGCCCCTCATTCACCAACGACCACTGGCCACCCGGGATGGCCCATTTGCTCACGTCCAGGATGCGCGTGCTGGTGCGGCCAAGCGTCAGATCCGCGCTGCGATAGTTCAGCACCCAGCCCGCCCCGGTGTCCTTGCAGTAATAGGCGTGCAGCGTGTCGCCGAACACGTGCTGGAAGAAACAGGCCTCGTTATCGCCCAGGATGGGGTTCCCCGGCAGTTCCACGAACGGGCCGGTGGCCGATGCCCCCTGGTACACGCGCGTTTTCCAGGCGTTCTCGTTCACCTCGGTGGCCAGGAAGTAGGTGTTGTCGTAATAGAGCATGTGAGGGGCTGCAATCTCATACGGCTCCTCGATCAGGACCCGTTCGTTCGCCGGGTCGGCCAGCCCTTCGGCCGTCGCCGCGCTGCGTGCCTTGATCTGCCACGTGCCGTGCTGATCGCCCCGATACCAGTAGAGATAGAACAGGCGGCTGTTCGGGTCGTAGAAGAGATTGGCGTTCTGATTGCGCGCGCCATCCTCAGGTGGGATCAACACCGTATACGTATCAGGTGGTCCGAAGTCCAGCCCATCCTTGCTGCTGCGCAGCACCAGGTAGCTCCGGGTGCAATAGTCGCGGTCGTGCACCATGTAGTAGGTGCCGTCCACCTTCACCACCGACGGCCAGCGCTCGCCGCCATTGCCATACAGCGGGTTCCGTTCGTACTTATCCCAGTGCAACAAGTCGTTGCTGCGCACCAGGCCGATGCCGCCACAATTCGTCAGCCCGTAATAGCCCCAGTAGCGATAGCCGTCGCGGTCCACCTCGACCACACTCAGCGTGTGTGGCGCCGCCTTCTCCCAGGACTGTGTCACCGTCAGCACCGTGCGCGCAGGGCTCAGCGCATAGTACCCGGTCCCAGGAATGCCAAAATCGTCAAAGAAAGAGAACACGCGCATGCCGTTCGAGATGCTGTGTGGCGCGTCGTTGCCATGGTAGAGATAAATAGTCTTCGTGGCCGCTGCCGGGATGGCTGGCACCTTCACCCACACAGTCGCCAAACGCTGCTGTGCGTCGTAATGCTCCACCCAGTGGTTCAACAGCGTCCAGCCATCCTCGTCGGTGAAACGCAGGTCGTCGCCCTGGTCATCCGCCTGCCCAAAGTCGAAGTTCGCAGCGTCCAGGCTTACCTTCACCGGGTAATCGCTCAACGCGGCCGCATTCCGTGCATTATCAATATGGATCGGCCGGCGATACGCCCAGCCGGCAGCGCGCGCAGGCTCCAGGACGGCGACGCGCAGGCTTCCGCCGTCAGAAACAGGCATAGCAGTCGCTATCCCGGCAGACACTGCCAGCAAGCCACACAGCAACCCGGCCAGCGCCAAAAATCGCTCTAACTTCATGTCCGTACACTCCAACGTATTACTTCCGTGTTCATGTGCGTGCGCTCACTACCGTGCATTCACTCACCCACCTGGACGCTGCCGACAACGTACTCCGTCGTGCCTTGCCCCGCGATCTGCAACCGTTCGAACGAAGGATACTGGTACAGCCCGATGACCACGGCGTACTGGCCCACGCGCGCATCGGTGGGAATCTGGATGGCGTGCGTGTCTGTGATCGTCGTCCCCGGCGTCCAGCTCGTCGTCGGCGCCGCGCCGTTCATGGGCGGGCTGTCAAACGCGGCCACCTGCTCCCCGTCCTCGCTGCGGCGCAGATGAACGAAGACCGTGTAGTCCGTCGTTAGCTTCTGATCGCTGCGCCACAGCAGGTCCAGGGTGATGACTTCCCCTGGCGTGAACTGGCGCGCCCGCCAGCGCGTGCCGGCCAGTTGAATGTGCTCGCCAAAACGGACGTCCACGGCTTCAAACGGCGTGTCCTCCGCCGCCCCGAGCAATTGGTACAACGACAGGGTGGCATCCTGAAAACCCTGGTGATAGATACGCGCCCCGAGCGCGTTCAGGCGCTGCTCCACGCGCGGGCGCGGCGACATCACCGCCGTATAACCATAGTTCACCAGCCACACGCGCGCCTTGCCTTGCACGAACGCGTCGAACTGCTGATCCAGCTCGCCCTCGCGCGATGCATCCCACAAGTCGTTGCTGATCAGCCACACGCTTGCGTCCTTGGGCCCGTAGTAGTCATACAGCGGGAACTGATCGCTGTTGAGCAAAGCCACGCCATCATGCGCCGCATACCGCTCGCGGATGACCTGTGTCATCCGCTCATACTGGCTCTTCGCCCATGAAAAGTCCAGCAGTGCCGCATCGCCATAGACCGCCGGCAGAGCGATCAGGGCAACGGCGAATATCGCTCTGAGATTGGAGATTAGAGATTGGAGATTAGAGATGATAGCCCCGCGTACTGTGCGAGATTGGTGATCGTCACCCAGCCTCAATCTCGAATCTCGAATCCCCAATCCCAATCCAAAATCTAAAATCCAAAATCTAAAATCCCCAATCGTCCACCCGCCCGCCGCCACCACCAACGGCAGCAACACGAACAACAGGTAACGCGGGCTGAAGTCGGGCACGATGCCGGAGGGGGATGCCGTCAATGCGACGACGGCGATGCTGATCGCCATCCACGCCAGCGTCACGAGCGACACGGCGCGCGTGCTGTGCCTGCACCACAAACCGATCAGGCCGAGCAGCGCCAGCACGAACACAGCCACGGCGAGCGGAATCAGCCCAGGCTCCGCGCGCATCCCAAAAACCAGGCCGTTGATGCCCCGCCCCAGGTTGGAGACGATCTCGTCGAACGGCGGGATCCAGTTGGCGCGATTCGTCGCCGCGCGCCCGAGGTAGCGAAATTGCAGGCCGAAGAACCAGGCGCCAAAACCGAGCGCGATCGCGCCGTGCGCCAGCACCCAGGCCATCAACGAGCGTCTGTCACGGTTTCGCTTCAAGTCACCCGCTGCCTGCACCAACAATGCCAGCGTGTTCGCGGCCAGGATGCCCACCGTATAGTAGTGTGTGTACAAGGCGCCGAGCGAGAGCAGCACGTACACGACGTGCCATCGGGCCGGCGCGCCGGGCCGCCGCAGCAGCGCCACTGCCAGCAGCATCGCGCCCGCCGCCAATAGCGCACCCAGGGCATACATGCGCGCCTCTTGCTCGAAATAGATCGCCATGGGGGAGACAGCCAGGGCAAATGCGCAAAAAGCGCCCATCCGCGCACCGCCGATCAGGCGCCCCAGGCGACCCGCGATGGCCACGAGCAGAACACCACAGCACAGCGACACAAACCGCAGCGCGAAGACCGACTCTCCCCACAACATCCGCCCGCCCGCCAGCTCCAGGTGATACAGCGGCGGTTGGGCATCCAGCCCGCCGGCCAGGTCGATCACCGGCTGGCGGCTGGCCCATAGCGAGAACGCCTCATCGCCCCACAGGCTGCGCACACCCAATCCGTAAACGCCCAGGATAAAAGCCAGCAGGCAAAACACGAAGGTCAGTGTTGCCTTTTTGCAGATGGTGTGGTCGTGGTTCGAACGTGCGTATATGATTGTCGCGGACATCAGATACTATAGTTTACTCTAGCGGGCAAACCGCCCGTACACTTGCTC
>JAMDDR010000221.1:320-4310 GCA_023488685.1 Chloroflexota bacterium | reverse complement strand
GGAACAGAAAGCTACAAAGGTGCTAGCCAGCCTGCCGGAGGGAGG
Source organism: Chloroflexota bacterium (assembly GCA_023488685.1). Taxonomy (GTDB): domain Bacteria; phylum Chloroflexota; class Anaerolineae; order J036; family Brachytrichaceae; genus CAIXPS01. Next base: position 4,265 of record JAMDDR010000221.1, on the reverse strand, counting down.
ACAGGGTTGGCAGGTCCACTATGCCCTCTTCGCTCGCGGGGGGATTACCACGGCCGCTCGTGCGGAGATGAAGAAGCATAATGGGTTGGCAGTTGACCTGGAGCGGCTCGATAAAGACCTGGCGTAACATGACACACCCCCACAGGTTCAGAACCTGTGGGGGGATGTGTATGCTTGCGATGAGCCTCAGGCTGCGGCGAGCGTAGCGGCCGCTTCTGCGGGGGTTGCCTCACCGCAGATGACGGTCATGATCGCGGGCGTGTATTGGTCCATCGTCAGCACGTTCGCATAGAGAACCGGCCGGATGAGTTCTGGGGAAAGCTCCGTGCCCTCCACGTCGATGCTGGTCTTGAAACGCAGTTCGCCGTCCTCGAAATCCAGTTCCAGGTTGCCTAGGACAAGGCCGTAATTGGCGCGCGCGATGAATTCGGCCATCGCGGTGCGCCGGTCCTCTGGCACCGTCTCCGGGCAGTAGGAATAGAAGACCAACTGCTGTTCTTCCTCCCTGGCTTGTGCGAAGCAGATCAGGCGCGCGTGGTCGCCCTGGTAGAACACACGGTGTACGAGCTGGCCGGCCAATATATCGTGTGCCCAGCGCTCGCTATTCAGAAAGCTGTCGACGGCCTGGTGAATGTTCGCCATGAGAGATGTTCCTTAAGTGTGTTTGGTTGAAGCGCTATCTTATACCCAACCTTTAACGGTGGCGATAGTAAACTAGGCACACCACACTTCGTAGGAGGAAACGAACAACCATGCTGTTGAATAATCGTCAGTTCGGTCTGGGTGCGTTGCCCGTGCTCGGCGACTTTGAGACCCGCTCGATCAGCGCCGAGAACCCCGACGGCAGCCGTGCCGGCGGTGCGAAGGCAGAGCCGCAGGGACCGCGCGACCCCGCGCGTGAGTTGGGCAAGAGTTGGAAGGTGCGCCCGTGCATCACGCTCGATCCCGGTTCGCTCACTACGCTGGCCGACATCAAGGGCCAGGGCCTGATCCAGCATATCTGGATCACGGTGGATCCAAAGGCATATCGCGATTGCGTGTTGCGCATGTACTGGGATGGCGAGGAGACGCCGTCGGTGGAAGTGCCGGTGGGCGACTTCTTCGCCTGTGGACATGGCCTGCGCACCAACATCACGTCGTTGGCCGTCGCGGTGAACCCGAGCGGCGGCTTCAATTGTTACTGGCCGATGCCGTTCTACCAGTCGGCGCGCATCACCATCGAGAACCAGCGCGACGAGGCCATCGATGGCTTCTTCTATCAGATCACTTACGCGCTAGGTCCGTTACCGGCTGACCTGGGCGCATTCCACGCGCAGTGGCGCATCAGCACGACGCAGCGTGATTACCCCGAGCACGTCATCCTGGAAGGCGTACAGGGCAATGGCCAATACGTCGGCACGTACCTGGCGTGGACACAGATGTCGGATGGCTGGTGGGGCGAAGGCGAGATCAAGTTCTTCATGGATGGCGACACGGAATATCCGACCATCTGTGGCACCGGCACCGAGGATTACTTCTGCGGTGCCTGGGGCTTCGGCGACACCTTCACCGGCCCATACACGGGCTATCCGTTGTGGCAGAGAGAGAACGAGCGTGTGCCCAAGCACGGGTTGTATCGCTGGCACATCATGGACCCCATTCGCTTCCACAAGGATCTGAAGGTCACCATGCAGGCGTTGGGTTGGTGGCCGGGCGGCAAATTCCAGCCGCTGACGGATGAGATTGCGTCGGTGGGTTACTGGTATCAGCAGGAACCCCACGCAGCGTTCCCGCAGTTGCCGTCGCGCAACGGTCGCCTGCCGCGCTAGGTTTTCACCACAGAGAACACGGAGGACACAGAGAAGACAATATATTCTCTCTGTGTTCTCTGTGCGCTCTGTGGTTCAATCCTCCCTATGAATCTGCAAGCGTTTGATCTCGGTGATGCTGCACACATTGCGACGGCGGCGCGACTGTGGACGGCCGCCTGTGGGCCGGACTTGGCCATCTCCGACCGTTTCGTCGCCTACAATGTGCGCTCCACCAGCGGTAGAGTGCTAGCGGGGCAGTTCGTCATGCGTGATGGGCAGCCGGCTGGCTTTGTGCTTGCCAGCGCCTTGGTGGGTGATCTGTTGGCCGCATCGCCGGAAACAGGACACATCGACGCCATCGCCGTGTTGCCCCAGGCGCAACGGCAAGGCGCCGGCAGCGCCCTGCTGGGGTGGGCGGAAGATTGGTTGTATCGCCTGGGCTGCAACTGCTTCGTGTTGGGTGCCAGCCAGCGACCGTTCGTGCCGGGCGTGCCTGATGCACTGGCCACGGCGCCGTTCTTCCAGCGCCGTGGCTACCTGCCAAATCCCGGCTACGGCTGGAGCGTGGACATGGCGCATGACTTGCGCGACTACGTCACGCCGCCGGCAGCGTTGAAAGCGCAGGGAGTGATCGTCCGGCCTGCACAGCCCGGCGACGAGGAGGCGATGCTGGCTTTCCTGCGCCGTGAGTTCCCTGGCGGCTGGCGTTACGAATGCGAGGAATTTCTGCGCGCCGGTGGGCGCATCTCGGATTACGTGCTGTTGTATAGCGAGCGCGATAGCGGGCGCAGCGTGGACGGCTGTTGCCTGGTAACCTTTGAGGATTCGCTGCGCCCGTTGGATCGCTTCTATCCATTTCAGTTGCCACGCCCGTGGGGACAGTTGGGCGCCATCGGCGTCAGCGCGGACCGGCGTGGCGAAGGCTATGGCGCCGCGCTGCTGGACGGCGGTTTGCGCCATCTGCGCGACCACGGCGTGCGTGGCTGTATCATCGACTGGCTGGTGTTGGTGGATTTCTACGCGAAGTTCGGGTTCCGCGTCCATCGGCACTATACGATGATGAGCAAGCGTGTTTGAGCGTGTTTGAACGCCAAGAGTGCTTTCAGCGTCCAAACGTTGGAATGTTTTCACCTTGAGGTACGCATATTTGTGATTGAGATTGGAAATACCAAGTTGGAACTCAGACAGGGCGATATCACCAGGCAATCCGTGGATGCGATCGTGAATGCGGCTAACTCCAGCCTGACCGGTGGCGGCGGCGTGGATGGCGCGATCCATCGCGCGGGCGGGCCACTGATCCTTGCAGAATGTAGGCGGATCCGCAAGGAGCGTTATCCGGAGGGGCTGCCCACCGGCCAGGCGGTCATCACCACGGGTGGCAACCTGCCGGCGAAACACGTGATCCACACGGTAGGTCCGGTGTGGCACGGCGGCGGCGCACATGAAGCAGAGCTATTGGCAGATGCTTACCGCAACAGTTTGCAACTGGCGCTGGATGCAGGGCTGCGCACGGTGGCCTTCCCATCGATCAGCACCGGCGCGTACGGTTACCCGGTGCAACAGGCGGCGCACGTAGCGCTCAGCACGATCATCAGTTTCATCCGCGCGCATCCCCAGGCGTTTGATGAGGTGCGCATGGTGTTGTTCGGCGATTACGACCTGGCGATCTACATGGGAGCCATGCAGGCGTTGTCCGCGCAACTTCACGAGTAACCCGATATCTCTCAGGATGGCGCGCTTTCCGAAGTGGAGCAAGTAGGGATGAATAACTTCACCGCCGCTAACAGGGCGTTGTGGGATGAATTGGCGCCGCACACCACAACTCGAAGTCGCCTACCCCTATTTCCCGCAGGCGCAACCGCTGCGTTTTGAGCCAGATGGATCGTATGCCGACCGTACCTCGGCGGTGACACATCCCTCTTACGAGTGGAGTCACAGCCTGGGCGAGATCGTCAATAGTCTGCTCGGTGCGGGATTGACGATTGAGTTCGTGCATGAATTCCCGTTATGCGCGTGGGAACACTTCCCGTCGATGATGGCGCGCGGCGAGGATGGTTACTGGCATCTACGGGAGCCGCACAACCTCGTCCCGCTCACGTTCTCGCTGCGGGCAGGGTTTTTAGTAGGCCCATGCGCACTTCAGGCCAATCCATAT
>JAMDDR010000221.1:0-310 GCA_023488685.1 Chloroflexota bacterium | reverse complement strand
CGAGCACCACATAGGGCGCGTTCAGCACGGCCGCGCCGTCGGCGATGACGGTGGCATGTGGCCACAGCATCATCAGCCGGCTGATGATGTTGAAACCATGTGCGAACCCGATCAAGTACCAGGGCCATGTCTTCTCGCTGCGGCGGGCGATCAGTTCCATGTCTGCGGCAACGACCATGACCACGAGCAACACGGGCAGCCACCATTCCTGCGTGGTGGGTCCGAAGGATTCTGGGGGGAATAACACGAGCGGGATCAACTGCAACAGAAGCAGCACAACGATTATGCCCCGGTTGGTGAGGGATCGGCG
>JAMDDR010000199.1 GCA_023488685.1 Chloroflexota bacterium | reverse complement strand
CGGTTGTTTGCGCGACCGATCCACTGGTCGTGGACCCGCCGAGGTCTACACAAATGGGTGGAGTGGAAGACTTCAGGACTATGTTAAATTACTTCTCAAACGTTCCACTAGCCAGCCTGGAACGTGGGTGTTGGCGATGCCACCCAGGCCGATGACGCCCACCTTGAGTTTCTGTGTCACGTTGATCTCCTGTAAACGATTGATTTGGATATCACTGCGCAGCGTTAGTTGTACTACAAAGGGCTTTTATTTGCCGGTTGAGGTGTTGGTACCCGTCACTCTTAGGGGGCAGCGCTTGGCCATGGTGTGGCTGTCAAGTCGGCTGTGGATGTAATGTCGTGCGTGAATGTGACGAAGGGCAGGGCCGCGCCGTAGTGAAATGTCGCTGGGAGTAATGCGAAATCGACCGAGTTTGTCCAAATGTCGCACGTCAGCAGGCGGGTCTGTGCGATGTAATCTGGCGCAAGGGCCGTCATTGTGTATGTCAGCTCACCGCTCAGGGTCAGGCTATAGATGCCGGTGGCCGGGTCTGTGGTTGCTAATGAAACCGTTTCGGTGCCCGGAACACTGCCGGTGATGAAGACCGACGCGCCCAGCGGCGTGTTGTCTATACGGTCCACCACTGTACCGGAGAGGACGCGGGATGGAGCCGGCGTCACGAACAGCCAGGTCGCCGTTGTGGGTCCCCAACTGCCACTCGTATCGCGTCCGCGGATAAAGAGGGTGTGTCTACCCGGACACAGAACCGTGTCGACGAGTGCCGTCGCCTGTTCGCGCGAGCTGTTGAACGTGCCGTCAACGGGTTGCATGGCGATGGGCGTGCCACGCGCCCATGGAGGCGTGTCCACGTAATATTCCGCTGCTGAAATGGCCTGAATCGCTGGGCGGCCCGTGCCCACCGTACCGTAGGGCTGGTCGTCAAGCCAGGCCGTCAATGTGACTGCCGTGCCGGCGTAGGTGGTGGTCAGTGTCAGTGAGGGTGTGAGCGTTGAGGGTCCGTATGACAGGATATAGGGCTGGCGCGCGATTTTCGCCGCATATCGGAGCGCCCCGCGGTTCAGCGGGTAGTAAGTGCTATCGACCAGACTATAACTGGGCATGAAGACGCTGCCGACTTCAAATACGATATTGGGGATTCCCAATGTTCCATAGGCCCAATCGTCCAGGGTGCCGCTGGAGATGTAGAGGATTTGGCCGGATGATCCTGTTGTGTAGCCGTTGAAATAGCTCATGCGGAAAACGATGGAGCGCAGTTCTGCGTTGTTGGGCGGGTCTTGAGAGGTCCAGTCCCAGGGAATCATGGCCATGTTGCCGGTGCTGTGAATGTTGAGCATGATCCCCGTGGTGGTGAGTGGCGCAGCGCTGGTGAGCGCGGGGTCCCACTGGTCCACGAACAGGCTGCTCATCAGCGCTTCAAAGGCGACCGTCTCCGGTTCGGAGTTGGGGGCCGTGCCCTTGTAGACAGGACTACACGGCGCGGTGCTCGCCCCAGAACCGTACCAATGGAAGTCGGCGTTGCGGTTCAGGTCTATTCCATAGTGGTTGGATGAGGTGGGCGGGTTGCTGCAACTACCGAGCAGGTTGTTGGCGTTTTTACGCTGGTAATAGGGTGAGCTGCCGCCTTGTTCGACAATGTGCCGGCCATCTGGGTTGACCAGCGGAACGACCCACATCTCTGTGTATTCCAGAAGCGCTGTTATATCGGGATCTGTGGCATAGCCATTGACCAGTTCGTCGATCCAACGCCAGGCCAGTTCAGGCGGTACCAGTTCGCGCGCGTGAACGCCGGTGACGAGTACATAGCGCGCTTTATCGTTGTGGGTTCCTGGCGTGCAATCGCCCGGGCGCAGCCTGGTGATGCAGATGGCGTACAGGTCGTGGCCGTTTGCCAGCCCGCGCTGCTTACGCCATGAGTCGCCGTAGTCGAGGCGTTGTGCCAGGTCAGGATGTGCGCTCACGACGTTGCTCAGGTGTTGCTCGTGTTCGGCAACGGTGTGGTAGCCGCCATAATAGGTGAGCGGTGAGCGGAGTGAAACCGCGGGGATGACCTCATCCACTTCCACTCGAAAGCCTTGTGCGCGCAGGGCAGCAGCCGTGGCATCATCACCCATGATCAGCAGGTAGTCGGCGCCACGTGATTCCAACACATCCCAATCCCCGGAGGTCAGTGTTAGGAGGTCGGCGTCATTGCGCAAGTAGACCCGCCATACGTAGACGGTCGTGTCGACGTCTGTCTGGGTACCAGGGGAAGCGGTGGGGCTAACGCTGCTGTGTCCCTGCGCGGATTGGCCAGTGACACTGGCGGCCAACAATCCAAACAATACAACGCCCATTACTGCAACAGACCTGGCTTTCATGTGTTCTTGAATGTATGTCTTTGGCACACGCCAACACCGGCGTTGGCGTGTGTCGCTGATCTGGCAGGTTGTTGCCACAATTTTCCCACATATGGCCCATTTCGACCAGGGGGCAACGGACTAGCTGACCCGGTAGACGCGCTGCGCGGTGCCACCCAGGATGGCATCGATCTCGCCCTGTGACTGGCCGGCTAACGCCGTGTTGGTCTCAGCCCACACCCGGGCATAGTCGCCGGCCAGCGTGCACACCGGCCAGTCGCTGCCGAACATGAGCCGGTCTGCGCCGAACTTTTCGATCACGAAGTCGATGTACGGCTTGAGATCGGCGGCACTCCAGGTGGCGTAGTCAGCGGCGGTGTTCAAGCCGGAAACCTTGGCGTAGACGTTGGGGAAGCTGGCGGCCGCGGCCATCTGCGCCGCCCAATCACCCATCTGCTTGTCCTTGATGGGTGGCTTTGCCAGGTGGTCGATGACGATGGTTAGGTTGGGCAGGCGCTCGCACAGCAGCGGCGCATGCTTGAGATGGTTCGGATACACGGCGACGAATTCGAAGACCATGTTGAACTCGGCCAGCACCTTCAACCCCTCGATCACCCCGTCCTGGATGATCCAGTCGGGGTCGGCTTCGTTGTGGATGAGGTGGCGCATGCCACGGAACTTGGGGTGCCCGCTGTAGCGTTGCAGGTAGACGCGTGTCTGATCCGGCCGCAACAGCGGCACCCAGCCCACCACAGCGCCAATCCAGTCGTAGTCCTCTGACTGTGTCAACATCGAGATGGTGTCCTCGGTGTTGTTGGCTGATTGCACCAGCACAGTCTTGTCGATGCCGGCAGCTTTCAGTTGAGGCGCCAACTCGGCTGGCGCAAAGGTGCGGTAGATCACGCCGGCGCTGGGCGTCAACCAGGGATACTCGACCTTGTTCAGATTCCAGAAGTGCTGATGGGTGTCGATTTTCATGGCGCTCATTTCCTTTGTCTCCAGGCTCTTATCAAATCAAAAGTCAGGCTCAGTCCATCTCAATGCCGCCGTCCACATTCAGGCATTGGCCGGTGATGTAATCGCTGTCGGGCGAACACAAGAAGGCCACTGCGGCCGCGATGTCTTCCGGTGCGGCGGCGCGCTTGAGGGGGATGGTTTCGACAAAGTTGGCAAAAGCCTCGCCCGGCTTGCTGCCGAAAATCTCGCCGCGCTCGCGGTCGATCTGGACCCACATCTGTGTGGGCGCGACACCCGGCGCCACGGCGTTGACGTTGATGTTGTAGCGCGCCAGCGCCAGTGCTGCCGAGCGGGTGATGCTAATCACTGCCGCCTTCGCCGCCGCGTAGTGGGTGGCGTAGGGGCGCCCGCTGCGGCCGGAGATCGAAGCGAAGTTGACGATCTTGCCAAAGCTGTGCGGCGCCCGGTCCGATTGGCGCACCGCCTCGGGCACCTGGGCGATCATCTGTTTCGCGACGGCTTGCAGGCAGAAGAATAAGCCGCGCTGATTGGTATCTACCACACGATCCCAATCTTCGGCGGTCAGGTCAAGCAAGGGCTTGGTCTGCGAGCGACCGGCGTTGTTGATCAGAATATCGATGCGGCCGAACTCGGTCACCACGCGATCAACCATTGGCGGGATCTGCGCCACGTCCGAGAGGTCCACCGGATAGGGCAGGGCGCGGCGGCCCAGGGTGCGGATGTCGGCGGCAGCCTGTTCGGCGCTGTCGGGGTTATATTCGGCGACGACAATGTCAGCGCCTTCGGCAGCCAGGCGCAACGCCACGGCCTTGCCCAGACCCTGGCCCGCGCCGGTGACGATGGCTACTTTGTTCAATATTCTTTGTTCCATAGGATTAACACGATTGATCGACATCGCAAAGGCGGACGGAGCGATTCTCGGTGGCCGAGATGTAGCAGGCATCCACCACTCGCAACGTATTAAGATTATCTTCGATGCTGGTGACCGGCGTCCCATCCGTCTGGATCGCCTCCATCAGCGAGGCCATCGGACCGATGAACGCATCTGGCACCCACAGCCCTTCGAGTTTGACATCAAACCACAAATCCGGCGCGAAGGTCTTGGAGTGTGCTTGCAGCGTGTCGGGCCGGCCGGTGGGGTAGTTATAGAGCAAGCCGATGGTGCCTTTGATCACCCCTTCCGTCCCGAGGAAGCGGAAAATGGCGTAATTGTCGCCGCTCTCATCATAATGGTTGACGGCCACCAGCACTTGCATGCCGGAGGCATAATCGAAGACCGTCACCGTTTTACTCTCCGCCTTGGCCTTTTGCAGCGGGTACTTGGTGTGACGGCTGGTGATCCAGTCGGGGTCGCCGAACAGGTAGCGCATTGCGTCCAGGTAATGGATGCTGTGGTACTGAACCTCCAGACGCGGTGACTGCGCCAGCCACGGCCACATGTGCCAGGGGGTGGTCGCGGACACCTGGATCTGTGCGTCGGTGGGTTGGCCGATGAAGCCACGCGAGATCAAGTCTTTGGCCGCAGCGATGCCGGCATCCCAGCGCATCTGTTGGTTGACGGCCACTTTGCGCCCGGCGCGCTGGGCCGTCTCCGCAATGATGAGCGCATCCTCGTAGCTTACCGCCAGCGGCTTCTGGCATAACAGATGTTTGCCGGCCTGCAAGGCTTTCACCGCGATCTCCGGTTGTGCCCATGGCTGAACGGCGATGTCGACGATGTCGATGGTCTCGTCGGCTAACAGCTCATCCATGCTGGCGTACACCTTGGGAATGCCATGATCTTGGGCCGTTTTTTGGGCTGCTTCCTGATGGATGTCATAACAGGCCAGGATGTTCAGGTGATGGGCTTTGTATGCGGGCAGATGGCCGTAGTTCACGATGCCGCCACACCCGATGATGCCGATTCCGTAATCCGTCTTTGCCGGAATGTGGGGCTTATAGTGAACCTGAAGAATAGGCGAATCCATCAAGACCTCCGACATCGTTTGACCGTCTCAATCGGGACACGACGCTTCGCACAAGCCGGCTCATAGGGATGATGAACCCCGCGCCATCGCGGCCACTACGACCACCACGTTGACGCGCTGTGGAGTGAACACACAATATGGGCATAAATACGTCACCGGCGAGCAGGATTCTAGAGTGGCTGCATTGGCTTGTCAAGGAAATGTAGAATACATGCATTCAATCTCCGAGAAGAGAGTAAATGTGGCAAATTCAAGTATCGCACTGTCTTCCGTCAAGGGACTAAAACCAGAATCACTGAATAAAACGATCTTCGATCTCGCCTTACCGGCCGTGCTTGAAAACATCCTTATGACGGCCGTGTTCCTTGCGGATACGCTGCTCATCGGCCAGTTGCATGACGCTGCAGCGCTCGCAGCGATAGGTCTCAGCAATACTTATTTGTGGATTGCGAATGGCCTTTTCATGGCATTAGGTGTGGGCGCGCTGGCGCTGGTGGCGCGCGCATACGGCGCAGGTGATTACGCCAAGGCTAAGCAGGTGGCTGCACAGGCGATCGCGCTGAGCGCTGTGCTCTCGGTGCTGGTCATGGTCGTGATGATCCCACTGGCCGAACCGTTCATGCGCCTGCTGATGCAGGATCCAGACCCTATCGCCAGGGCAGAAGTCGTGCGCCAGGCGACGGTTTACATCCACCTGATCTTATGTACGGCGGTGCTCAGTTATCCGCTCCAGGTGATGAGTGGGGCGATGCGCGCGACGGGTGATACGCGCACACCCATGTACATCACGCTGATCATGAACGTGATCAACATCTTCCTGGCGGCGGCGTTGATCTTTGGCATTGGCCCGATACCGGCGCTGAAAATCGAAGGCGCTGGCGCCGCGACAGCGTTGGCGCGCGCCCTCGGCGGCATTCTGGCGCTGGTCGTATTCCTCAAGGGCATGACGCATCTGAAAATCAACCTGCGTGATATGGTCACATGGCGGTGGCCGGAAGTGTCACGCATTTGGAAATTGGCCTTCCCGAACGTGGTGGAGACGATCATTCAGCGTGTGGGTTTCATCACGTTCATGGGGATCGTATCAAGCCTGGGCACGGCAACGGTCGCGGCGAACCAGATTGCCAACACGGTTGAGTCGTTGTCGTTCATGCCCGCCTTCGGCCTATCGGTGGCAGCGACGACGCTGGTGGGGCAGTCGCTGGGCGCGCGTAACGCGACCATTGGGGAACTGGCGGTGAAGCGCACTGCCATCTTTTCGCTGATCGCCATGTCGCTAACCGGTCTGTTGTTCGTGTTATTTGGCCAGCAGATCGCCAGTGTGTTCGGCGCGACAGGCGATGTGTTACTGCTGGCCGGCATGGCCGTCCAAATCTCCGCGCTGGAGCAGCCGAGCATTGCTCTACAGATGGTCTATGGCGGGGCGTTACGCGGCGCGGGCGATACGCGGTCGCCCATGATGGTATCGCTGATCGGCGTGATCTTCTTCCGGATCGCGGCCGTTTACCTGCTTGCCGTCGTCTTCAAGCTTGGCCTGGCCGGCGTGTGGCTCGGCACGGCGATCGACTGGGCTGGCCGCACGGCGGTGATGTATGTCATGTTCAGGCGCGGTCGCTGGAAGCAGTTGAAAATTTGAGAAGCCGCTCAGCGCGCGACCTCCCACGCCAGGTGCTGGATCTCTGGCATGATGAGCTTATCCATGGCCACTTGTACGGCGTTGGGCGAGCCGGGCATGGACATGACCACGCGGCCGCGGTAAGTGCCGGCGGTGGCACGCGATAGCATCGCGGCGGCGCCGACCTCGCTATAACTCAGCATGCGGAACAACTCGCCGAAGCCGGGCATGCTCTTTTCCAGCTTGCGCGCGAGTGCGTCGTAGGTGGTATCGCGCGGCGCGATGCCCGTTCCACCCGTGAACAGGATCAATCGCGCGCCGGTCTCGTCCACGATCTTATCCAGCAGCGCGCCGATGCGCTCCGGCTCGTCTTTCACGATCGTGCGGAACACCACGGCGTGGCCGGCGCTCGTGACGCGCTGCTCGATCAGGTCACCACCCGTGTCATTCTCGCGCGTGCGCGTATCGCTCACGGTGACGACGGCGACCTGCACCGGGCCTTGTTTGGCCGCAATCTCGTGATGCTGGCGGGATGATTCACTCATACTCATCTTCAAACCCAAACTCGTATAACGATTCAGACGAATCGAAGATTCGCCCGAATCAACGATTCGCCCGAATCAGGCGACACGAGCGGCAAGCATGATGAACCAGTGGTTGATGTAAGGCTCGCCGTTTACCTCGGCCACGCGCATGGCGTCGCGCTGGGCCTCATTCAATGCTGCAATACGTGCATGGATGCGGGTGACGTCTTCCGGGTCCACGTCCTGTGTAAGCGAGGTCAGTGGCCGGTGCTTGCTGTAGGGCTCCATGTACTCCACCACGAACCCGGTCTCTGTGAGCATGTGCTGCCACTCGCTGGGGCGGTATTCACGCACGTGCGAGGAGTCATGGTACACATCCAGTTCGTTCATGCACGCATCCACGAAATCGTCTTCCGGCACGCTGCGGTCGTCGATGACGAGCTTGCCACCGGGGCGAAGGACGCGTCGCATCTCACGCAGCGCACGGCGGATGTCAGAGAAGTGATGCGGTGCGCGCCGGCTGGTGACCAGATCAAAGGATGCATCCTCAAAGGGCAGAACGTGCACGTCGGCCACGCGAAATTCAACGTTGGTGATGCCATTCCCCGCCTGTAACTTGCGCGCTTCCTTCAGCATCTCGGGTGTGAGATCGGTGGCGATGACATGGTCCACGTAGGGTGCGATGGCGAACGCCGTGTGGCCAGTGCCGGTTGCAACATCCAGTGCTTGCCAGTCCGGCTGCGGCGTCGCCAGCGCGACCAGCTTCGCCAGCACCTGTGGGTCTTTGTGTGCGGCGCTGGTAGTGTAAAACGCGGCGCGTTCGGCAAAAATCCGGCGGGCCAGTTGCTCAGGTTTGCTCATGGTGAGATTTTACTCACCATTCTCTAGCTCAAGCTTTCACCTGATGGCGTCAACCGCAACGCTTCGCATGAATAGGGTCAAACGCTCGACCTCAGCCGTTTTTAAATCGGCCGGGAGGCGCAAGCGGACGATGCAAGCATCACGTAAAGGGAAGGGATAATCGATCATCTGGATACCTGCCGGATTCGTGGCGACGCTTGCCATCTCCGCCATTTCGTTTTGCGTGGGGGGCGTGAGCGTCGTAAGCATGACGGTTTTGCGTTTTGTTTTGCCGGCCTGTTTCTTCGTCGTTGTTTTCTTGTTCTGGGCCATCTGGCCGTTTTGCTTCCAGTGGGAGGGGTCCTGTACGTATTCCAGGAACATCGCCTTGGCCCGTTTAAAGCGACGCTCATACTCGATAAGGCTCCCTGGGCTATACGCCAATGCGCTAAGGTTCCGAAACCGAGCCAGCACATTCTCGACATCGACCTGTGACATGTCAGTCTCTTCCCAATCATGATCAAATTCGAGGACCTTCCTGACTGCTGCGGCTAACCGGCCGGCCATATCCGGCTTGATCCGCCCGGTAGCGCTGGCTCTGTCCAGGAATTGCATAAGGTGCCTGGCTGTCGTATCCCTTTCTTGGTTCACCGGCTACTCCAGTTATCCACAAGCGATATCCACAGGCAATCATCCACAGGAGATATCCACAAGCGCTTGTGGTTGAGCTAAATGATAGCCGATTTCAAAACATCGGTGTTGGTTTTCCTCCCAAAACAAAACGGGAGCAAAACCAATGGCGGTCCGGTGAAGGCCTTATGCCTCATCCCTCGCGGTCTCGAACTGCTGGCTGCAAGCAAGCGTATACCGGATCAAGTCCAGCGTTTCGTTCAAACGACCTAACTCGGCGCCGTGGCGCCACGCCAGGGCCTGTTCGATGAGCGCCGCCCAGCGCGGCTCAAGCGCCTGCTGTGCCCAGCGTGCCGCGACTGGTTTCGAGCTAACCGTTCCGTGTTTGAGAGTGTAGAGCGACCGGCACATCGTCAGGATGGCGTAGGCCTGGTACTCGCTAGTGAGCAAGTGGGAGTGATCATCGAGTTGCGGTGCCCACCACTCCCGCAATATCCCCTGTGCGGCCCGGCGCAATTCGTCGGGTCGCACGGGGTCGATCAAAGTCTGGGGAGGCGGCCCAACCAACGCATAACCCTTCTCGCGGATGATGTAGCGTTGGATGACCCAATCGCTGCCGTGCCCGTCCACGTCAAAGCTTCCGTCCGCACGCAGCGCAGGGTGGTGATGATGAGCCGGATCATAGCGGCGCAGCGCTTGTTGCGGGATGTAGGATATCTCCACGTTCGTCTTCCACGCCAGGTCGCCCGCCGTTATGCGTGCGTGCATTGCCTTCAATGCCCGGAGCATCTCGGCGGGAAGCTCAGCGGCGGTGACCGCGAGAAGATCGATATCACTTCGTTGGGGATCGAAATCACCGTTCGCGAGCGAGCCATGCACGTACATGCCGATCAGGTGATCCCCTAAGACGGTCTGCACTCCCGCAAGCAATGCATCCAGCACTGCATTGACATCAGGGTAAGGGGTTGGAAATGCAATCTGAGTTGACATGAAGGTCGATATTCAATCAAAGAAGCCTTTGTCTTCCTCGGCTAAATAGGGCCTGGCCTTCTCTGCGTTGATATCCACACCCAGACCAGGCCGGTCCCACACGTCGATCAGGCCGTTCTTTACGATGGTTTCAGGCAACCCTTCGACGATGTCGTACCACCACGCGGGTTTGGGCGCCGGGCATTCGAAGGCGATAAAGTTCTGCGGCAGCGTCGCACATACCTGCACCAGCGCCGCCAGGCCGATCAGGCCATCGAAGATGCCGTGCGGGGCGATCAGGATGCCGTGCAAGTCTGCGTATTCTGCCACCCACTTCAACTCTGCAATGCCGCCGACGTCAGCCGGGTCGGGGCCAATGATGTTGACGGCGTGCTTCTCAATCAGCTCCTTGAAGTTTTGTCGCAGGTAAATTTGCTCGCCAGTGTGGATTGGCGTCGTGGTGCTGCGTGTCACTTCCCGGTAGACATCGGCCAACGTATAGGGTGTGTAGTCGCCGGTGATCAGGTCCTCCAACCACATCACGTTAAGCGGTTCGACTGCTTTGGCCAACCGGATGGCGTCCGGCACCATCCAACCGGGGCCACAGTCCAACGCCAGCCCGACTTCGTCGCCCAACACCGACTTCATGGCTTCAATGCACGCAATGACGTGCTTGAGTCCGCGCTCTGTCAAAAGCCCGCGGTAGGGGTGGGGGGCGCCAGGCCGCAACTCGGCGTAAGAGAAGTTGGGTACCCGCGCCGGCATCTGGCTGTGAAAGCCGATGCTTGACTTGATGATGCTGAAGCCCTCCTTGGAGGCTTTCATTTTGGACATGTCTTCGGCATAGTCCTGCGGTGTGGCACCCCTCATCTCGAAACGCACGCCGCCGTTATAGGCGCGCACCTGGTCGCGCACCTTGCCACCCAGCAGCTTGTATACCGGCAGGCCGCTGGCCTTACCGGCAATGTCCCATAGGGCCATCTCGATCGCACTCACTGCACTGCCCCACGGCTTGAACCCTCCCAGCCGTCGTATCTTGAGCATCACCCGCTCGACGTTGGTCGGGTCTTCGCCCAGGATATAGGGCTTGTAAAAGAGGACGTGTGGTTTGAGATAGTGCTTGGGAGACTCAGCCTGTCCCAGTCCACTGATGCCCTCATCGGTGGTGACGCGCACCATAGGGCTTCCGCCAATCACTGCGCACTTGAGATCGGTGATCTTCATGGACTTACCCTCCGTAGATGTGTTGGGCGGATTATAGGCTTTCTGTGAATGAGGGTAGTATTGACAAGCATATCGCTTCATCACATGCAATAGTCGCAGGAGGCATTCTCGTGACAACAGACAAAAGTCAACTGTGCCGCGGTGTCCCGGAAGCACAGGGAATCTCGTCGTCCGCCATCAGTGCATTCGTGGATACGGCGGAGAAGAATATTGACGCCTTGCATAGCTTCATGCTGTTGCGCCATGGGCAGGTCGTGGCAGAAGGATGGTGGTACCCGTACGCACCTGAATATCCTCACATGCTTTTCTCGCTGAGTAAGAGTTTCACCTCGACCGCCATTGGCTTTGCTGTGGCTGAAGGTCGCTTGACGGTGGACGATGCGGTGTTGTCCTTCTTCCCCGAGGATACCCCGGCCCAGGTGAGCCAGAACCTGGCGGACATGCGGGTGCGCCACCTCCTATCGATGTCCACGGGGCATGCGGAGGATACGACGGGGTTTATGCATGAGGCACCGGATGGGAACTGGGTGAAGGCTTTTCTAGCCCGGCCGGTGGAGTACGTGCCGGGGACGCACTTCCTCTACAACACCGGCGCTACTTACATGCTGTCCGCCATCGTGCAGAAGCTTAGTGGCGTCAAGTTGCTGGATTATTTGCAGCCACGCCTTTTCCAGCTCCTGGGCATCGAAAACCCAACCTGGGAAACCTGCCCCCGTGGGATCAACACGGGCGGTTACGGGCTCAGCGTCAAGACTGAGGATATCGCCAGGTTCGGCCAGCTCTATCTGCAGAAAGGCATGTGGCGCGGTGTGCAACTCATACCAGAAACGTGGGTGGAGGAAGCCACCAGCCGCCAAGTGGCGAATACCAATGAGAACATTGAATGGAGGCAGGGCTACGGATATCAGTTCTGGCGCTGCCGATATGGCGCTTACCGTGGTGATGGCGCCTTCGGACAGTTCTGCATCGTGATGCCTGCCCAGGATGCGGTGCTCGCCATCACCAGCGGTGTGGGTAACATGCAGGCCGTGCTGGATCTCGCCTGGGAATATCTGTTGCCGGCGATGGGACCGGTTGCGTTGCCGGAGGACAGTGATGCGTGCGCGGCATTGAGCCGTAAGCTGTCCGGCATGGCGCTGCCGGTACAGAAGGGGCAGCACTCGTCTGCGCTGGCTGAAAAGGTGTCGGGGAAGATATTCAACCTGGACGCCAATGAGCAGAAGGTTGAAACGGCGTCACTGGACTTGAGTGACCAGGGGTGCACCTTTACGATACGGGATCAGCGCGGTGAGCATCGGGTCGCATGTGGCAGCGGCACGTGGTTGAAGGGGGTGACCACCTTGAACGGCGATGAGCCCCAGCCGGTTGCGGCGAGTAGTGCCTGGACGGCAGAGGATACGTATACGATGAAGCTGTACTTTTATGAGACGCCGTTCTGCCTGACCATCACCAGCCGTTTCACGGCTGACCAGGTGACGCTGAACTTTAAGACCAATGTCGGGTTTGGACCCACTGAGCATCCCCCGCTCGTGGGTCGCCGTAACTGAAAAACCTGACGGGTGGCGACCGACGGGTGGCGCCACCCATCGGTCGCCACCCGTCGGTTTTATCATAGCCGCGCATCATTCCAGCCCATGAAATTGACAGGTGGATCAGGCGGATTTTGAGAACAGATCCGCATCTGGCGTGAGGACTGCGTGTGGGTGTCCCTCTGGCGAGTGCTCCTCTGGCAAGTGTTCCTCGGGTGGGCGCATGCGCCGGAACAGGCCGAAGAACAGGACGACGGATAACAGGTAACTGCCCGCGCCGGCCAGCAATGGTAACGAAAGCAATTCCTGGCTGAGCCACAGTCCACTGATGGCAGGACTGACTGCGTTACACAGCCCCCACGCGGCAGAGGTGATGCTATTGGCTGTAGCGCGTTCACCGCGATCGACCACCCCCATGATGTAAGACTGTTGGGCTGGCCATGCCATGTTCATGAGTATGTTGCGCAGAAGGTAAAACGCAGCACCTATCGAGGCGCTGGGTGCGATGACCATGGCGCCCAACAGCAGCGCCGATGTTCCTTGTGTGACCAGTATGGTATTGATCGTGCCGAACTTCCGGGCCATACGAGGTACCAGGTAGAGGGCCAGGGTGGAGAGCGCCTCGCTGGCGGCGTACCATGGGCCGAGCACGTCACCGCTGGCTCCAAACTTCAGATAAAACCAGAGTGGCAGCAGTTGCACACTGAACCCCAGGCCAAGACCAATCAACCCCATGACGACCGAGAGTTTGGTAATGGTGAGGGCCGAGCGGCGGGGAATCAAATCTGCAAGGCGCTGGTGATCCGCTGATCGCGCATGCTGCTCCTGGATGGGGAACAGGACCACGCCGCCCAGCACGGTGACGATGATGGCAATCCAGAACAACGGGCGATAGGACTCGATCACCCCCAGGCCGAACGACTGTTGCAACCATTCGGGCATGCCGCCGATGAGCGAGCCTGCCATGAGCGCGAGCGTCCAGGCGGCGCTGGCGATGCTGAAGACGGTCGTGCGGTTGGCATCGCTGGTTTTCTCGGCCAGCAACGCGTTAAACGAGGAGCCTGCCAACGCGCCACTCAAGCCGTTCGCCAACCCTACACCGCCGACCCCTGCTGCCAGCATCAGCAACCACGTATCCGTACTGGTCAGAAAGACGACATATGACACGAGCGGCAGCAGTGTGCCGGCGATCACGAAGGGTTTGCGCCCGTAGCGGTCTGCCAATAAACCAAACGCGATCAGCAGCACGGCGCTGGTCACTGCACTCACGGTGTACAGTTGCCCGATCACGGCTGAGTCCAGCCCGATCTTGTTGAGGTAGATCGGCAGGACGATGGATAGGAAACCAATGGGGAAGGAGGCCAGCGCCGTCGATACATTCAGGCGGGCGGCATCAGGGCTGAGCACGGAAAGGGATGATTTTATTCTTGACAGCATGATGAATTGCCGCGCTGATTTTATCCCTGGTTTTATCGCTACAATGCTGGTGTTATTTGGATGGAGATGGCTGAGTTGATTGTGGAGGGGTAACATGATTCCCGAGCTGGATGATTATTTGTTCGATCTACGTGGTTTTCTGATCCTCAAGAATACAGTCGATCCCGAGCTCGTCGCCGCACTGAATAAAGCACTCGATGAGTTCCCTGAGCTGCCTTACCTGGGCTGGCACGGCAACGTGCAGCGCTTCGACAATAACGGCCATGCCGGTGTGGAATTACAGAATATCGTCGAGGCGGGCGAACCATTCGAGCGGCTGATCGATTATTCATCCTATATTCCCTATTTGCGGCACTATTGTGGAGAGGAGGACTCGTATGTGGCAGGCCTCTATATCGACGAGTGCTTTGCCTCGATTCGCCGTTCTGGGGGCTACTTCCCGATACACTCGGGCGGTCACTATGGAACCGTGCGCAACCAATTCCGCTATGTCAATGGCAAGTTTCGCTGCGGCCAGGTGAATATGCTTCTGGCGCTCACCGATATCGGACCAGGCGACGGTGGCACCATGATCATCCCGGGCAGTCACAAGTCCAATGTGTCTCATCCCGTGTTCAACGACCCGGACTATTACGACAAGCAGATGGATCATGTAGAAGGTGCGTTGGAAGTGCATATGAGGGCAGGGGACGTGCTGTTGTTCGTGGACGCGCTCTCGCACGGAGCCAGCTCGCGCACCAACCCAGGCGAGCGCCGCGCGGTGATCTACCGGTATGGTGTGTCGTGGGGTAATACGCGCCATGGCTATCGCTACTCGGACGAATTGTTGGCGCGCCTGACGCCTGCGCGACGCAAGATTCTGCAGCCGATCCCGCCACGTGTGCCCGTATCCCAATGAAGAAATGAGAACTGGCTGAATCCAGGGCTGAAAAACGACGAGGCGGAGACTGATCAGTCTCCGCCTCGTTTATTGCAGTGTTGCTGTGATTATGCATCCACCGTCTGCTCGGTCTTGATCGCCTCGGGCGCAAGTGTCTGCTCGGGAGAGCTGCATTCGCCCTTGACGAACTCCAGGCCATTCCCTTCTGGTCTGGTGCCCACGACCACACAGTCGCCGGCCTTGAATTTGCCTTGCAGCAATTGCACGCTCAATGGACCTTCGACGTATTTCTGCATGGCCCGGCGCAATGGCCGCGCGCCGAACTGCGGGTCATACCCCTGCCGCGCCAGCCACTTGCGGGCGCTGTCGCTCAGCTCGATCGTCAGTCCCTGCTCCGTCAGGCGCTCGCGGATCTCGCGCAACTGCAGGTCCACGATGCGCTCCACGTCCTCAACCGATAGCGTTGAGAACACGATGATTTCATCGACGCGGTTCAGAAACTCGGGCCGGAACGTGCGCTTCAGTGCGTCCTCGATCTTCTTATGATCGGCCACAGCGCTTAGATCGCCTTCAACCGACGGTTTGATCAGGCCCAGCGTACCGCCCTTGCGCACAAATTCAGTGCCCAGGTTACTGGTCATGATCAGGACGGTGTTGTTGAAGTACACCACACGCCCCTGACCATCTGTCAGGCGACCGTCGTCCAGGATTTGCAGTAACGCGTTCCACACATCCGGGTGAGCCTTCTCGATCTCGTCGAACAGCACCACCTGGTAGGGGCGCCGCCGCACGGCTTCGGTCAACTGGCCGCCCTCTTCGTAGCCGACGTATCCCGGCGGTGCGCCGAACAGGCGACTCACGGTGTGGCCCTCGTGATACTCGCTCATGTCGATACGCACCATGGCATTCTCGTCGTCGAACATGAACCAGGCCAGCGCCTTGGCCAACTCCGTCTTGCCTACGCCGGACGACCCCAGGAAGATGAACGAGCCAATGGGCCGGTTCGGATCCTTCAGGCCACTGCGCGCGCGCCGGATGGCATCGCTGACCGCCGCGATGGCTTCCTCCTGACCGATGATGCGCTCGTGCAAACGCTGCTCCATATGCAGCAGTTTCTCGCTTTCCGCTTCCATCATCTGTGTCACCGGGATGCCGGTCCATTGGGCGATCACGCCGGCGATATCGTCCTCGTCCACCACTTCGTCGAGGTTCTTCTCGTGCTGCCACTTGTCCCGCTGCTCCTCGAATTCCGTCTGCAGGCGCAAGCGGTGTGTCTTGTATTCGGCTGCCTTCTGGTAATCCTGGCTGGCGGCAGCGCTTTCCTCTTGTGCCCGCATCTTGTCCAATTCGGATTTCTTGGCCTTTAGATCCGGGGGCAGCGTGTAGAGTGCCACGCGCAGTTTCGCGGCTGCCTCGTCGATCAGGTCGATGGCCTTATCGGGCAGGCGCCGGTCCGTGACATAGCGCGCCGACAGCTTGGCTGCCGCCACAACGGCGTCATCGGAGATGTGCACCTTGTGGTGCGCCTCGTACTTGTCGCGCAGACCGCGCAGCATCTCGATGGTTTCGTCGATCGATGGCTCGTCCACGAACACGGGCGCGAAACGGCGCTCCAGCGCGCTATCCTTCTCAATGTGCTTGCGGTATTCGTCGAGCGTGGTCGCGCCCACACATTGCAGCTCACCGCGCGAAAGCGCCGGCTTCAGCATGTTGCTGGCGTCCATCGCGCCGGCGCCCGCACCTGCGCCCACGACGTTGTGCAGTTCGTCGATGAACAGGATGATCTCGCCCTCGCTGCGCATGACCTCGTCCATGCACGCCTTCAAGCGCTCTTCAAAGTCACCACGGAAGCGTGAACCAGCCACCATGCCGGCCAGGTCGAGTGAGAGTACGCGTTTGCCCAGCAAGATTTCCGGCACATCGCCGGCTGTGATCTTCTGCGCCAGTCCCTCGACGATGGCCGTCTTGCCAACACCTGCCTCGCCGATTAACACAGGGTTATTCTTGGTGCGGCGAGAGAGCACCTGGATCACGCGCAGAATCTCCTGATCGCGCCCGACCACCGGGTCGAGCTTGCCTTCCTTGGCCGCGTGCGTCAAGTCGCGCGAATACTTCTCCAGCGTGCGATATTTCGTTTCCGCCTGCGGGTCGGTTACGCGCTGGCCGCCACGAATCTCTTTAACGGCGTCGTAGACGCGCTCTTTCGTGATGTTCAGCTCGGCAAGGAGCCGCGCGGCCGGCGTGTTGCGCTCACTGGCAATAGCCAGGAAGATGTGCTCGGTACTTATGTATTCGTCTTTCAGACGATTTGCTTCTTCGTTTGCCAGGTCCAGCACCCGCTTGACACGGGGAGTGATGAAAACCTGGTTTGTTGCACCACCACCGCCGTAGATATTCACACGCGGTGAGGCCTTGAGAATGTCATCAATCTTGGTCGCCATCAACTCGACATTGATCCCGAGCTTCTCCAGAATGGCCGGCACAACACCCTCAGGCTGTTCGAGCAGCGCCAACAGGATATGTTCGGTATCCACCTGGTTGTGGCTATACCGTTGCAGGATCTCGTACGCGCGCGCTGCAGCGTCCTGAGCACGCTCGGTGAATCGGTCAAATCTCATCATGAGTTATTTTCTCCAGTACAACCCTTACTCTATGCGCTGTGCTTCGACGATAACCTGCCGCAGAGAAATCCATTCGTGTGAGCGAGATGCTCGACTGCGAGTCGCTCGACTTTCGCACCGTGGAGGCTCTTAAGCCAAAGGCCCCTCAGTGTGAAGAAGCCCTCTTCCGCGGAAGGAACAGACCTTTTTCAGGTTTAGGACAATTATAGGCTGCCAGGTTATCGACTTATTTGAGCTGTATTAGACCTTTGATAGAACGATTGCCCAGCCACTTTGCGCGGGGATGGCGATGCCAGCGGATGTTGTTGGTGATTTTAGCGCGATCCAGGGAGAGTGCAAGAGTGCAACAACTATCGTTGATTTGCCTACTTTGAGTAGGGCAGGGGGAGCAGATTGGCGGCGCCTTCGGCCATCAACTGTGGATCAAGCCGTGGCGTCAAACTCGACGTGCTGAGATGGCAAGAAGGGAGATACAAAATCTGGTTTGCCGTTCAACCAGGGCTGTAGGATGGGAACGAGCTTGCGCAAATCCAGTGGATAGGGCAGATAAGCGTTAATGCCCCATGTCTCCATCGGTTCGTGGTCGGGTGTATCCGGGCAAACCATGATAAGGGGAACACTATCGAGACTGGAAATCATACGGAAGGCCTTAACAGGGGCTTCCTGTCCGACACGAACACAGCAAACGAGTATCAGTTGCGGGGTCTCGCGTTGTAACAGTTTCCGAGCTTCGTCAACACTGGCAGTGCCAACGGTTAGGTATCCTCGTAACACTAAGTTATCAACAAAAAGCCTTCTGCAACTGCTGTCATTGGCGCAAACCAGTATGTAACCCATAAACGTGTGTCCGTGGGTGGCTGTTCCCCCTCTCTTCTTCTCCTTTGAGGATATTACGTTTTTAGACTCAAAAAGTCCCAAAATGCACCTAAAAAAATGCTAAATGACAGCCCAAATGTCTGGAATAGGCCTTGACAGGCGGGTGGGAATGCCTAGAATACGCCCTGCGCGACGAGACACCCGGCAACAGCCCCACGACTCGGTGGGGGGTGTGAGGGTGAGTAAGCCGGACCGCCCCACCGGGCGGGCCAGGCTGAAGCAAGGGTCGCTCAGGAGCCTGAAAGGGTTTGACAGCTTGACAAAAAGGGCTTGACAAGCGCCGCGGGCGGCATACCATCCGGCCCGCTCGTCTGCTCGGCAGGCCGATCACCTCGCATTAACAGCCTAACAGCTTGACCGTGCAGCTCTGCTGCGTCAAGACCGCGCTTCCCCTTCCAGCATCGTGTGGACTGACTGCGCAAGGGTGCGCCCGCAAGGGGGCATGCCTGCCGCAGCATCGTCGCTCACGGTCGCCGGGATCGCCCGGCTAACCGGTGCGGCGGCAAGTGGGCGAAGTGAGCAAAGTAAGCCAAAAGGGTCTTGACAAGAAGAGCGGGTGAGAGTATCATCCACAAGCTTCTGCCCCAGCACAGCGATCGCGCGAATGGACAGAAGCGGCTCGCACGTTAACAACTAAAGAGTGGTAAAGAGACTCTGGTGAATGGTTCAACTCATGTTCAAACATGATCGATCATTGACCGCGGACCGCAAGGTCCGCCGCGGAATCGAACAGATTCCGCAGAATTCGGGTCCAGCGGACTCACTCAAGGAAGTGAGTCCCGATTCCAGTAAGGAACGAAGTCTCGCAAGAGACCCACACTTTACGGAGAGTTTGATCCTGGCTCAGGATGAACGCTGGCGGCGTGCCTAACCCATGTAAGTCGAACGAATCTGTCGCAAGATGGAAGAGTGGCGGAAGGGTGAGTAACACGTAGGAGACCTGCCTCATCGCAGGGAACAACCTCGCGAAAGCGAGGCTAATACCCAAAAGGCTCGTGGCTTCGGTGTCACGAGGAGAGTGCGCAAGCGCGTGATGAGAGGGTCCTGCGCCCCATCAGCTAGTTGGTAGGGTAGTGGCCTACCAAGGCAACGACGGGTAGGGGGTCTGAGAGGACGATCCCCCACACTGGAACTGAAACACGGTCCAGACGCCTACGGGTGGCAGCAGGGAGGAATATTGCACAATGGGCGCAAGCCCGATGCAGCAACGCCGCGTGGAGGATGAAGGCCTTCGGGTCGTAAACTCCTTTTAAGGGAGACGAGCAAGGACGGTATCCCTTGAATCAGCCACGGCTAACTACGTGCCAGCAGCCGCGGTAAAACGTAGGTGGCGAGCGTTATCCGGATTCATTGGGCGTAAAGAGCTTGTAGGTGGCGGTGTAAGTTGGACGTGAAATCTCCCGGCTTAACCGGGAGAGGTCGTTCAATACTGCGCGGCTAGAGGCTGTCAGAGGGCAGTGGAATTCCTGGTGTAGCAGTGAAATGCGTAGATATCAGGAGGAACACCCGTGGCGAAGGCGGCTGCCTGGGGCAAGCCTGACACTGAGAAGCGAAAGCTAGGGGAGCAAACGGGATTAGAAACCCCGGTAGTCCTAGCTGTAAACGATGGATGCTAGGTGTGAGCAGATCTAACCCTGCGCGTGCCGAAGCTAACGCGTTAAGCATCCCGCCTGGGAAGTACGAGCGCAAGCTTAAAACTCAAAGGAATTGACGGGGACCCGCACAAGCAGCGGAGCGTGTGGTTTAATTCGATGCTACACGAAGAACCTTACCCAGGCTTGACATTCGGGTGGTAGGGAGGCGAAAGCGGACCGACCCGCAAGGGAGCCCGAACAGGTGTTGCATGGCTGTCGTCAGCTCGTGTCGTGAGATGTTGGTTTAAGTACCCTAACGAGCGCAACCCTCGTTGCCAGTTATACGTGTCTGGCGGGACTGCCGGCCGCAAGCCGGAGGAAGGCGGGGATGATGTCAAGTCAGCATGGCCTTTATGTCTGGGGCTACACACACGCTACAATGGGTCGCCACAATGGGTTGCCAAACCGCGAGGTGGAGCCAATCCCATAAAACGGCCCTCAGTTCAGATCGTAGGCTGCAACCCGCCTACGTGAAGTCGGAGTTGCTAGTAAACGCGCGTCAG
>JAMDDR010000045.1 GCA_023488685.1 Chloroflexota bacterium | reverse complement strand
TATCGGCCAGCCCCAGCGCGCCATCATCCCGGCGGCACTTGCGGTGGGCGCGGTGCACCACCATCTGATCCGCCAGAAACTGCGCATGAACGCCAGCCTGGTCGTGGAAAGCGGCGAGGCACGTGAGGTGCACCACTTCGCCGTGCTGATCGGCTACGGCGCGAGTGCCGTAAACCCCTACCTGGCGTTGGATACGGCGCGCGAGGCCGTGCAACGCGGGCGCATCCGCGACAAGAGCGTGGATGAGAACACCGTGGTCAAACACTACATCAAGGCTGCCGAGAAAGGGCTGCTGAAGATCATGTCGAAGATGGGCATCTCGACCGTGGATGGTTACTGCGGCGCGCAAATCTTCGAAGCGGTCGGACTACACCAGGATTTGATCGACGAGTGCTTCACCGGCACGCCGTCGCGCATCAGCGGCATCTGTTACGGCGAACTGGCACAAATCGTGTTGCGCTGGCACCACAATGCTTATGGGGGCAAGGAAGAGGGCCAGACATCGAATGAAGAGGCACAGCCGGCAACCAGCAATCCAAAATCGGCAATCAAGCTGGACCACCCTGGGTTCTATAAGGAGCGCGCCGGCGGCGAGCCACATGGCTATTCCCAGCGCGCCGTGCATGCCCTGCAAAAGGCAGTGCGCATTGAGGGCATCATCGAGTACACCGGCGAGAGCGAGTTGGCGACCGGCGTAGCCCGCACCAAGGTCCAAACCTACCGGGTCAATGGTCATTTTCAGGAGGGCTACCGCATTTACAAAGAGGATTTTGCCAGGCCCTATTACACGCCGGAGCAGCCTGTCGAACCGCGCGACTTGTTGGAGATTAAGAGCGACCGCGAGCCAATCCCGGTAGATGAGGTCGAGCCGTTGGAGAGCATCGTGAGACGTTTCTCCACGGCCGCCATGTCGTTTGGCGCACTTTCACAAGAGGCACACCAGACGCTGGCGGTGGCCATGACACGCCTGGGTGGGTTGAGCAACAGCGGAGAGGGTGGCGAAGAGCGGGAGCGGCTTTCCGACGAGCGCAACAGCGGCATCAAGCAGGTTGCCAGCGGGCGTTTCGGCGTCACACCGGTTTATCTGATGAGTGCATCGGAACTGCAGATCAAAATGGCCCAGGGCAGCAAGCCCGGCGAGGGCGGCCAGATTCCCGGCCACAAAGTCACTGAGGCCATCGCCAAGGTGCGCCACACCGTGCCCGGCGTCGCGCTGATCTCGCCACCGCCGCACCACGATATCTACTCGATCGAGGACCTGTCGCAATTGATCTACGATCTGAAACAGATCAACCCCGATGCAAAGGTGTCGGTCAAGCTGGTCTCACAGGCGGGCGTGGGCACGATCGCGGCCGGCGTCGCCAAGGGGCTGGCCGATATTGTCCAGATCAGCGGCCATAGCGGTGGCACCGGCGCCAGCCCGCTCAGTTCGATCAAGAATGCTGGTTTGCCGTGGGAACTGGGTCTGGCTGAGACCCAGCAGACGCTACTGCAGAATAACCTGCGCGGGCGCATTCGCGTGCGCACCGACGGCGGCATCCGCACCGGCAAGGATGTGCTGGTGGCGGCGCTGCTCGGCGCGGACGAGTTCTCATTCGGCACGACCACGCTGATCGCCGAGGGCTGCATCATGGCGCGTGTGTGCCATCTCAATACCTGTCCCACCGGCGTGGCCACGCAGAAACCGGAACTGCGCAAGAAGTTCGAGGGCAAGCCGGAGCACGTCATGGCCTATCTGTTGTTCGTGGCACAGGACGTACGCGAGCACCTGGCGCACATGGGCTATCGCAGCCTGGAAGAGGTGATTGGACACAGCGAGTTGCTGGCGCAACGATGCGACAAGCGGCACACGGGGAACGAGGGAAGCGGCCCAAGGGACGAGGGAAGCACCCCGAGGAACGAGGGAAACACTTCCTTCGCGCCTCGCCCTGCGTCGACCATCGACCTGACCAGCCTGCTCGCCCCGGCGCCGAACGGATTGCCCACGCACCAGGTGGATAACGCGCCACAGCCCCCCCGCAACGCATTGAACGAGCAGATGGTGCGCGACGCACGCCCCGCCATCGACGAGGGCTGGAAAGTGCAGTTGCACTACAGCATTCGCAACCAGGATCGCAGCATCGGCGCGCGGCTGTCCGGCGAGATCACCAAGAGGCACATGGATGATGGCCTGCCACCCGGAACGATCGAGGTGAACTTCCGCGGTTATGCCGGTCAGAGCTTCGGCGCGTTCACGACCAATGGCATGCGCCTGCACCTGGTCGGCGCGGCCAACGACTACGTGGGCAAGGGCATGCGCGGCGGCGAGATTTCGATCCGCCCCTTCGCCGAAACGACGTACGAGTGGAGCGACAACCACATCTTGGGCAACACCACCCTGTACGGCGCCACCGGCGGCGCGCTGTTCGCCGCCGGCCGCGCAGGCGAGCGCTTCGCCGTGCGCAACTCGGGCGCCTGCGGCGTGGTGGAAGGCGTAGGCGACAACGCGCTGGAATATATGACTGGCGGTGTGGTCGTGGTGCTGGGCGCCACCGGCCACAACTTCGCTGCCGGCATGACCGGTGGCATGGCGTTTGTATACGATCCCGACGGCACGTTCGTCAACCACTGCAACACCGAACTGGTGGACGTGGACCGGCTGACCAATCCGGGCATGAAGAAACTGGTCAAGTCGCTGCTGCGCCGGCATTATGAACTGACCAACAGCCCGCGCGCGCGCGACCTGCTGAAGAACTGGGAAGAGGCGTCACTGTCGTTCCGCCGCATCATCCCGAAGGATCGTGTGGCGGAGATCGAGGCCATCAACGAGTTCAGCGATTTCCAGGCCACCTGATTTCGATTTTCGATTTGGGATTTTGGATTGGCGATTGGCAAGAACCCCGACTTTTTGAAAAAGTCGGGGTTCTGTTTTGTGTGACCTGTACCGCAGCGGTCAGCCATACAATACTGAATGGTGGCGCGAGTGTTGGTTGATGGGAGCAGAGGAGGCATGCCATGCTATTGGTATTAGCGAGATCAATTCAGCACGGGATTCAAGCAAGCGCGGCAGGCTTCACTGTCTTCGCTTTAGC
Source organism: Chloroflexota bacterium (assembly GCA_023488685.1). Lineage (GTDB taxonomy): Bacteria > Chloroflexota > Anaerolineae > J036 > Brachytrichaceae > CAIXPS01. The sequence goes on along the minus strand of JAMDDR010000045.1, from coordinate 1,242 downwards.
TCTGCTGACGGCATGCGTCTCGCCGGGGCCGGTAGTGACACCGACGTCAATCCTGACCGCAGTGCCACCCACTGCCAGCTCGTCCGAGGATGAGTTGCGTATCTACGGTTTTCTTGGCTCTGTCGACTCCGTCGTCAACACGTTGGCCCAGGGCTTTGCACGCAAACACCCCGAGATCAAGCTCAAGATCACAGCCCACGCGTTTACCAAAATGCCAGCCGAGGAGCTGCCGGACTTGGTGAAGGCAGGGAAACCACCGGACTTGATCCTGAACATCGATGGTGTTACCCCCTACCTGGTCGAAAACGACCTGGTGCTGAACCTGCGCGAGTTCATGGCGGCAGACCTGCAGTTCAACCTGGACGACATCCATACACTTACGAAGTATTTGTGCATCAAATGGCGTTTGCCGTACACCCTCCTGACTATCCGGCGGCATGCGGCAACTTGTACTTTGGTCAAGCAGGGACAGTAACTCGGCAAAGCATCCAAGGTGCGATCTTTGGCTACTACAAGCTGGAAGAGTGGCTGAAGGACGGGGATTACAAGCTCGACCAATGCCTGGTAGAGCACAGGTAGTATGCCGTGCGAGAGGAGCTAAGCGTGAATTCCAATCTATTGATCTGATTTGGCAGCGCGTTGCGCATCAATGTTCTGCGCCAATGCTTCTACAGATGGTTCTCCAAGCCACGTGTAACGCTCACGGGTATAGTCACCATAGCCGGTTTCGAATTGTTGCAGAAAGCGTATCAATCCCACAGGACCTAAATCTTTAAGCAAGGATCGCAAACCAATCTCGCGGACCTGTTCAAGAGTTAATTCAGACGCATCAATCATCACTCACCTCGCTCAACCATATCACAGGATTAACCACGCGCACGCCCAATTGCATTGCGTATGACGTCGACCGGCGATAACTGCCTCAGACTCAAGCCTGATTCGGGCTTGCCGTTGGTCATCAAAAGGTCGATTAAGGCAACATGCGTCAAGATATACTCGTGCCATCAATAGCAATATAAACGGAAGCATTAACGAATGGTAACTGCTCAGGCGGATTAACACAGAGCCGGCATCACAATCGACCCCTCGAAGAGAGAGCGCAAGGCGTGCAATACCGGGAGACCTTGCTTGCGCAGGGTCGAGAGATAACCACGAATCCGGCAGAAGTGCGCCGCCCCCTGGAGACTGCGAAAGCAGCCAGAGATCTTTTGCTTGACCTTCATCATGCGCAGATCGCGCTCG
>JAMDDR010000528.1 GCA_023488685.1 Chloroflexota bacterium | reverse complement strand
TGTGTGAAGCGTAAGACGTAAAACGTAAACATGAATTCTACGCATTACGTTTTACTCGTTACGTTTTACGTGCTAACCATGGCACTGCAAATTTTGTGAATTGTAAATGGACCCACTGTGAAAATCGACATCTACACGACACTCGACGTTTTCGAGACATTAGCCGGTGAATGGAACGAGTTGCTACGGCGTTCCGCCACGAATGTGCTCTTCCTGACGCGTGAGTGGCAGAAGACCTGGTGGCAGGCCCTGGGCGATGGCGAGCTGCGTGTGCTGACCATGCGCGACGAGAGTGGCACATTGGTTGGTATTGCGCCCATGTTCTTCTCCGCTGGTGATGCGGTCGACCCTGAGGTGGCCTTCGTCGGCTGCAAAGAGGTATCCGACTACCTGGATTTCATCTTCGCCCGCGGGCACGAGCGCGCGTGCTACCAGGCGCTGGCGGATTACCTGGGCAGCGATGTCTGCCCGGTCTGGCATCACATGGCTTTGTGCAACGTCCCAGAATACTCACCCACGCTGAGCATGTGGGTGGAGCAGGCGCAGGCGTGTGATTGGCAGACGGAAACACACTTTGAGGACGTCTCGCCCATCATTGCACTGCCGGATACGTTCGAGGTGTACCTGGCAACACTGGAAGGCAAGGAGCGCCGCGAACTGCAGCGCAAGCTGCGCCGCGCGGGCAGCGAGGTGGCCGTCACGTATACCCAGGACGCCGGCGCGGTCGATGCGGACATGGACGATTTCCTGCAGCTCATGACAGCATCCATGCCGAGCAAGGCTGTTTTTATGACACCGCGCATGGCGAGCTTCTTTCATGCCATTGCCCGTTCGATGTTCGACGCGGGCTGGTTGCAACTGGCCTTCCTGGAAGTCAGGGGTGAGCGTGCCGCGACCTATATGAATTTTGTGTACGATGATATGGTGCTGGTGTATAACTCGGGTCTCGATCCGCTGAAGTTCGCGCACCTGAGCCCCGGACAGGTGCTGCTGGGCCGCTTGATCGAGCAGGCGATCCGGGACAAACGCCACGCGTTCGATTTCTTGCAGGGCAACGAGGATTACAAATACAAGTTGGGCGGCAAGGATTTGAAGCTCTATACGCTGTACGTGGCGAAGCACTAAGCTCATTGATGTGAATCCATGGAAGAAAAATTAGCATCGATTGAAACGCGGTATAACGAATTGACCGCACAAATGGCGCAGCCAGAGGTGGCTGGCGATTATGCCCGTTACGCCGATTTGGCGCGCCAACAAAATGAAATGCAGCCGATAGTGTCCGCGTATCGTGAATGGCGGAAGGCCAGGAAGGATTTGGCGGAGGCGGAGGCGCTGGCTGAGGGTGATGACCCCGAGCTGACCGAGATGGCGCGCGCCGAGATCGATCCATTGCGGCACAAGATCGATGAGCTGGATCGGCAGCTCAAAGCGCTGCTGTTGCCCAAGGACCCGAAGGACGACCGTGACGTGATCGTCGAGATTCGCGCCGGTGCTGGCGGTGACGAGGCCGGTTTGTTTGCCGCCGATCTGTTCCGCATGTATGTGCGCTACGCCGAGGAACACCACTGGAAGGTGGAGGTGATGGACGAGAACGAGACCGGCATCGGCGGGTATAAGGAAGTGATCTTTGCAGTGCGTGGCAAGGGCGCTTACTCGCGCCTGAAGTATGAGAGCGGCGTGCATCGCGTGCAGCGTGTGCCCTCGACCGAGGCCAGTGGTCGCATCCATACCAGCACAGCTACTGTGGCTGTGCTGCCACAGGTCGACGAGGTCGAGATCAACATCCCGCCGGGGGATATCGAGACCGAGGTATATAAGTCGCAAGGTGCAGGCGGCCAGAACGTGCAGAAGAACGCAACCGCCGTGCGTATCCGCCACATCCCGACCGGGATCGTGGTGCAGTGCCAGGACGAGCGTAGCCAGTTGCAGAACCGCCTGCGCGCCCTGAGCATCCTGCGCGCGCGCCTGTATGCGATGGAGCAGAGCAAGGTGGATGCGGCCATCACCGAACAGCGGCGCGACCAGGTGGGCAGCGGCGAGCGCAGTGAGAAGATCCGCACATACAACTTCCCGCAAAACCGCGTCACCGACCACCGGCTTGAGATATCGCTGTACCGGCTGGAGTCTGTGTTGAATGGCGACCTGGACGAGTTCATCGACGAGCTTGGCGCGCGCGAACAGGCTGAGCGGCTGGAAGCCAGCGGCCTTTGATCCCCCGGCAACCTGAGGTGGCGGTCCATCGACCCGCGCCTTACGAGGTAGATGACGCCCTGTGACTTCGACGACCAGCACGCGCCCTCGCCAGACGATCCGGCAACTCCTCACCGGCACGACGGCACGATTCAATCGTGCCCAGGTGGACAGCCCCGCCTCGACTGCGCGGGTGTTGTTGTCCCAGGTGCTGGGCCGCCCGCGTGAGTGGCTGATGGCGCACGACGACGTGACGCCGGATGCACAGGCCGTGGCTGACCTGGAACAGTTGATCGCACGGGTCATTGCGCGCGAACCGCTGGCCTACATCCTGGGCCACCGTGAGTTCTTTGGCATTGATCTGCTGGTCGATGCGCGTGTGCTGATCCCGCGCCCTGAGACGGAAATGTTGGTGGAGCTGGCGCTGGCCCACTTAAGGCGTCACCCCCCCCAACCCCCCCTTACCAAGGGGGGGAGTAAAGAGGCTGACACCGCTCCCTACGAGCGCGGCATTGTTCCCCCCCTTACCAAAGGGGGGGAAGGGGGGGGTGGCGCCACTGCTATGCCTGCCCAGCCAGGGCAAGGGCCGGAGCCTCTTGAAGAGGTGGATGTCATCGACGTGGGCACGGGGAGTGGGGCGGTTGCCATCGCGATCGGCGCGCATGCGCCAGGTGCGCGGGTCGTCGCGACGGATATCTCGCACGACGCGCTGGCGGTGGCTGCCGCCAACGCGCAGCGCTGCGGCGTGAGCGAGCGTATCCGTTTGATACAGAGTGATTTATTGGAGTCCCTGGCGTTGCGCACCCGGGTGATCACCGCCAATCTGCCCTACGTGACGGCCGAGGAGATCGAGGTGCTGCCACCAGAGATCCAAACACACGAGCCGCGTGTGGCGCTCGACGGCGGTGCCGATGGCCTGGCGCTGGTGCGCCGCCTGCTGGCACAACTGGACACGCACCTTATACCAGGTGGTATGGCCGTTTTTGAGATCGGCGCGTCACAGGGGGCGGCGGCGCTACAGGCGGCTCGATCGGCGCTGCCGGGCTGGCAGGTTGAACTGAAGCAGGACCTGGCAAAGCTGGATCGGGTGCTGTATGTGCGCAAGTTGTAACGTTCCAACGTTAGAATGTTTGAAGGTTGTAGAGCATGGATGTCAACGATGAGCTTGTCCAACAATCGCAAATCCAAAATCCAAAATCCCAAATCGAAAATCGACCTGTTGGCGCTCGATCTGGATGGCACGATCCTGGACGACACGTTCAAGATCTCACCACGTGTGCAGGCAGCGCTGCAGGCGGCTGTCAACACCGGCGTGCGCGTGACGATTGCCACGGGTCGCCCGGTGGCTGTGACGCGCCCGTTCGTGGAGGCGGTGGGTGTGAATGCGCCGGTCGTCGCGATGCAAGGGGGCGAAATCTATGACTTCGCCACGGAGATGATGCTGTACAGGCTGACGTTGCCGCACGATCTCGGTTGTGCGCTGACGCGATTGGAACAGCATTTCCCTGCCTGGCAGGTCGTGGTATACGCGAACCCGGCGCTGTATGTCTCGGCCATTCGCTATAGCCAGGACTTCTATGCGGCGTTGCTGGGCACGAACCTGGCGGTGCACGCCGACCTGTGCGCGGCGCTGGATGGCCGTGAGCCGGAGAAGGTGCTGTACATCATCCCTCCGCAAGATGCGGAAATCGCGTTGCGCGAGCTGACCCGGCTGGCGGGTGACCGCGCGACGGTGGTGCAATCGCACGCGCTGTTTGTGGAGGTGAACCCGTTGAACGCGCAGAAAGGGGCCGGCCTGGCACGGTTGGCGGCGGATCTCGATATCCCGCGCGAGCGCGTGATGGCGATTGGCGACCAGGATAACGACACCACCATGATCGAATGGGCCGGCCTGGGTGTGGCGATGGGCAACGGCAGTACAGCCTCCAAGGCGGTGGCCGACTGGATCGCGCCGCCCATTGGCGAGGACGGCGCCGCGGTGGCGATTGAGAAGTTCATTCTGGGCGCTGAAGTATGATTGGGATGAGGGATGAGGCCATGAGTACGCATAGACCCACAACCGAATTGGTAGACCAGCCTGAGCCAGCCTGGGATGTTGCGTTGCTCTTCCCGCCACAAGGCCAGTGGAGTGAGGAGGAATATCTC
>JAMDDR010000354.1 GCA_023488685.1 Chloroflexota bacterium | reverse complement strand
CTCCTCATACACAGTTACCCTCGTTCGTGAAGAAGTGTGAGGAGTATAGGATTGTTAATCTGCTGTGACTATGTTAAAAGACTTTGCGAACGAACCACTAGCCTCACCCGACGCAGAACTGATCGCCGGCAGCGACATCAACCCCGCCACATTCCCCACCTGGCGTGACAAATACGGCGTCACCCAGTTGTGTACCGACCCGGCCGACCTGATCAACGACCCCGATATCGACATCATCGACATCTGCTCGCCCAACATGTATCACACCGAGCAGGCCGTCGCCGCGCTCCTCGCAGGCAAGCACGTCATTTGCGAGAAGCCGCTGGCCCCCACCCCGGACGATATCCGCAAGATGATCGCCGCGCGCGATCGATCCGGCAGACTGTTGATGACCGCACAACACTTCCGCTTCAGCGGCGTGTCGCGCGCGATGAGAGATGTTATCAAGACCGGTGCGCTGGGCGAGGTCTACCACGCGCGCAGTTGGATGCTACGGCGCGGCTTCCTGCCCGTGCGACCCACATTCATCTACAGACGCAACAGCGGCGGTGGCCCGACCATCGACATCGGCGTTCACATCCTGGACCTCACGCTGTGGTTGATGGGCCATCCCAAGCCCGTGGCGGTGAGCGGTGTCACGCGTGCGGCGCTGGCGCATCACGCAGGGGCATTCTCAAGCTGGGGGCGCGCATCCGTGCCGGCAGACATGGATGTCGAAGACTTTGCAGCAGCTTTTGTGCGCTTCGACACCGGCGCGACGCTGATCCTGGAAGTGAGCTGGCTGTTGCATCACAGCACATCAGGCGAGGATGCCAAGATCTGGCTCTACGGCACCGAGGGCGGCTGCGAATGGCCCAAGGCCGAGTTCATGCACACCAACTACGCCGTGCGCCAGTTCAGCAACAGCACACTGCAACTCACCCAGGACACCATGGAGCCACACGCACTCGAATGCGTCGAGTTTGCGCGCGCCGTTGCGGCAGGGTTGCCCTCGCCGGTGCCGCCGGAAGAGTCGCTATACGTGCAGACCATCCTGGACGGCATCTATCGCAGCCAGCAGGCCGGGCGCGAAGTCAGCGTCAGCCTGTAGTGTCACGAAGGAGCGCATCATGGCGATTCATCCACTCGTCGCACAACTGCACTTCGCGCGCAGCGAATTTGTCCGTTGTCTCGAAGGCGTGAGTGAAGCAGATGCAGTTCGCCGCCTCACACCCATGAACTGCATCAGTTGGTTCGTCGGGCACTTGGCGAGCCAGGAACAGGCATTTTGGGTACTGTTTGCACAGGGCCAGGTCGTGGTTCCGGGCTTACATGACCTCGTCGGTTACGGCAAGCCCGCCAGCACGCCGCCGCTGGCCGAGATGTGGTCGGCCTGGCGCACCGTCACCAACGCCGCCGACCGCTACCTCGACACACTCACGACATTCACGCCCGTGATTCTGCAGACGCACTTCGAATGGAAAGGTCAGGCAATGCAGGAGAGCGTTGGCACGTTGCTGATGCGGAATATCTATCACTACTGGTTTCACACGGGTGAGGCGCACGCTGCCCGGCAAATGCTGGGCCACACCAATTTGCCGGACTTTGTCGGCGACATGAGTACGGCAGTCTACCGCCCAGAATCTCTATCACCTGAGCAAGCTGACGCAGGTGTTGCGCCAACTGATTGACGAGGGACCCATTGGATGCCCGCCACCGCGTGGTCACGGTGGCGGGCAACTACGCCGGGCGCCGGGTAGGCGATACTACCATCCTAAGGAGGCCCGCCATGGCCGTCCACGCCTGCCTTCGCCACCATTGGAAGCGTGTAGAGTTGTGCTGCCAACTCGTGTAGCCGTCCAGGGATGGGAACTAACACCTGTGCGCCCTGCCGAGTGGTCCATCGGCGCACCGCTGTTTCGCCTACCACAACCCGGTTGACTTTCTCCTCAGGCAAATCCTTGGCGAACAGGATCAACTGGATGATCTCGGGCAGGCTCAAATCGGTCGAGATGGAATCCTTCAACGTATCCAGGATCTGCGGCGCGTTTTGCAACAGCGTCGTGAGGACATCCGTGCTCAACACGCGATCGCGCAACGCGATGATGATCTGCTGCTGCCGGCGCATGCGGTAAAAATCGCTGGAGCCATGGCGCGTGCGCGCATACTTCAGCACCGTTGCACCATCCATATGATGCCGGCCCGCGCTGATGACAAATGGGTCATAGCCGTTGGTGTTGTCCGGGTACGTCTGGTCGTCGATGTCCTGGTCCACCTCCACATCGATGCCCCCGACCAGGTCCACCAGCGTCGTCAACGCGTTGAAGTTCACGCGCACGTAGTGCTGAATCGGTAAGTCGAAGTTGCCAGCCACCGTGCGCATGGCATACGCGGGGCCGCCGTACACGTGAGCCGTATTGATGCGACCCCGTCCACGGCCGGGCAGCGACACGTACAGATCGCGCGGGATGCTCAGCATGCCCGCCGTGTGCGTTTCCGGATCGAATGTCATGACGATCATCGTATCCGTGCGCGTCCTATCCGGATTCTGGCCCGGACGCTGGTCGATCCCGAGCAACAGGACGTTCAGGCGCTCAGCGGCCTGCGACGCGACGGTACCCGCTTGAGTCGTTTGACCAGCATGCTGCGTTACACTCAGGCGCCCTCCTCCAGCCGGCATAGCCACTGCCAGCGGCAAAACGAGTGCCAGTCTGATCGCGAACGCCGCAGTAAGTTCAGCACCGATCCATCGGCGCCAACCATGAGATGCATGGCTCAAGCCCATAAGATGCCCCCCCTCGGGTGCGGAAACCAACCCCCGCACAGTTCCCCTCACAACAACACGCTCACCGGCCAAAGCTCATGAATACTGGGCGTATCGTGTACGTAGTATGAACGTCAGCCTGCCTTGGCATCTATTGTAGTAGAGGAGATGGCTTGCTCTTCTTTGACGCGGCTGGACAAACCGCGACAGGGCGGGAAACCAGGGTGGACGCTGCGTCGATCCGCAGCGTCCACCCTGGATAAACAGATGGATCGAAAGGTGCTTATATGCGGTGTTGCATATTAAGCCACCGGCTTCAACGTGCCATCCTGAATCATCATCACGACGAAGTTGTCGCCATAGACCGCGTTCTTGTAGATGGGGTCGTCATCTGGCGGATAACCCGTCACGCGCTTATCCAGCACTGGGTTATTGCCGTAGCGCTCCCATAGCGGGACGATGGGCAACAGTTCGTTGAACGCCGTAGCCACCGTAGTGACAGCCGCTTTCTGCGTGGATTCGTCCAAGCCAAGCGCCGAATCCGTGACCAACTGTTGCAAGTCGACTTCCTGGTCACCCACCTTCTGCTTCATCGGGAAGTTCATGCCCTTGCCCGTGGTGGACTGAACGTAGTTGTACACGAACAATGGCGTCTGATACGAGAAGGTGGGGTGTGGATTGCCGGCGCCCCAGCCACCAATGGCCAGGGTGAAATCGCCTGCCAGGCGGTCCTTATCGGCTTGCTGGAATTGCACGCCACGCACGGTGATCTTGAAGCCCGCTGCGTTCAACTGCTGAGCCAGGTTCTCCGCAGCGGCAGACCAGTCCGCGAACTCGGCTGGCACCGACAGCTCGAACTCCAGCGCCTTGCCCTTGTCGTCCATCCACACGCCGTCGTCGCCCTTCTTGAAACCGATACCGGTGAGCAGGTCCTCGGCCTTCTTCAGGTCATAGTCGTAGGTGTTGAACTTGGCCAACGCGTCCTGGTCAATCCAGTTGGGCACCAGGTTGTCGCTGATGCCAATCATGTACTTGTGCGCCACACCGGATTGCCCGAGCGACACGGTGCCGTTGTCATCGCGCTTGACCGAGTAGGCAATGGCCTGGCGCACTTCCTTCAACCCCAGCGGGTATATGTCGTGGTTGAAGTAAATGGATGGGCCGCTGTAGGTAGGTGCACGAATGATGCGGATACCCTGGTCAACGTACTGCTTCTCCGTTGCCGGTGGGAAACCATGTGTGGCATAGTCAATGTCGCCGGAGAGCACCAGCGGCGTTACCGTCGGCGTCTCGCCATTGTAGAGCAGTATCGTGCCAAAGTTCACCATATCCGCGTTCCAGGCCGTGGGCACCGGGTTCATCGAGAGCGAGGCGTCGGTGATGCTGGCCGGGTCAATGTTGAAGGGGCCGGAGACCACCAACGCTGTCGGGCGAAACTCCGTCGCCTCCTTCAGCACTGCTTTCCACTCATCGCTATCCTTCGTCTTGCCATCCTTCAGTAGCCCGTCCACTTTGTCTGAAATGGCGCCATACGTCGCCGCAGAGCGGATGTGCTCCACCAGCACCAGCCGTTGCACCAGCGTAGACGGCTTGCTCATGTGGAACTCGACCGTCTTATCGTCTGTGGCCGATACACCGTCCACGTAGTTAAACACCGTCCAGTTGAACAGGCGGCCAACGTTGAAGGTCGCAACCACATCCTTGGATGTGAATGCGTTACCGTCGCTCCACGTCGCATCACGCAGAGTGACCACGAACTTGTCACCACCCTCGAAGCTCCATTGGGTCGCCATATGGGGCACGTATTCCCCGCTGGCCCACTTGTAGCGCGCCAATGGCTCTTCCAACAGATCCCAGTAGATCGAGATGCCATTGGGGATACCATCCGGCGCGAATGAGTTCCAATGCCCAGTGGGTGGCACCTGGTATGGGAACGCGCCGTGAAACTCACCAGTCTTCGCCACGGCTGCGGTCGTAGGAGCCATGGTCGGTTCGACCTGGGTCGCTTCTGCTGGGGGCGTGGTTGGTTCGGGTTGAGTGGGTTGCGCCGGCGCGGGAGTGCTGGGGCTGGGCACGGCGGGCACGCCTGTGCAGGCAGCCAGCGCAGCGCTTGTGCCCGCAAATGCCGAAGCCTTCAGGAATTGTCGACGGCTGATCGTTTTTCGGATGCCGTTACTCATGTCTCTCCTCACTCAAGAATAGGGAATAGTCATCTTAAGCGAATGGCGTTTCCGCCAACGTAGCACTAGCCGTTACTGGCGTTGAGTACAACGCTCCGGCGTTGAGTACAACGCATGACCCATTATTCACCTGTCCATTTATTCCTTACGCATCACCTCCGGAATTGTTCTGATTCCCGGCCTGCGAAGCGGATTTTCACGTGCTACTTGGATAGGCGTCGAATCACCCACGCCACGACTCCCATGAACGTCAAACCAACGGCCAGGCTCAGCGCCGACAACACGAATCCTGATGTACCTGGCTCTTGCACCAGCAACATCACTACTGACGCAACAACCAGAAACATGGCAAAGCTCAACGCAATATGAAATGGATCGCTCTTCATCTCGATCACGCCGCTCCAATCACTACTCCAGCGAGCTACGGCGCAGGTTACGGCGGAACCCGCGGTTCAGCGTCACCTGCGGGTCCGGGTCTGCCGATAGTTATGGCGCCGCTGGCGGCAGCGACGTAGTATGACCATCGCGCAACGCGTGCGCAGCCTCCCTCGTTACCACGTGACACGCCACACGCGTTGCGGTGCCAACCTCCATAAGCTCGGGCACCATCACATCGCACAGGCCCGCCTCGAAGCGCGGGCAGCGCGGGTGAAACGAGCAGCCCGGCGGCAGATTGAGCAGACTTGGCACATCCAGGCTGCGCAATTGCACGCGCTCCTTCGTGCGTGTAATGCGCGGGTCAGGCTCGGGAATGGCAGAGAGCAACGCCTGGGTGTAGGGATGCTGCGGGTGATTGACGAGTTGTGGCGTGTGCGCCACCTCCACCATGCGACCCAGGTACATCACAGCCACACGTCCTTCCCAGGCGAAATGTTTGGCCACCGCCAGATCGTGTGTGATGAACACATAGGTTACGCCCAGGCGTTCCTTCAGCTTGCGCAACGTGTTTAGCAGGCTCACGCGGATGGATACATCCACCATCGAGACGGCTTCATCGGCCACAATGACCGAGGGCACAACGGTGAGCGCGCGGGCAACCGAAACACGCTGGCGCTGCCCACCGCTCAACTGGTGCGGATACTTGTCCAGGAAATCGTCGGGTGGTGTGAGATCCACCATCATGAGTAATTCGCGCACACGGTCGCGCGCCGCCTGTGGATTGCTCGCGATTTTGTGCTCCAGCAGTGGCGCGCTGAGAATGCGGAAAACGGAGTGCGCCGGGTTGAGCGAGGCATAGGGGTCCTGGTGGATGAGCTGGACCGCCATTCGATACTTTCGGAACTGCGCTGCATCCATACGCCAGATGTCCTGGCCGTTGTAGCGTATTTCACCGCCACTCGGCCGGATCAAGCCGGCAATCATCTTGCCCGTCGTGGTCTTGCCGCAACCGCTTTCACCCACGAGGCATACCACCTCGCCCTCGTTGACTGCCAGCGTTACGTCATCCACCGCCTTGACCAGCATACCCCGCTGCTCGAAAGTGCGGCTGAGATGAACGAGCTCGACGACGGGTTGCCTTTTATCCGGCATAGCCATCCTTTTTCACGTTTTATTCATCGCTTCCCGCCAATTCCAACACGCCGCAAACTGCCCCTCGCCCACCGGCTCCAACGGCGGTTCCTGCTCTTTGCAGCGCTGTGTGGCAAAGGGACAGCGGGGATGAAACGCACATCCCGGCGGCAGAACGATCAAATCCGGCGGTGAGCCAGGAATCGAAGTTAAATCCCGCAGATCGCCGGTGACCGTCGGCACAGAGTGCGTGAGGGCTTGTGTATACGGATGGCGCGCGCGCTCAAAGATATCATAGACGCCGCCGATTTCGACAATAGTGCCGGCGTATACCGTTGCCACCCGGTCGGCCAATTCGGCCGCCAGCGAGAGATCATGCGAGATGAAGATGAGCGAGAAATCCAACTCCTTCTTCAACTTGCGCAATACCTCAATGATGGAGCGCTGAGTCAGAATATCGAGCGCGGTCGTCGGCTCGTCAAGGATGATCACCTGCGGCTGGAGCAGCAGACCGAGCGCGATGAGCACGCGTTGGCGCATCCCTCCACTCAGCTCGTGCGGGAAGGAGCGGAACACACGATTCGGATCAAGCTGCACCATGCGCAACAGATCGATGGCGCGTTGCTTCACATGTGCCGTGCCGGTCATGCCGTGGGCGCGGGCAGTATCGTAGAACTGCGACTCGACACGCAGCACCGGGTTGAAGGAATTTTGCGCGCCCTGGAACACCATGGCGCAATCGCGCCAGCGGAACTGTCGCAGGTCTTCCTGGCTAAGAGCGAGCACGTCCTGTACACGGCCGTTCTGGTAGAAAAGGATGTTGCCCTGACGCACGCGTGCGGACTTCGGCAACAGGCGCACCAGCGCCAGACCCAGCGTGGTCTTGCCCGAACCACTCTCGCCAATGAACGCAAGCGTTTCGCCCTGGCACAGATCAAAGCTCACGCCACGCACAGCCTGCACCACGCCGCGCCGGGCCGGGTATTCCACCCACAGATTTTTGACTTCCAGAACCGTCTTTGTCATGAAGCACGCTCGCTCAGAAACCCAATCTCAAACGCCAGTCCGCAAGCGCGGGTTGAACACCTCCTCCAACGATCGTGTGAATGACACCAGTGACAACTGGAACAACGCAATCGCCAACACGGGAGCCATGATGTAGAGGAAACTATCACGAAAGAAAATAGCTCCCTTCGTCCACGCGAGTTGAATGGTGACGCCCCAACTGTTGTTGTCCGAAAACGAGATCAGCCCCAGGAATGCCAGGCCGGCTTGCGCGTAGACAGCCGCCGTCATTGCGAAGATCAGACTGATGGCGATGTAGCTCATCATGTTGGGCATGATCTCGTTGAAGATAATGTGCCTGGTGCTCAGGCCAAGCGAACGCGCTGCTTCCACATAGTCGCGCTGCCGCAACGAGAGCACCTGCGAGCGAATGGCGCGCGTGAGCGTAGGCCACGACAGGAGCGACAACAATAACGCCAGAAGGATCACATTGTTCAGCTTGACCAGGCTCGCCAACACGGCGAGCACAGGGAACTGTGGAATGGCTAACCACAAGTCCGCCAGGGACATGATGAACGAGTCCACCCAACCGCCGAGCACCGCGCTGAGCGAGCCAAACACCACGGCCAGGAACGTGGTGATGGCGCCAGTCACAAATGCAATCACCAGCACTTCGCGGCCACCGTGCACAAGCTGTGAGAACACGTCACGCCCCTGAAAGTCGGTGCCGAGCAAGTGATCCCATGATGCCGGCGCGTAAATTTTGTCCATGCGCGTTTGATTATCGATGGGGACAAAGATCGGCAGCACCAAGGCAAAGAAGACGAAGAACAGCACACCCAGGAAACCGGCGAAACCGACTTTGTTGCGTGCCAGCAGTTTCAGCGTTTGTGAGAGCGATTGTAAGAATGATGGCTGTCGCGCGTAGAAAGCCTGTGCCTGCATCATTTCGTCTCCTCACTGCCGACGCGAATTCGCGGGTCCAGCCGGCCATACAGCAGATCGGCCAGCAAATTGGCGAACACCACCGCAACGGTGATGATGAGGAAAATGCCCTGCATCACCGGGTAGTCTCGCTGGTTGATGGCCTTGAGCAATTGCTGGCCGATGCCTTGATACACAAAAATCGTCTCGATCAGCACCGATCCACCCACCACGAAACCGATGCTGATGGCGAGTTGTGTGAACAGCGGCAACGCAGCATTCCGCCCCACGTATGAGGTCATGATGCGGCTATCCTTCAACCCGCGCGCCCTCGCCACAGTAACATAGTCTTCTTCCAGGGTGGCGACCGTGCTGCTTTTCATTGCCAGCATCCAGCTTCCGATGGTCGTGAGCACATACACGAAGATGGGCAGGGCCGCGTGATACAAAACATCGCCGATGAACTTGAGCGTGAAGCCCGGCTGCACGCCCGGTGAAATAGACCCCCGCATCTGTGCGATATTCAATATCCTGAGTTGCGAGCCAAAGGTGACGATGATGATGATGGCAATCAGGTAGTTGGGAATGGAACTGACGAGCGAGGCGAACGTGGATAGCACGTAGTCCAACGGCGTCTCACGACGATAAGCCATCACCATGCCTAGCGCCACGCCCAGCGTAAAGCTGATGAACAGCGCCGTGCCCACGCTGAACAGCGTCCATGGCAGGAATTGTTTGATGATGTCGGCTACACCCGCGCCCTGCGAGCGATACGACTTACCCAAGTCGCCACGCAGCAGGTTACCCATGTAGTCGAGGTATTGCTGTGTGACGGGTGCAGTGAGGTCAATTGCAAACAGTGCGGCAGCCCGGTCACGCGCCTCCTGGTATGACGAGTTGTAGAGCGCCATCTGCTCTTGAATGAAAATATCGACCGGGTTGCTGGGCATGAGGCGAATGATAAAGAACGTGACAGTGATGACGACAAAAATAGTGGCGAGGGCCTTGATGACGCGCCGCAACACGTAGTTGTTCGCCACGCGCCAAAAGTAGACCTTCAGGCTCGTGCGCTTCTGAGGCGCCAACGATGTGCTTATCGCCTGGGTCGCCATTCTCCACCTCCGTCATGCGCCTATCGCCCTGCTTACCTGGCCCCAATGACACGATTACACGATCGTCGTCCATTGCGATCACGTGTCAGCGAACCGAAAGATGTGAGTTTGCGACGTGGATCAACGTTGTGCGATGGCAGTAACGTTGTTGATATGGGGGGCTAACCTGAGCAAACGTTATGATAGGGTGTGCTCAACCTTTTGTCAAGATTGTGAAATAACACTCATAGGGCAACCGCACGTCCGTTTTAAGGAACCACCGCCAGCGACATCCGGCCTGTCCAGCCCGGCATCCTGAACACGGCCGGAGTTACATGCCAGAACAACTATCATCTGAAAATGATGGGCAATGATGATGTGAGAGGTCCGAAAGACAATCATGTAATCGGTAATCTACAACAAGGAGATAAAGGAGATCACAAATGACCACACCCAACGACCGTTCGAACAAAAGCAACAGCGAGTGGGCAAGCTCCAGGGGTCCCAGTGTGTACGCAGTCGGCGATGGCACCGGGAATGGCAACTTTTCGTTCAATAATACGTTTAGCGCTCTCATCCTGGGTCTGCTTGCGTTGTTCCTACTCGTTGCACTGCAGCGCTCCCATGCTCATAATCGTAAGATCATGGACCAGTTACTGCAACTCTCCAAGGGCCAAACCACATCGGTCTGACGATCCCAATCGCCCGCTGATCGGGCGCGATCCACAACCGGGGCAGCCTCAAGCGAGTGCTGCCCCGGTTGTGCGCATTTGCCCTACATTTCTTCGCGGAACACGACCCCATACCGTTTGCGCGCATCCAGCCAGGCGCGGCGGATGAGGGCATTCACCGTCTCCGGGTCCTTGACATTGCTCAGCACCACCACCGGGTCCGAGGCATCGGCGCTGTGCAACTGGATATCGCCGATGTTGAGCAGGCGCTCGGTCACGCCCTGGTGGTAATCCACGTCCTGCAGGCGCACCAGCTCGACATTCTCCACTTGCCTTGACAACAATCCTCTAAACAAGCGGATCCGGTCACTGGTGAGGACATAGCGCTCGCTGATGGACAACAACGGGCGTCCTTCCCACAATACCTGCTCTTCGTGCCGGTCCTGCGTGTCGTCGTCACCGGACACGGCCTTCTGTGTCTCACCTTGTTTTGGGACCACCTCGTCCAGCATGCTGTCGAATTCCAACAGCATGTTATCGGCGATCGTGTTGACCAGACGATCCTCCTGGCTTGCTGTCAGCGCCGCCAGGTCAATGCCACTTTGCTTGAAAGACTGGCGAATACGTGCCACCACACGGTCGCGGTTTTGTTCAATTCCCATTTGGCGTGCTCCTTCTATTCCGAATAGAAATCCTTGGTGTGCGACAGAAATATTACCAGCGAAAGCAGAATGCCCTCCGCTGTTAACGCCGTTGCGTTGCCCACAGCAGCGCGGCTTCCAGGTTGATGGCGCTCTCCCAGGGCCGGCAGCGCGTGCCCATCGGTCGGTGTTGCGCGTAATACTCCACCCACGCGCCGGTCTCATCCACCAGTGACAATGCTTGCTGGTAGAAAACACCGGCCAGCGGCGACTGCAATTCGGTCAAGGCGTACAGCATCATCCCATAGTCGTAGCCAACGGCAATACTGGCGTCATCGTCCGGCCGCGAGGGTAATCTGCCGGTCTCGACGTAGCGGCGCGCCATCGTGTTCACGAGCGGCGCGAGTTCTTCGCGCGCCAACAGCCCTGAGTGGAAATAGAAAGGCGTCAGGCTGACCGATTGCAGAATGTAACACTCCGGCACAGCCGCGGGGAAGGCATCCTTGACAAGGCACGCCGGGCACAGGTAGCGCCCATGCTCGTTACACTCCGTCCACACGATGCCATGGAAGCGCCCCTCGACCTGGCAACGCTCGCATACCCCGTGGCGAAACCGCGGGAGCGTCGCCTGGACAGCCCGAGCCGGGTTATTGGTGATGAGCTGCCCGTCGCGCCAAAAGTTCGTCCGGTACTGCGTTTTGACTGCCTGCAAGATTGCGCGTTGATCGGCCACGACAGCCGGCGACCAGCGCTGCCGTCGCTCAGCCCAATCCACCAGCGCGTTACCCCCTTCGACAAACAGCAGGGTGGCCTCCGCCGATCCGTCGTTCAGCGTGTGGCGCGGCAAAATCCCCCCGGCGACGTAAGTCTCATCGCCGTTGAACGGCAACATGCCCGCGACCAGGTGCTTTTTCTGCGCCTCCCAGGCCCATTCCAGCATTGGGAAGATAAGATCCAGGAACGCGCCATCGCCTGAACATTGCAGCAAATCAAATGCCTGGCGGATCAGATAGCCGGTGATCTCGACCTCATCGTTCTCGTGCACGTGAAAAACGCCATCCACGCCACTGGCCTGCGCGTTGTGGATGCGCCCGTGGCTGTGCCACACCTGCCAGTAAAACTCAAGGATGCGTCGCGCCTGTTCGACATGGCCCAACGCTAGAAGCCCGCGCGACACACCGTACTGGTCCCGCACGTAGGCCATGTGATAGTTGTGCCCCGCCAGCACTGCGCCTTCGTTTGACTGCTGCGCGCGAATGAGCACCGCCACACTATCTGCCGTCCGCAACAGGTGATCGCGTTGTGGCAACTCAGGCGATAGCTCAGCCGTCCAATCGCGCCGGCCGTGCGTGAAAACCTGCCACCAATGACGCGTCCGCGCCAGCAGTTGTTCGACCGGTGTGCCCAGCACGGTTTCAGCATTCAGAACGGCGCGCCGGTAATCCGGCCCACCCGCAAAGAACAACCAGCATTCCCCGGCGTCGCACACGATCTCGACCCTGGCCTGAGCCGTCTGTGTGTTCACTCGAACCGGCCCACGCCAGGCTACCTGGTGGCAGATCGGAGTCGGGAACGGATAGGTATGATAAAGATACTTGCCCGCCGGCGCTTCCAACAATAGGCCGCCATCACACCCGCGCACACGCTGCCCATTCTCAACCACCTGAACGCATTCTTCCAGGCGAAGTTCGAGACGCAACGGATGTGTGACGCGCACGCGACGAACCAGGCAGGGGATCTCAGCGTCCACATAATCAACCAGTTCCCCCACCATGCGGCCGCCCGCGTGGATGTGGTGCGTCCAGATGGCCGTGCCCTGCTCCCGCTCAGAGTATGCTTCCACCGGCTCCGCCATATCGATATGGAGTTGGAACAGCGCCGGCGAACTGTACGGCGGGCCAAAGACCTGGATGAGGTTCGGGCCTTGCCCGTAAGCACACAATTGTCCGTTTCCCAGGCAGTGAATGCTGCCGTCATCCGTTTCCGTGCTGCTCCATCTACGCATGGATATCTCCCGTGCTGCCATTCTGAGATGACCGGGTGTCGTTCGAGCCGGTTTGCAAATTGTATGTCTGTTCGCCAGAACGATATACACTATGCCTTCGGAGGTTCACAATGGCATTGAAAGTTGGCATCGTCGGTCTGCGTGGCATCGGGAATCTTCACGCAGACTGTCACATGAAGGATCCCCTGTCAAACCTGGTGGCCGTCTGCGACGTGGTGAAGGACCGCGCCGACAAGACCGCCGCCAAGCATGGCGTGAAGGCCTATTACAGCCTCAAGGACATGCTTGACGCAGAACCAGACCTGGATATCGTCGACGTCTGCACCGGCGGCTATGAGAACGGCAGTTGGCACTACGAACCGGCCATGCAAGCCATGGAGGCGGGGAAGAACGTGCTGGTCGAAAAGCCGATCTCGAACCAGGTGCGCGAGGCGCGTGAGATGGTGGCAAAGGCCTACGAGAAGAAGGTTTATCTCGGCTGCAACCTTAACCACTACTTCACCCCACCGGCCGAGAAAGCAAAGGAATACATCACCAGCGGGCAGATTGGTGAGCAAATCTTTTGCCTGCACAAGATGGGATTCGCCGGTGGCGAGGCCACCTACGGGCCACAAACGTCAACACGCGTCAAGGGCCAACATTACTTCCACGTCAAGGCTTTCCTCACCCACCCTTTCGCCGATATGCGCTACTTCTGCGGCGACATCACGCACGTGCAGGCGTTTATCGACCGGCCGAGCTTCCGCAAGCGCAGCGACGATGTGATGCTGTCGATAAACAGCATTCACGTGAAGTTCGTCAATGGCTGCGTGGGTTATCTGCTCAGCCAGCGCGGTGACTCCACCTTCGGCCTGGGTGGCTGGTGGAGCCTCGAAGTCGGCGGGACACACGGTACGTTCTGCATCGAGAATTGCATCGAGAAGATCACCTACTGGCCTGCCCCGGTTCCGGCGAATGCCGCCCGGCCCGAGGCCATGTCGATGGGCGCCTCTGGCGGTCCGGTGGTGACCAATTCGGGCATCACGGATTTTAACCAGACGTTCCCACGCCGTATCCACGCCTATCTTGAGGACGTGAGCAACAAAGTTCCGCTTGAGCAACTGCGCGCATCTGGCCGCGACGCCCTGGCCGCCCTCGAATACACCTGGGCCGCCATGGAGTCCTACGAACAGGGCGGTATCCTGGTCCGCCCCAATCCGCTGCCATTGCTGCGCGGCGACCCCGAGACACAGTTGGATTAAATCGCCTGTGCTACAAGCCGGGGCCACAGGGAGCGCAATCTCTGTGGCCCCAGCACCTTACCTGCGCCCTGCCTCGATGCGCCATCCTACCGGGCATCTCAACCACCATGTCTGCTGACCATGGGACGGTGCGCACGTCGACGTGCCGTAAAATTCAAACCTGGCTTCCGTCGAACACGGCGGTTACAGATGCAGGTGTGCGATAGCAGGTGTGATACCAATGACGAAGACGAGTAACAACACGTTTCCAGCGTTATCCCGCACGGGCTTGCGCGGCAACGCCGTCCTGATCGCGGCCCTTGCCGTTGCAGCGCTTTTGATCGCCGGCGGGCTCGTTGTGGGATCGAATGCACGCGACGAGCTGCGCCGGGTGGACGACGTCAGCGAGCAGATCAATGGGCTTATCGTCGATGCGGACCGGTTGGGGCAGATACACGACATCACCCGTAAGGGTTGGATGTCGTACGACTCCAACATTGAGCACATGCAACTCATCATGCAGACGCTGACCGAGACAAAGCAACCCCCTGATGCCGAATTCGCCGTCGGATCATTGGACTGGCTCGGAGACTCGGCCAAGAGTATCTCGGCTGATAAAGTAAGCATTGCCGGGATCGAACTCATCGATGAAGCGTATCAGGTTCTACATGCAGACGTGCTCAAAGCGTTCGATTCCTACGAACGAACCGTCACCCAGTTGGCGGAGGTCATCGCAGATTGGAACAGCCATGCCGGAGATTGGCACGCACAAAGCCTGGAGTCGGTCGATGAAGCGGTAAAGGCGAGCCTCAAAACACACCAGGAGCTGGATGCCCGGCTCAGCCAATCCATCAGCCAGAACCGCCAACAGCAGGAAGAGCTGGGCGCACGAAAACAGGGCATGCTGGCCGGCACACAGAGTAGCCAGTTGGTCGCAGAGCTCTCATGGGGCAGCGTGATTCTGGGCGTGCTGCTATTTGTGGGGGCCGGGGCGATCATCTATCTCACCCGCGCGCGCACCCCCACGACAGCTACCACACCCCAACATCGTCCAAAGACCCTTGCTGAAACCCCACAGCGGCGCCGCAAGGCAAAGTAACGCCTACACAACCACCAAGGACGCCAAGAGCACCAAGATAGTCGTTTCTGGTGCTCTTGGCGTTCTTGGTGGTTCAGAAATCAACGTGACCGGCGCAAATGTTACAAAGGGGGCGCGTTTTCTAGTGCAACTTCTTGCCGCTGAGTTCGCGGTAACGCGCGAGCTCAGGATATGCCTTTGAAGGATCTGCGTACTGGTTGCCTGCCCTGTCGCGGCCGCGTGCCAGGTACACCTGGTGCAATGCGCCCAGTTGATCCGAGTTGAACTTCGCACTGGCCGGCATATAGCGCATGGTGTAGCCACAGCGCCGAAGGTGGCTGGTATTGGCCGGGCTGCCATGGATCAACTTGCCATCGTGCAGACTGGCCTGATTTGGCTGCAGCTCGCACGGCACCGCCAATTTGTCGCGCATCTTCGATGGCGTGATCTCACGGTTGAATACGTTCTGGCTGCTGTCCACTGGCACGTAGTCCGAGTAGCCATCGTCGTGCGTGCGTGGCACCACGTACATACAGCCATTCGCCGTCGTCGAAGGATCGATGGCCAGCCACACCGTCACAACCTGCATCGGCGCCAGTGCCTGGCCCCAATATGCCGAGTCCTCATGCCACGGCACGCGCTTGCCATTCCCACGCGGTTTGCAGATGAAATGACTCGACCACAATGCGATATCCGGGCCGAGAATCGGTTCGACCAGATCAAGCACCTCGTCGGCCAGCAACCACTCGAACAGGGCAGGATCGGTGAAGTGTGGCACGTCCATCTGCTCCGGGCGTACCTCGGCCGGCAGGCGCTCGAGCTTCTCTTCGAAGTGTGCCTTTAGCCTCTGAAACTTGCCCTCGGGGAAGATTGGCTCGGTCACGATCAAGAACCCCTCGCGCTTGAACGTCTCCACCTGCCCATCCGTCAATCGTCGCGTCTTTACAGCCGTTCCCATCTCAGATCAACGCCTCCATCCAACACAGTATCGACCTTGGTCATATCCCTATTCTCTCTCACAAATCACGCGTTACCAAGCATATCTGCACATACACATAAAATTCGTAACACGAACCCGCATTGCAGGCGCACTGCATACGCGTCATCACCGCCGGTCATCCATGTGACGTATGCCTCACACCAGCGACCGTCAGGGACGCAACTATCTCTCCCCTATACGTAGTGGCGGACCGGCGTATCCGCCCGCCGCACCCGGCACGACACACGGCGGTGGAACGACTTGCCCACACCCGCGAGATGGCACGGGCGCGAGCGGGCCGGCACTCAGGCCGGCCCCTACGTTATTGGCAGACGTCGCATGTGCTCACACCCACATAGCCAGACAGGTACGCCATGCATTAACATAGGGGCGGACCGGCGTATCCGCCCGCCGCGCCCGGCACGACACACGGTGGAGCGGCGCACCTACATCATCCACATCTGCAGCGTTATGCAGGCGATGTCGGGACGGCACACCGGCCGTCCCTTACGTCATATACAGACGTATAGACACACGCGACACATAGATCTCAACCAAATCGTCATCCGCGCAAATGTTGCGCCAGGTACTGTTGCACGTCAACCGGCTTGCCCGTGTGCGCGCTCTCGATGGCGGCGAACAACAACGCGGCGCATTGGATGTTGTCCTCCAGGCAAGTCGGATGGTCATCGCGCCGGCCATTCAGCCAATCCACGTACATCTCGGCCAGCCACGGATTCATCCAGGCATCCTGCACCAACAACGGCAGATCCTGCCCCAATGGGCGCTCCCACGGCCCACCACGCAGCACGCGCAACCAGCGCCGATCCAGCTCCAGGGTGCCGTGCTCACACTCGGCGCGGAAATACTCGTTGGTCCAGCCATTCATCGTGGCGGCATTGGCCTTGGCGCCTTCGTAGAAGCACTTCACGCCATTGGTCATCTCAACCGTCACCAGGCCGGTGCTATCCCCGGCATATTCACCCCACGGCGGATTCCAGGTGACTGCATACACCATCTTCGCATCCGCACCTGACAACGCGCGCAGGCAATCGAAGTGATGCACGGTGCCTTCGACCAACAGCGGGTCAGGGATCTCGTGCCGGAACTTACCCCAACTGGCAAACGTGCGGCAGTTGTGGGTGAAGCGGCACACCAGGTAGTTGAGCCGTCCATATTCGCCGCTCTTGATGGCGTGCTCCAGCGTCTGCTTGTCCTGGTCGAACCGATGACTCATCGTGACAGCCATCTTCCTGCCGGCTGCGCGGACCTTGTGGTAAATGCGGGCACATGCTTCCATGCTATCCGCGATGGGCTTCTCGCTCAGGATATCCAGATCGTGCGCCAGCGCCAGATCGACCATCCGCTCGTGGTACGCGGGCGGCACCACGATGATGGCAAAATCCGCTTTCACCCGATCAAACGCCTCGCGCGCATCGGTAAAGCAACAGTCGCGCGCGATCCCGTAGCCGTCGATGGCATTCTGGAGATGGTCGGGGTTGGTATCGACGGCAGCGGCCGGCTCAGCCTTGCCAAGTTTCACGAGTCGAGGCAGTACATTGGAGCACCAGTAATGGCCAAAACCTCCGGTGCCGATCTGGATGAAACGCTTTGGACGTTGCCCTATCGCTGCAGTCATCGATTGCCTCCCTTGTGCTTACTTTCTTGGAATGATCACCTGGACGACCGTTGTGTCATTGCCCGTCACCGGCAGCGTGAATGGCCGGCTCACCGCCAGCAGCGCTCCCCGCGCAGTGCCCTCTGCCAGGGTCACCGCTTACCGGAATGCCCTAATCCTTCGACTTGATCGCCAGTTGCACCTGCGCAGAAATCAACTCTGAGTACTGGTGCCGGCCATCAGGCTGAAGGTGCACACCATCCGCGGTGAAAAGCTCAGGCTTGCTGGCGCTTGCACTGTACCAATCCACCAGTTCTGCATTTGGATAGTGTTTGACGCCCTCCGCCAATACCGTGTTATTGGGCCCTTCCCAGCGCCGCGGCACGCGCAAGTTGACGAAGAACACCCACGGCACGTCGCTGAGTGTTTGCATCATTTCGTCGAACTGCTTGGCGGTAAAGTAACCGTTATTGCCAATGTGAATGATGACAATCTCTCCCAATAGATGCGAGTCGTGCGACGCCTTCAACAGGCGAATCGCCGCGCTGGCCTGCCGGCTCACCACAGCGTCGACATCGACGTCACCTAGCATTTGCTTCAACTCTTGCGTCGCGCCACGCATCACCGAGTCGCCGACGGCAGTCATGTGCGGAAGCGACAATGGCAACGTGGCAGTCACCGCCGGCGTGGTCGATGCCGGCGCGGACGCCGTTATAGTTGGCCCCGCGGAGGTCGCCGGCACTGGGGTGGCCGTGGCAAGGGCACGTGCCGTCGCAGCCGCGGTAATGGAAACTGGTAATGTAGCCGGCAGTGTTGATTGTTGTCTCACGGTAGCGCTGATAACCGCAGCAGGTTTCATGTGCGTGCCGCTGCCGGTGGGCGGTACCGTCGCCTCCGCAACGCTGGCAGGCTCTTCCTCCACCAAATCCAAATCTGCTGCGGGCGCTGGTGGAAGCGCCGTGGCAGCGGCAAAGCCAACGACGGACACGGACACTGCACCAGTCGCTACTACCGTAGCCCATATCAAACCAAGCCGCCAGCGGCGCGCCCCCTGTGCTTCACGCAGTGTCCGCCAGGCGCGTTCCAACGCACCCTGGCGGATGGGCTGCTCAATCCAACGGTATGACAGATCCGCCAGGACGGCGCTCACCACGAGTCGCAAGACCAGGAGAGGCAACCCATCGATGGGTACATCCAGGTGCGGGCGCGTAACCATGAACACCGGCCAGTGCCACAAATAGATGCTATACGAGCGCAAGCCCACCCACCGCATGAAGCGCCCTCCCAGTAACCGCGGCAGGATACGCGCTGTAGGGTAGACGGTTGCAGCGATCGCCGCCGCCGTAAGCAATGCCACCACCGCAAAGCCACCCTGGTACAGGAAGGGATCTATCTCGATAAGCAGCACAAAACAGCCACACAAGCCGATCAGTGCGCACAATCCAGACAGGTCCGCCAACCACCTGGTCACCCGCCCAGCGTGGTGAGACTTCTGCCCAGGCGGCCACAACAGCACCAGGGTACCCCCGATCAAGAATCCAGCCGCACGTGTGTCTGTGCCGTAATAAATGCGCGAAGGATCAACATCAGGCTGATAGAGCGCGGCCATCCAGAGCGCAGAGAGAACAGCCACGCCGAATACCGCCAGCGCAAAGGCACGGCGTGAGCGTAACAGGCGCATGCCGGCGATGAAAACGAGCGGCCATAGCAGGTAGAACTGCTCCTCGACCGCTAACGACCACAGATGCTGCAATAAAGGCGGCCGGCCCATGATCTCAAAGTACGGCCTGTTGCTAAACACAAGATACCAGTTGCTCACGTAGACTGCAGCAGCGAGCACATCGCTGCGCAGGGTAGCAACCTCATCCGGAAGGAACAAAACAGCGAACGCGGTCACACCGGCCAACAACACGAACAATGCCGGCAATAGCCGGCGGGCACGTCTCAACCAGAACCGGCCCAGTTGGAGATGCCCGGTGGACTCCCACTCAGCGAATAGCAGTCCTGTGATGAGATACCCGCTGATGACAAAGAAAACCTCGACGCCCAGGAACCCTCCTGGGATCCAGGCGAGTTCGGCGTGATAAAACAACACCGCGATGACGGCGATCGCGCGCAGACCATCGATGCCAGGAAGTTGCGGCAACCGCGCGCGCCCACGCGCCTGCACGGCTTCGTTCACTGAGACCGTATTTTCGTGCGCTTCCTGCGCCTGCGCCGCAGGGGCGGCGTCTGCATCTGTCTCAGACGTCGCATTCACATCAACTCTCGCCTCGACACTCACTTCGACACTCACTTCGACACTCATCCCGCATGTGCTGGCACCCGTGCACGCTGACGAAATTCGCGCCGGCTCACCAACCATGCTGCAATGATACTGAATCCGGCTCCCAACCCGAACACGATCGCCACAGGCGCACCCAGGTTGAACAACCACACACCCAGGAATGGGCCAACGAGCCCGCGCACGCCGATGACCGTCCGCTGCAGCGCCGCATATTCATAGAACTGTTCCGGATCAGCCAACTCGATGGACGTATTCATGAACGCCAGATCAATCCCACCAGACGTCAAACCCCCGATGACATAAGCCGGCAACAACATCCAGCCCGCACCGGCCCACAGGTAAGCCAGTGGGATGATCGCGGAAAGCGCGAAGCAAACACGCATAGTCCATGGACCGCCCAGCCGATCCACCAGGCGACCCCACACGACCAACCCCAGAATCCACGAGAAGGATTGGGCGAATCCCAACCAACTGACTTCAGCATACGAAAGGTGCAGGCGATCGACGATGACAGAAGGATAAAACGCGATACCGACCAGTGCGCCCAGGCCGAAAAACACAATCGCCATGAGATAGATCCCATAGCGGCGGTCGTAGCGCAACACACGCCACACATTCCGCACCGACCGTCCGGTGGCATCTGTCGATACTTGAGTATCTTCAGTCGGTCTGATGCGGGTATATAGCCACGCCGACACGATGCCAAAGAGACCTGCCAGTGGAAATACCATACGATAGCCGGCCGTATCCAGCACCCAACCGACGATAGGGGTAAAGATCAGCATCGCGATCACCATGCCGATACGCACGACGCTCAGCGCGCGACCACGCACATCGGTTGGATAGGCGCGCCTGACCACGTCGGTGTAAGCCGCGCCTGGAAATCCATCGGAGAACCAGAATAACGTGGCCAACACCAGCAACCCAATGGCATCCGTAGTGACACCAGTAAGCAAAAAGACGCCACGCCCCAGGCTCCAGACGATCACGAGGAAAAGCACCACGTGCCGGCGCGGAATCACCATGACACTGAACGCAGCCAGGAACAAGCCGAGATAGGTTTGTGATTGGTAAAGCGCGACGATATCCGGCGTTGCGCCCAACCGTTGCAGGACGACGGGGATAAATAACAGCGCGGCGTAGAACGGTCCATACACAATCGAGGAGACCAATTCGACACGGACGTTGTGGCGCGTGTTCGTCGCCAGCGGTCCGGTCAGAAAACGCTCGGCGCGCACCAGGGCGCCGCTAAGGGCTGTGATGGTTGTAAAGGTCATGCCGATGTGTCCGTTCCATGCACCTGCGTTCCACGCACCTCCTCATATGCCGCCGACACGTCGCGCAATTGCTTGTTTGTTTCGCTCAATTCGGTCAACAGGCGCTCGGCCGGACGGTCCGCCTGTGCCATTTCCACCTTCATCAGACTGACCGGAAGGGTGGATAGCGTATCGAGCGCATGCTTCATTCCGGCCAGTATTTGATTTTCCATGACGGTCATCTCCTCACGATTACGGCGCCCTTCTTCCGTGCGCATGTCGATGGATCGCGATACACGCCGCAGCCGATCAAGCCGCCATAGTGCTTTCACCATATTAGCAGGGACATCGTTGGCCTGTTGTTTTACGCTCGCTCGTTCAGAGACAAGCGCCTGGCTGTTCCTGAGCGCGCTGACAATCTCCGCGGATAACCGCACGGCCTGCTTGACAAGCTGGCGTTCCTCAAACGTCACCCTATTCTTCGGCACCTGCCAGATGGGTTGTTTATTCAACCCAGCGCGCAGACGGTTGATTTGCGCCAGTCGCCAGGCGGTAAAACCACCTGGCTCATCGCTCGTCATCAGCAAATCATCGTTGAACACATCCACAAGCACGACAAGCCCAACCACCGCCGCGATGAGCGCCAAGGGTCCCGCTATGAGCAGCCAGGGCGCCTGCGTTAACACGAACGCAACACCGGCAACCAGTAGTGCCAACAGGCCAACTACCAGCAGCAGCGCGCAACCCAGTTCGCCCCGATTATTCATACCCAAACCTCCAGGAACCTAACACGGTCCATGCATCATTTTATCCACCGCTCGACTTTAGGGGTAATGCAATCTGCGTTTGCATGCTCATTCGCCATCGCAGCAGGTGTACAGTTCTGCGCGACCATGCAGGCAACCATACGTGAAGCGCTTGCGAACGAAATCGACACACTCGTGCCGATCCTGTTGTTAGCTGAACCCTCACAAAGCGCGCTACGCTGGAGCCTGTCGCATATGAGTGACGCGGTGTACCGAATGGACATGGATGGGGTGACGACACGCCCGAGATCATCGAACTGGCTATCGTCTCTGAGCGCCAGGGGCAAGGGTTTGGCAAACGAGGTGTTCAGCTTTGATCTAAACGAGGAAGACGCACAGCCTCCCAAATGATCGAACCACTGTACGATCTCGGCTCTTTATGGTATGAGCTGTACGTTGCCAATACCTCAAAACCACACAGCCGTAACAGATTGCGAATCTCCGGCTCAAACGACCAACGCATACACAACGGCCGCTCTCGCCGGGCGATCACCTCTCCTGCACCATCTAATGTCTCAAATATCCAGGTTGCCTCGATCCACTGGTGGACAGGATCGTATTCAGCTACATTCCAGATGCGCTCCTGCATGCCCTGCGCATTGGTGTACTCAGACCTTAATACAGGTTTTGGGGCAGTCCCTTTAAGATTAGCGGCGATCAGCGCATAGTTGGGATCGAAGGTGTTGAACGATAACACACCGCCATCTGTGAGATGTCGACAGATGGTTCGCAACGCCCGCTCCTGTTCCTGCTGAGTGCGCAAATGCATGAAACCACTGCGTGGAATGACCGCCAGAGAATACTGCTGACCAGCGTCATATTCAGTCATGCTGGCGCAAATGAGCCGGGCATTATTCTGGATATCCTGTGGCAGGCTCGACAACTTGCGTTGCAGGACATTGAGCATGGCACTCGAAATGTCGATACCCGTGACATGGTAGCCCTGTTGAATGAGGGGGATAAGGGTTACACCCGTGCCACAGGCAATGTCAAGAATACCCTGCGCTCCGTATACACGTGCTAATTCCGTGTGAAAGGCGACCACGCCGTCATCATCCGCGCCGGATATTCCAGGGATATAGAAATCGTAGTTCTCGGCAACATCAGTGAAGTCATGAAGGTCCATCGTTATCAAGTCCTTATCTTGATCCGGATTCCGTCACGGTCAACACATCAGCTTGCTGACGATCATGTGCCCTACCGTTCCATGCCGAGATACGCAGGCACGTGTTTGTGATGCGGCTAGACCCCGCCGGGGGCCGCGACCACATGCGTAACAATTACCGGCCGCAACTGCCCTCACAATGACGTGGATTGCTGCGCCCATCAGTTGGCTTCGTGTAGACGTGCTCGTTCTGAACGCCTTGAGCAACGAAGCAGAAAGGGCAAATGTAACCGGGCGGTGCATGGTTGTACATGAGCTGCGTGATTGTTGCAACAGTGTCCACCACGTTCATTGGGTTCATTTTCATCGGAGCGCGTCCACCACTGGACGGGGTGTGCCGGAAGGCTCGATGATCGAGTACCACTTCATCTGTTCGCACGGATCGGGATAGAGCGGCGACCGGCTGAAGTCATAATTCCACAGGAACATCGCCCCCATCCAGGGCCAGTTCGCCTTGGCATAGTCAAAAGCGCGCTTCACGTAATCGGCCTGCTGCGCGCGCGACACACGATGCCAATCAAGGTCGGGCCACGTGCAACTCACGCCCTCTTCCTGCGGGTTGATCAACCAGCCGAACTCGGTCGCCCACATCTGTTTATCGCTCACGCCGTATTGCTCCATCAATGCCCGATGCGTTTCCGCGCGGCGGAACGCCAATCCCTTCACGTTAGGGTCATTGGGGTCCTGTTCCGGCGGGTAAGCATATCCATAGGGGTGCAAACCATATGCGTCAAACGCACTCGCCGCACCCGCCTCGAACATCGCACGCGCATAAGTCAGGTCATCCATGTGGCCGGGGCCATCGCCGCCGGTCGGCGCCAGCCCGGCCGACACCACAATCGCCGTTGGATCGGCGGTCTTGATGCGGGCATACGCAATCGACAATAGACGCGTATAGAGGACCGGGTCGGGCTGGCCGTTTGCCCACTCCCGCGACAGATTGACTTCATTCCCAATCGCATACGCCTGGATCAATCCACGCCGCTCGCGTGCCGTTCGTTCGAGATCATCGGCCCACGCATTCACAAACTCCGCCCTCCCGCTGACCGCGTTTCCTAGTGGCACGCGGTACAGGATTTTAAACGGCGGCACCGCGTAATCTGGCGGCAGAAATACCATGATCCAGTCAAACTTAAGATCCTTCAGCAGGTTTACATCCGTGCTGTCAGCCACGTTGATGCCGCGCTCGGACTGCAACTGGAATGCGGCTGACTGCGCGGGTGACTGATTGGCCGTATTGAGCGCCGCGCCTGCTGCGACAACCCCGGCACTGCCGGTAAGGGATGCACTTGTTTGCGTGCACGCCGCTGCGATGACGAGTAAGCCAAAGATAAATCCAAGCGCGAGTGCTCGCGCAAATGGACGACGTTGTTTTGTTTTCATACCTGACCAGACTGCGTCTGCTGTCCCTGCCTGGCTTCGCGCTGTCGCGCCTGGAAGGCAAGCACCGCAAACGCCTCCGAGATGTCTTCAGCACTGATGAGCCCAAGATATGCATTGCCATTGTAAACCGCGGCGACGCGTTTGCTTTGTTGTGTCATGAGTTCACGCACCTCCTGCAACGTCTTCTCCGCGTCCACCTTCAGCATATCCCGCTCCATCACCTCAGTGACGAATAAGTCGACGGTGCTGGTGGCCAGCGACTGCAGCACGTCGCTGCGTGTGATGATGCCGATCAGATTGCTGCCTTGCATGACGGCAAAGTCGGGCTGGTAACTGGTCAGTAAAAAGTCCACGACTTTGCTCACCCGGTCGCCGACCGCCAGGGTCAACGCGTTCCGGTTATAGGCGTCACCCACACGCAGGGTGGTCAATATCGTCTTCGACTCCGCCATGGCATTCTCCTGCCCCGCGCCGAAGAACACGAACACGGCAATGAGCATGAGGATGAAGTTGCCTTCCAACAAACCGAAGATCCCCAACCCGAAGGCGATGATCTGTCCAATCGCCGAGGCAATGCGTGTCGCTCGCCGGTAACCCAGCGCCATCGCCAGCAGCGCCCGTAGAACACGCCCACCGTCCAGCGGGAAGGCCGGGATCAGGTTAAACACGACCAGGCTGATGTTTGCGGCAAGCAGCCACACCAGTAACCCTTGCGGGCTGGGCTGCTCCAGGCTGGTTAACAGGCCGCGACCATTCAACACGCTGGCCCCGCCAATACCGCCGAGAATGACAAACAGGATAGCAGCGATGACCACGTTTACCAACGGGCCGGCAATCGCGATCAGCAGTTCATGCAACGGCTTATCAGGGTTCTTCGTGATCTGGGCTACCCCACCCAATGGCAACAATGTGATCTCCCGCACCGGGATGTCAAATCGCAGGGCCACCAGGCTGTGCCCCAACTCGTGCAGTGTCACGCAAGTGAACAGCAGAATCATCAGCACCACGCCGAATATGGCGCCGTCGAGCGTGCCGGTAATGCCACCCCACTGGACCGCTCCGAGGATCAGGATAAGAAAAAACGTAACGTGTACCTTGATATCGATTCCCTTGACCTGTGCAATGCGAAATGACCAGCCCATACCACTCTCCCCGCCTTTTCCGGCTTAAACCATAAACAATGCGACGCGCTTTTGCAAGCGCGCCGCACACCAGGTCCTAATCGCACAGGCGCACACCAATCACTGGCGGCGCACACCAGCAACATCCGCCACATAAGGGTTGAATGTATCTAATAGACGCCCGGGAATTCTGCCGGTCATTACCACAGCGTGTTCGTCTGGAACTTCCACATCCACCATGCCTTCACGCCGGAACAAGGCCATCAGGTCGCCGGCTTTATAGGGCAGGCGCACTCTGATGGGCACCATGCGCTCGTAAAGGATGGCTTCCACTTCCTTGAGCATCTCGTCCATCCCGGTCTTACGCAAAGCCGAGACAGGCACTCCCTCGCTCAAGATGCCCCGCGGGCCGAAACGCGGTTTGTGGTCAGATGACTGGCGTTGGACGGTTGAATAGGAAGGATCGTCCTTTGACAATTTGTCGGCCTTGTTCAACGCGATGACCATCGGTTTGTTATCGACACCCAGTTCGGCCAGCGTGTCAATCACCGTTTGTGCCTGAGCCGCTGCATCAGGATGAGTGACGTCCACCACGTGCAGCAATGCGTCAGCCTCCGTGATCTCTTCGAGCGTGGCACGGAACGAGGCCACCAACTGCGTTGGCAGCTTCTGGATGAAACCGACCGTGTCGGTAAACAGGACCGTGTGCCCGCCTGGAAGGCGCACACGCCGGGTCGTCGGGTCGAGTGTCGCGAAGAGCTTGTTCTCGACCAGCACGTTGGCATTGGTCAGCGCGTTCAACAGCGTCGACTTACCGGCGTTGGTGTAACCGACAATCGCTACCACTGGAATCTCGTTGCGGCGCCGGTTGGCACGGTGTTGCGCCCGTTGTTCGCGCACTTCCTCCAGGTCGTCGCGCAGTCGAGCCATGCGCTCGCGGACGCGGTAGCGGTCGATTTCCAACTGCTTTTCGCCAGGACCGCGCAATCCGACGCCACCGGTGCCACTGCGACCAGTGCCGCCGCCAGCCTGGCGTGCGAGGTGCGTCCATTGCCGCGTGAGCCGCGGCAGACGATACTGATACTGCGCCAGCTCCACCTGCAAGGAGCCTTCGCGCGTTCGGGCATGCTGTGCAAAAATATCGAGGATCAATGCCGTGCGGTCGAGCACGGTCACGTTTTCGCCCAACGCTTCCTCTAGCTCGCGTTGATGCCGCGGCGAGAGTTCATCGTCGAACACGACGACATTGAAGTCCAGTGCCGTGTGCCACGACTGCAATTCCTCCACCTTGCCTTGGCCAATAAACGTGTTGGGGTTGGGGGTCTCCAGGGTTTGCGTGGTTTCGCCAACCACGTCGAGGCCAGCGGTCTCGCACAACAAGGCTAACTCTTGCATTGACGCTTCGAGCGCCAGCCGCGTGTGCTGCTGCCGGAATGTTTCACCGGTAAGATTCACTCCCACAAGAAACGCGCGTTGCGCTCCGGTTTGCGTCTCAATCTTCAGTTTACTTTTTGGCATATATTGGCTGATAAGCCAGTCATTCTCCTAAACAAACACCTCAATTGGCTGATGTGGTTTCCGACCCAGGTACATAATTTTACCTCAGATACAGACATGGTTTTCCACCTAGCGTTTACGCACCACAACCTCTAGATGGTCGGGAGCGATCGACACACGCTCAAACCACACGCCGGCAGCATCGAGCTGCTTTTGTAACCACTCGATAAAGGGATTCACAAGAGAGGTTGGAACGTACACCCAACCAAACGTTGAACCTTCCAACTCAAGCACGTTGAGTGCTACAGCTTTAGGCCTTAGCACTAATCGCCCATTCTGTGTGGAAACCCCCAAGCCGATCACGACGCGGCGGTTGCCCAGCGCCCTCAGACGCACGTTCAGCGCAATGTCACCGTCTTCTAGGAACTGGATATGAATCTCGCTGACAGGGGATGTATTGCTGACGAGTAATCGCTTCGCGAGCGACGTTGCCTTGACGTTGTCATAGGTTAACAGCACCGCGCGGCCCGCGGGCACCGCCTGGAACGCCTGCAATTCGGCCACCGCGCCCGCGCCAATGGTCGGATTGGGAGGTACTGGTGATAAGGTGATGGCGACGAACCGGCTGGCCAGCAGGCCACCGCTAAATCCGCACAGCAGCAACAGAACAGCCAGGATGCCGATGGCGATGCCGATCTTGAGCGCGCGGTCGGGCGGTAGATTGAGAAACTGACCCTGCCCGTCGACGGGTCGCAGCGGCGCCACCACCTGGAACAGGTTGGGGGTGGAGATGGCGGCGCTCCGTATCTCGGCCCATGACACGTTGGGACGCATACCCGCGCAGCGATCGATCAACTCGACAATGCGCCCCGTGCGCGCACAGTATTCGATCAGCTCGACAACCCTCGCCGCCTTTCCCTCGCCAGGTAGCGCGTCGTAATCCACCCCCAAGTCAAAACACAACGATTCCAGGTCGCTCACGTCGAAATACGTGAGCAATGCCTGCCGCAACTGAACGGCAGCGGACTCGCGATTGCCGGTCGTCGGGGTACCCATCTGCGATTTTCGATTTTCGATTTTGGATTTGGGATTGCTAACCTGCGATTCGCGCCATCGCCTCCTTCACACGCGGCGTCGGCGTACCCAGCGATATGCGCACGTAGCCCTCACCCTGCGCGCCAAACGCGGTGCCCGGCGTGAGCGAGACGCCCTTCTTCTCCAGCAGATATTCAGCCCATTCCGAACTCGTCTTGTAGGCGGATGGGATGCGCGCCCACACGTAAATGGTGGCCTTCGGCATCTCTACTTCACAGCCTGCTGCCCGTAACCCGGCGACGACCAGGTCACGGCGCTCCTTGTAGGTCTCCTGGCGTTCAAACAGCCATTCCTGGTCGCCGGTCAGCGCGGCGATGGTTGCATCCTGCACGCCAATGAACGGGCCGGAATCCACGTTGGTCTTGAGCGTGCCAATGGTCTTCACCGCGTCCGCGTTGCCCAGAATCACACCCACGCGCATGCCGGCCATGTTGTGGCTCTTGGACAAGGAGAAGAACTCGATCGCAGTGTCTTTGGCGCCAGGGATCTGCAATACACTCGGCGCCATGTATCCATCGTAACCGTTCTCACAATAGGGGTTGTCATGGCATAGCAGGATGTTATTCTGCTTGCAGAACGCAACGACCTTCTCGAAGAACGACATCGGCGCGATGGCGGCGGTCGGGTTGTTCGGATAATTGAGCCACATCAACTTGGTCTTCGCCAGCACGCCGGCCGGGATTGCGTCGAGGTCGGGCAGCCAGCCGTTCTGCTTTAGCAAAGGCATGAAGTAGGGTGTGCCGCCGGCAATCTCGGTGCCGGCCGTGTAAGTGGGATAGCCGGGATCGGGAACCAGCGCCACGTCACCTGGGTTGAGATAAGCAAAGGCGGTGTGGTAGATACCTTCCTTCGACCCGAGCAACGGCAGTGCTTCCTTTTCAGGGTTCAAATCCACGCCAAAACGGCGCGCATAGTACTGTGTAAACGATTTTCGGTATGTGGCGGTGCCCGTAAAGCCACCATAGCCATGCTTGGTGGGGGTGCGTGCCGACTTGACCAGCGTATCCACAATCGCTTCACTGGGAGGCAGGTCCGGTGAGCCCATATCCAGAGCAATGATATCCATGCCGCCAGCCTTTAGCTCGTCTTTGCGTTTGTTTAGCTTGGCGAACACGTATGGTTTAACGACTGACATTCGTTGTGAAGGTGCGATCATCCCTTGTTCTCCTTATAACCGCTGCTTTGACCGGAAGTATACCCAGTGTCAGGTTACTTGTCGCCCTCCAGCCACACTTCCAACGTGCGGCCGACATGTTCCAGGCTCTCTGGGCTGACTTTATCCGGCGTGTCCTGTACCGTGTGCCAGTACGGATAGTCGAAGTCTATGATGTCCACAGCCCGCAAACCGCGCTCCAGGAACGGCATATGGTCATCAGTCATGCTCCACTTCATTTGCTTGATAAACTGATCGCCATACCCCATTTGCTGGGCCACGTCCCAGATCTGCGTCGCCAGCTCACGATTGGAGTTGCTCTCCAGGTATATTTCCTGTTGTCGATCCCCGATCATATCTACAATCACCACCGCCGTGGGCGTGACGGTCATGTTTGCAGCGAAATAGCGCGAGCCCACAATCCAATCCCAACCGTCGAGATCGCCGTTGTCCTCGGCGTCGAAGAATGCCAACCAGACTTGTTTGCCCGTTTTATCGACGTCGAGCACACGTGACAGCTCCAGCAACACGGCCACGCCACTGGCGCCATCATTGGCGCCAGGGACCGGTTCGGTGGGTTTTTGTTTGTCCTGGTCGGTGCGCCGGCGTGTGTCGTAGTGTGCGCCAAGGATGATAATGTCACCGCCATTGCCTTTGGTGCCGATGAGATTACGCGTGGGGGTACCCTGATAGGAAAACGCTTGCGTGCTGGTCATCCACCCGTTCGCAGCGAGTTGTGCCAGGATCTGATCGCCCAGTTCCCGGTTCGGCTCACTCCCTGTGATGCGTGGGCCGAGTGCGACTTGTTGAACCACCGACTCGTAAGCGCGCTCTCCATCAAAGGTCTGCGTAGACGTCTGCGTAGAAGGGAGAGCTGTGGCAAGCACGGCTGCAGTTGGCTCGCTCGTGGCGCTGGATATCACGGTTGGCGCAGACGTGCTTGGGGTCAGCGCTGGCGCCGTGGCAGCGCAAGCGGCACACATACTCGCGACGAGGACACACACTACATTCCGCATCACATGAGAAATAGACATTATTTGTTTACCCGCCAGGTTGCATCCGAGCCAGAGCTTCTCCCCCCTACCCTGCGGCGGTGCTCCAGCCAGGTCCGTCCGTGATATATCCACATCCACAGCGATATGACTGTGGACCACAAAGCCCCGAAGAGAAATCCCGTCGAGTCCTCATTCGGCGGGCGAGCGCCCAGCATCACTTCAAACAAGCGGGTGATCAGTTGTGTGCCAATGACGACCGTACCGATCAACCCAATTGCGGTGAAAAAAGCCAGGAAATACTGCGCCGACTTTGATTCCCAGAACCAATCGCGGCGCGCCCAGCGCCAGTGCAGGAACCATACCGGCCAGGCGACGACAGCCAAAGCCACACTACGTGCCAGGACACCAGGATTTTCGCTTGCAGAAATACCTGGGATCGTCTGCGTCAGGCTCCAGCCGATGAGCAGCGCAGAGCCATACGCAACGAGCAGCGCAGCGTAGGCGACGGTGATGGTAAAGCGGGTCCACATGACGATTTTCGATTTTCGATTTGGGACTTACGGCTGAGGGGGCGCCATTGGTGGTTGCAGCGCGGGGGCAGTGAGTTTTGCATCATCGATCGACGCCTGAAAATTGGCCAGGGCCTGATGGGCGCGCTCGGCATACATGGCAGCACGGCCACGTTTGTCGCGCGGCGGGTGATCCAGCGGTGGCAGAATGCCAAAGTTGGCCTTCATCGGCTGGAATGTCTTGGGGTCGGCGTGTGATACGTAATAACACAGCGCGCCCAGCATGGTCGCCGGCGGCAACTCGATCAGCGGCCAGCTCCGCAACGCGCGCGTCGCGTTAAGACCGGCCAGCAAACCAGTGGCAGCATTGCCGATGTAACCTTCCACACCCACGATTTGACCCGCGAAGAAGATGGAATGAGTCGCTGGATCGACTGTTCGTTCTGCGTCGATCACCTTGTGCCGGAACTTCATCGTCGCATCAAGCAACAGTGGCGAGTTGATGAACGTATTGCGGTGCATCTGGCCGTAGCGCACGAACTCGGCCCCTTGCAGACCGGGAATCATACGCAGCACGCGATCCTGTTCCGGGAACTTCAAGTTGGTCTGGAAGCCGACCACGTTGTACAGCGAGCCGGCGATGTTATCCTGGCGCAACTGCACGACGGCGTAAGGGCGTTTGCCCGTGCGCGGGTCTTTGATCCCTACTGGTCGCATCGGTCCGTATGCCAGCGCATCCCTTCCTCGTCGCGCCATCACCTCGACCGGCAGACAGCCCTCGAAAAACTGGTCACTGCGCAGTTCGAAATCCCGCAGGGTGGCCGTTTCAGCGCCGAGGAGCGCGTCCATAAAGCCGTTGTATTCGTCGCGCGACATTGGGCAGTTGATGTAGTCACCCTCACCCAGATGCTCGCCCGGCGCGGTGACCGTGCCATCACCGTGCACGCCATAGCGCGATGCGCGGAACGCGATGCTAAAGTCAATCGACTCCAGTGTGACGATCGGCGCAATGGCATCCCAAAAATACAAGTGCTCGCTGCCGGTGAGCTTGATGATTTCAGCCGCCAGCCGCTCCGACGTGAGCGGGCCTGACGCAATGACAGCCACGCCGGCGGGAATGCCAGTCACTTCCTCACGCACGACTTCAATGTTCGGGTGAGACTCAATCCGTTCCGTCACGGCCTGTGCGAAACGGTCGCGATCGGATCTCAGTGCTCCACCGGCGGGCACCGTCGCGGTGTCCGCACACGCCATGATCAGCGAATCGAGCGCTCGCAACTCATGCTTCAACAAGCCCGGCGCACGATCGACCAGGTCCGAGCCAAGCGAATTGCTGCACACCAGTTCGGCCAGACGGTCCGTGGTGTGCGCTGGTGTCATTTTGCGCGGTCGCATCTCGTACAGGCGCACACGCGCACCGCGCTGCGCCGCCTGCCAGGCCGCCTCAGTGCCGGCCAGTCCCCCACCCACGACAGTAATATCACTCACCATGCCAGAAATCCTATCATGCATCGGTTCACGGTATGATGATGGACGCATAAGGAACCAACGTGCGCTTTGGAATCATGGAGATGCAGCTTGGGATGCTCATTCCCTCCGGCCAGCCGCCTGAACAAGTGATGGCACACATCGGGGCATTCGACCATTCCGAACTGGTGCGCCAGGTTGCAGCGAGCGGCTTCCGCACGGTGGAGATCGGTGGCGATTTGGCTTTGTTCTTCCCCACTGCTTTTGCCCCACCCGCCATCGAAAAGCTGGTCGCGTTGAGACAGACACTCGGCCTGACTTACACGGTGCACCTGCCCTTGTGGTCGGTGGAGCCATCGACCTTGCTCGGCGATGTGCGCGAAGGGTCCATCCGTGCATTGGCCAGGGTCATTCACGCCACACGGCCATTGGAACCAGAGGACTATGTCCTGCATGCCACGGGTGCCCTGGCGGCTGAGTTCTATCGCATGAATCTGCCTGACGTGGCACGCACGCTGATCCTGCGGCAGTTTCAGAACAAAGCGCACGAAAGCTTGAAAACCCTCCTGGCGGAGACGGGCATCCCCAGCCGCAAGCTGGCCGTCGAGACGATCGAGTTCCCGTTTGACATGACGCTCGAACTCGCCGAAGACCTGGACCTCTCGATGTGCCTGGATACAGGCCACATCCTGTCAGGTTTCTCGGGTGATGTTGAACTATTCAGTGCGCTCGCACGCTGCCTGCCACGCCTGGCGCAGATCCACCTGCACGACGCGCCACGCTGGCAACCCGGCCAACCCATCGTGTACGGGAAAGATCACCAGCCACTCGGCGCAGGTGATCTTGATATTGGGTTGCTACTGGACACGCTCGCCACCGCCCGCTTTGAAGGTCCTCTCGTGTTCGAACTACGCGTGGACGAGGCACTGGCCTCACTTGAGCGCATCCGCATCCTGCGTCCAACGATGATCGAATGATGCCGGGCATACCATGAAACATCTCTCCTTCCCCCGACTGCTCGCGTTGATGACTTTCGGCTTTGCACTCACGATGCTGTCCAATACGCTTGAGCCCGCCGTGCTGGGACACAAAGTGCTCGAACTCGTTCCCGACCGGCGTAATACGGCGCTTGGTTTTACCACCTTTGCCGGGCTGCTCGTCGCCATCCTGGTACAGCCGATCATCGGCGTCTTGTCGGATCGCACCCGCTCGCATTGGGGGCGCCGCCTGCCCTATTTCGCGTTGGGCACCCTGTTAGTCACCGTATGTCTGTTGCTCATTGCGCTCGCACCCGACTTCGCGCTGGTAGTCGCCGGTGTACTGCTCATCCAATTTGCCTCAAATACAGTACAAGGTCCCTGGCAGGCGCTCATCCCAGACCAGGTTCCAGAGTCGCAGCGCGGGCGGGCATCGGGCATCAAAGCCACGCTCGACATCCTGGCGTTCATCATCGGTCGCTTGATCGCCGGTCAACTGGTCGGGCGCTATGCGCAGTGGGGACAGGCAGCCATCCTGGCGGCCATCGCCGTGCCGTCGCTCATCTTCCTGGTAGCGTTAGGGGTAACGGCCATCACCGCACGAGAAGGGCCGGAGGTCGCCGCGAACCCATCGACACGCACCATGCGGCAGGCGTTGGCCGGCTCATTCCGTGTGGATTTCCGCGCACACCCCGCGTTCGGATGGTGGTTTGCCAACCGGCTGCTGTTTTGGGCCGCCTTCATTGCGCTGCAAACCTTCCTGCTGTTCTACGCCATCGACGTGATCAAATTGCAGCAGGACGAAGCCCAACGTTACATCAGCCTGTTGACGACCGTGTTGGGAGCAGCACTCGTCCTCGTCTCCATCCCATCCGGGTGGATCTCCGATCGCTTCGGTCGCAAACCCGTTGTCGTCGCAGCCGGGCTCATCGCCACAGCAGGCACCGCCGCCCTCCTGATCGTGCGCGATCTGAGCCTGATCGTCATCGCTGCGACCGTGGTCGGCATCGGCATTGGTATGTTCCTGAGCGCCAACTGGGCGTTGGTAACCGACATCGTGCCGCGTAACGAAGCTGCGCGCTACCTGGGCATCGCCAATATCGCCACCGCCGGCGGCAGCGCAATCGCGCGTTTCCTGGGCGGCACCCTGATCGACCCACTGAACCAGGCACTTGGGTCCACGTCAGCCGGCTACATTGCGCTGTACGCGATAGCGGCCGTTTTCTTCCTGCTCAGTGCGGTGGTCATCATCCCGCTGCCCACACCGGCCAAGTCGATAGCGATCCCTTCGGAATAATGGATCAACTGATCAGACATCAAGTTGCTTTCCAGGCTGCCCACAGCAAAACGAGTCCCACCAGCCACAGGAACTCGGCGACCACTGCGCCGCTCAAGTCGAACCCGCTCCCACTCAATGGGCTGTTGAAGTGGGGATCACGTGATGAATAACGCACTTGCAGAAAGCTGCCCACGCGCGGGACATCGCCTATCGTCATAGGGTTTTCGACCACGAACGAGCCGTCTGCGGCACGCTTATGCACGGTGAGGAACTGGTAATAGATCTGGTAGTTGCTTCCGAGCCGATCGCCGCCGAAATCCCGCCGGACGCCGATCACGGTTGCAGGTGCGACCAGGTCCATCCAACTCATGACGAAGTGGTACCAACCCGCCACGATCGACACCATACCCGCGAGCAAGAGCGTAAGCTTTACCAACCTCACCGCCGGCGACACCTTGAACATCGCTTGGCCTCTCGCAGCACCGGGGGGAGCGGTCAGAATCGTTCGTGGATTCACACCATCGACCATTTCATCCACCTGTATCCGTTCTGCTTGCGATTATCCCATCCCTGAAGCGTCCTGGACCGGGAGCATGGACGCTTCGCAAGGGTTTGCATCGCCAGAACAATTGTTCTATAATGGGGGCAATGGATGGGACAGCCAAGCTTGAGTTGTTCGCCAGTTATATGAGCCTTGAGCCGGCCGAAGAACACACCCCTGCACCACCGGCAAAGACGAAAGGCGCGGCCATGTTGCGCGAATCATCCGCCCCCTACAGGGTGTCTTCTGACGCAACCCATCCGGCCATTCCCGCCTCCGCTTATCAACGCGCGGCGTGCGGCAGCTCACCTGCCGAGTTGCACCACCTGGTCAACCAAAGCCAGAGCGCCCCAGACAATACCCAGTTGCCTGCCAAGGCCAGGTCGCTCGGTGTCCATCATGCCGCTATGCCTGGTGGCAAACGGATAGCGCTGCTGAAGACGCTTTTAACATCCGCGTGCGAGCGCAATTGCTACTATTGCCCATTCCGCGCGGGGCGTGACTTCCGCCGTGCCACATTCAAACCCGACGAGATGGCACGCACGTTTATGCAGTTGCACCACGCCAACATCGTCGAGGGGTTCTTTCTCAGTTCTGGCATCGCAGGGGGTGGCATCCGCACACAAGATCAGCTCATCGACACCGCCGAGATCCTGCGCCGCAAGATGGGCTATCGCGGCTACCTGCACCTGAAGATCATGCCTGGCGCGGAGCGCGCACAGGTGGAGCGCATGATGCAACTGGCCGACCGGGTGTCGATCAACCTGGAAGCGCCCAATTCGGAACGACTGGCACGCCTCGCGCCGCACAAGATCTTCGTCGAGGAACTGCTCAAACCCCTGCAGTGGGTGGAGGAGATCCGCCGCACTCGCTCGCCCCATTTCGGTTGGGGCGGCAAATGGCCTTCGTCGGTGACGCAATTGGTGGTGGGTGGCGCAGACGAGAGCGATCTCGAAATCATGAGCGTCAGCGCAGAGCTATTCAAACGCACACACCTGTCGCGGGTATATTACTCGGCGTTTCGTCCGGTCACCGGCACACCATTGGAGAACCGTCCGGGTGAGAATCCACTGCGCGAATACCGCCTGTATCAATCCTCATTCCTGCTACGCGATTATGGGTTTGACCTGGAGGACCTGCCTTTCAGCACGACGGGCAACCTGCCATTGGACACGGATCCCAAGATCGTGTGGGCACGCGCGAACCTGATCGACGCGCCTGTCGAGATCAACCGCGCCGACAAGCTGATGCTGCTACGTGTGCCAGGGATCGGCCCAAAGGGGGCCGAGGCTATCCTGGCAGCACGGCGCCAGGGCAAATTGTGTGACTTGCGCGCGCTGGCGGCGATTGGCGTCATCACGTCACGCGCCGCGCCATTTGTACTGCTGGATGGCCGCCGCCCGGCCTGGCAACTGAGCCTGTGGTAGCCTGTCGGGGTATTTCCATCCCAAGGTGGTTTAAGATAGAGCCACTCGGCATGGGGCGCCCAACACCCGCCCATATCCTGCAGATTGAGCATGATCAGACGAATGCTGACCGCTATTTCTCGCGCCATCGCCCAGGGCATACGCACGCTACTCGGGCCTTTCTTCCGCCTCTCGTTGTTATATCAGTTCATGCTGCTCAGTGGCCTAATTTTGCTTCTCGGCGCCGGCTTCATCGGCTGGTGGATCAACCGTGAGATCGAACAGCAGGTCATCACAAACAGCCTGCAAATAACGGCCGTTTTCGTGGACAGCACGATCGCCCCTCACCTGTGGGAGCTGTCAAGCCTCGACGAGATCACTTCGCTTCAGAAGAGACACCTGGATCAACTCCTGCGCACCAACGTCCGGCACGGCGACTTTATTGCGTTCCACATCTGCAAGCCCAATGGCGAATTGGTCTATAGCAATCTACCGATCCCGCCGGGCACGGACATGGCCACGCCGGGCATGCGTATCGCGCTCGAAGGGCAGATGTATTCAACCTTCACCGATCACGTGGACTTTATGCCCACCACTCAACAAAACCGTCAGAATCTGATTGAGACGTATTTCCCGGTATGGGACGAATCGGGCAAACAGATTATCGCGATCGCCAGCTTCTATCAGTCGCTCGATACCTTGCGACAGGCCATCCTGATCACGCAGTTACAGGGCTGGGCAGTCATCGGCATTGCCACCTTCCTGATGTACGTGTTGCTCTTCGGGTTGGTCAAGCGCGGCAGCGACACGATTGAGCGCCAAACACTGGCTCTGGCTGAGTCGCGCCAACAGATCCAAAGCGCCGCGGTGCGCGCGGCCGAAGTGAACGAAGCCGCCATGCGGCGCCTGGGTGCCGATCTGCACGACGGTCCCGCGCAAGACCTCGGCATTGCCCTCATGCGCATGGAGCCGTTGCGTGCGGCGATCGATCAGCACCCGGATACACCAGGCTGGCAACCACCTGACCCGGAGATGATCGCATTCGACTTGAACCTGATCCACATGGCGTTGCAAAGCTCACTGCAGGAGATTCGCAACATGGCCGGCGGGTTGCGTTTGCCAGACCTGGACGAACTCGACCTGGCAGGCGCAATCAACAAAGCCGTCACCGACTATAGCCGGAAGACCGGCAGGCAGGTATCGCTCAATGGGCCGGCTGTGCTGCCAGGCAATAGTGCGCTCAAGTCGGCCGCGTACCGCATCGTCCAGGAGACACTCAACAACGGCCACCTGCACGGCAACCCGACGATCCAATCAGTGGATTACGATACGGCAGACGACGTTCTCACGATTACGATTAGCGATAATGGCAGCGGCTTCGATCCGGCGCACCTGGTCGATCATAGCCACCGGCGCCATTTAGGGTTAGCTGGGCTGCAAGAACGCGCAGAGATTCTTGGCGGGCACTTGCACATTGGATCTGCGCCGGGTCAGGGAACAACGATTATGGCAGTGCTACCGTTGGATAT
This sequence comes from Chloroflexota bacterium, assembly GCA_023488685.1. Classification (GTDB taxonomy): domain Bacteria; phylum Chloroflexota; class Anaerolineae; order J036; family Brachytrichaceae; genus CAIXPS01. The sequence continues at coordinate 30,217 of JAMDDR010000354.1, read as the reverse complement.
CGTCAACTCGGATACCGTGGTGGATGGAGAGGGAGAATAGAAACGATGTCGCCAATACGTGTCCTGGTCGTCGACGATCACCCCTTGTTCCGTCAGGGTGTGCTCTTCACACTGAGCCGCCATCCGGAGATGAACATCGTCGGCGAAGGTGAAAACGGTCGCCAGGCGGTGGATCTGGCACAGCAATTACACCCTGACGTATTGCTGCTTGATATCACCATGCCGGAGAGCAGTGGTTTACAGGCGGCAGCCGAAGTGAAACGCGTCTCACCGGAGACGCAAATCGTCATGTTAACGGCCTCGGAGGAAGGCGACGACCTGATGGCTGCCATGAAGGCAGGCGCACAAGGCTATGTGGTCAAGGGTGCGGGTGCCGGCGAGATCGTAGCCGCCATCATGGCCGCATCGCGAGGTGAAGCCTACATCACACCTAAAATGGCGGGCAACCTCCTGCGTGAGATGACGCACAAGCCCGGCGACGACCCTCTGTCCGAATTGACCGATCGTGAACGCCAGGTGCTCGAACTGGTTGCGCGCGGTTTAAGCAACAAGGAAGTAGGCGCAGAGTTGGGATTGGCTGAAAAGACCGTCAAGCACTATCTCACCGCCGTCCTGCAGAAGTTACACGTGCGCAGCCGTGTCGAGGCCGCTTTGTTGGCACAACGCCACGGCTTGGGAAAACATCCGCCAAAGTAGAAGGGCTATCTCCTTTTTGTAGCTTGGTATGATTGCCGGCAGGCTGGTCTATCCTATACGCAGGTTCCGCACGACCGGCTTATCCGTTCGAATCCAGAAACCCAAAAGGGGTAAACATGATGACAAACACGACCTCCACCACCTCGACCGGCCATCCTGTGCCGGGCGCACACAGCCAACGTGAAATCGAAAGCCAGCCTGAAAGCTGGCAGGGTGCGATCGACGCGATCAACGCCAGTTGGGCCAATCTGCAGGCGCTTTTCGCCGAAAACCGCGACCGGCCTGTCGTATTCGTCGGGTGTGGCTCACCCTACTACCTGGAGCTGAGCGCAGCAGCAGCTTATCGAGCATTGACCAATAAGTGGGCCATCGCCACACCGGCGTCGGAGGTGCTCTTCAACCTGGACACCGCACTGCCTGGGAAGTCTGCCCCCTTGGTGATCGCGGTAAGCCGCAGCGGTGAGACCAGCGAATTGCTGCTGGCATGCAAGCAATTAAAGGAGCGGCGCGGCAGTCCCATTCTCGTCATTACGGTGTCACGAGGCACCTCGTTGGAGAAGCTTGCGGACGTCACCGTCAGCATCCCGAATGCAGGCGAGCAGAGCATGGCACAGACCCGCTCCTTCAGTGCGATGCTGCTCTCCACGCTGGGCGCAGTAGCGGCGGCAGCGCACAGCCAGCAACTCTTCGATGAACTGCGACGCGCGCCTGACCTGGCGCAGTCTTACCTCAACAACATACGGCAACCCATCGCCGATCTGATGGCACGCGGTTTCAACCGCATTTTCTTCCTGGGCTCGGGGCTGCGCTACGGTCTGGCCAATGAAGGCTCGCTCAAGATGAAGGAGATGTCGTTGACGAACGCCGAACCATTCCATTTCATGGAATTCCGGCATGGCCCGCAGTCGATGGTCGATGAGCACACACTGGTCGTCGGCCTCGTCTCACGCCACGCCGCCGAGGCTGAGACAACCGTGTTGCGCGAGATGGTGGGACTCGGTGGGACAGTGGTCGCCATTGGCCCGGACCTGTCTGGAATGCAGGACACGGCAAGCCTGAAGATTCAAATCGATGCCGGCCTGTCCGAAACCGCGGAACTCGTGTTCTACATGCCGCCGCTGCACCTGTTGGCATACAACCAGGCCATGGGCAAGGGGTTGGATTGCGACAGCCCGCGCAACCTGCACGCCTGGATCCGGTTGCCCGACCTGGAATCAAAAGTGAGTGGTAGTGGTACCTGACGGTGGCCCCTGACAATGCCACCTATTTGTGAATCCTCACAGATGGACATGAACCTGACCATCTGTGAGGAATCCGGGATCACTTAGGAACACTTACTCGCGCTCGTAGACGAGTCTGCCACCGGCGATCGTCTTCACCACGTGCAGATCATCATCCAGGATAGTGACATCCGCATCGTAACCGGGCGCGATGTTGCCCTTGCGATCACCAAGGTTGATCGACGTGGCCGGCGTGAGCGAACACATCCTGGCCGCATCGTTGAGGCTGCACCCTGTAGCTGCCCGGATATTCCCGAACGCCGTATCCATCGTCAACGTTGAACCCGCCAGGCTGCCATTGCTGATGCGAGCCTGCCCGTCGCGCACGGTGATGTCCTGCACACCCAGCTTATATAGCCCATCACCCAGACCGGCTGCTTCCATCGCGTCCGTGATCAGCGCCAGTTTTGCTGCCGTCTTACACTTGTAGATGATGTTCATGACCGCCGGGTGAACGTGCAGGTTATCGGCGATCACCTGCGCCACAACATCGTCGTTGGCCAATACGGCGCCCGCAGTTCCTGGTTCGCGATGATGCAGTCCGCGCATACCGTTGAAGGTGTGCGTGGCTTGTGTGATGCCGCGCTGAAAGCACTTCTGTGCCGTCGCATACTCGGCGTCACTGTGACCGATCGCCACGGCGATATGAGAGAGCAGCGCCTCGTCAATCAAGTCGACGTTGCCAGCTACCTCCGGCGCGATCGTGATGAGCCTGGTAACGCCCCGGTCGAACCAACTGCAATACTCCTCGCGGTTGGCCGGGCGAATCAACGCCGGCGGTTGCGCGCCACACTGTTTGACATTCAGGTACGGCCCTTCGATGTGCGCGCCGAGCACCTGCGCTCCGCTCGTGCCGCGCGCCATGACAGCCTTGATGGTATCGAGTGCGGCATCGATCTGCTCGCGTTGCGCGGTCATGGTGGTCGGACAAAAGCCGGTCACACCATGCCTGGCAAAGAACACCGACATGGTTTCCAGCGCCTCCGGCATGGCATCCATGGTGTCGGCACCCATGGCACCGTGCACGTGGATATCCACAAAACCCGGCACAACCACCTGGCCGGTAGCATCGATCACCGTCGCACCAGCCGGCGCCTCCACATTGGCTGCGACCTGCTCGATGACACCATCGCGGGCCAGCACACACACATCGTGCTGCGTCTCGGTTGGCAATACCAGCGTGCCGCAGCGAATAAATAAGGTTGACAACTTTCCACCCCTCCGCATCGAAGATCCGTCAGACAGTACCCGACCTGTTTTGGCACAAATCCTGGCTGGGTCTGCACATGTACTTTCTGCTATCATTCTAGCTGGTTACGATGAATGCGTTCGTTCGTCTGTGTGCAATGATGATACTTGCCACCATGGTGGCTGGCGCACCCGCCGCAACGGCCTCCGCTTCAACCTCGACACCCGGTCACCGTGCAACAGCCACTCATGTTGGGAGCACTGCGAAAATCACCGTGCAGGCAATTGCCCCAGAAGCCATGCAAGCCATGCCTGCGGCAGATCCCGTGCTCGTCGGTGCAGGTGACATCGCGGGTTGCGCCAGTGCCGGGGACGAAGCGACCGCCGCCCTGCTTGACACCATCACTGGCACTGTTTTCACCCTGGGCGACAACGCCTACCCGAGCGGTACAGCGCAGCAATTTGCCGACTGCTACGGCAGCTCTTGGGGCCGCCATAAAGCCCGCACACGCCCTGCCACCGGTAACCATGATTATGTGACAGCGGGCGCTGCGGCTTACTTCGATTACTTCGGCGTCGCTGCCGGTGAACCGGGCAAGGGCTACTACAGTTACAACCTCGGCGCGTGGCACATCGTTGTGCTGAACAGTAACTGCTGGGCCGTAGGCGGGTGTGAAACCAATTCCGCACAATACCGCTGGCTCGTGGCTGACCTGGCGGCAAACCCAGTCACCTGCACGCTGGCATACTGGCATCATCCTCGTTTCAGCTCAGGGCCCCATGGCAACTCTACAGCGGTACTGCCGTTCTGGCAGGCGTTGTACGCGGCGGGTGCCGACGTAGTGCTCAATGGGCACGATCACGATTACGAGCGTTTCGCACCCCAAACACCTGACGCGCTGGCTGACCCAGTGCTCGGCATGCGCCAATTCGTGGTCGGGTCAGGCGGCTATAGTCATTACGCCACCGGCCAACCAGTGGCGAACAGCGAAGTACGTAACAGCAACACGTATGGCGTGCTCAAACTGACCCTGCACCCCGCGAGCTACGACTGGCTATTCGTGCCTGAGGCGGGCAAAACGTTCAGCGATTCGGGTAGTGCAGTTTGTCACTCGGTAGTGATGCCCTACCGCGCGTCGCTTCCGCTCGTCTCTATGGCGCCTCTTTACTCGTTCAAGGGCACGAAGATCGAAGCCACCACCCCACTCGCGAAATATAAGACTGCTGATGCACTTAACAGGGTGGTCAGGCCCACGGTACCGCCAAACAGACTCGCCAGGCCCTGGCCGCACAACGACAGCAACGCGTTGGCAGCCTGGTAAGCGCTGAGCACACGACCCAGGAAGTGATCCTGCGTGGCAATCTGCACGTGCGTCTGTGCGGTGACGAAGAAACCAACGGATACCAGGCCACCGAATACCTGGGTCCCGAGGATGACCGGCAACGAGCGTGTGTGAAATGTTATCCACAACATCACGCCAATGATCATCCCACTGACCGCAATCAGGCGTCCAGCCGCCAGGCGCCGGCTCACAAAGGGAAAGGCCAGCGCACCTCCGACACCACCAACCGCGACGGCAACCTGAACCAGTCCATACTCGCGTGGCCCCCCGCCCAGGGTGTCATGCACATGGATCGCCCACAGCACGTTGATGATGCCCTGTCCCAACATCGCGACTGCCATCAGCAGAAAGACGCCCCACACACGTCGCGTACGGGTGATCAGGCGCCAACCGGCGAGCCAATCGCCAACGATAGCAGCAGATGCGGCCAGGCCACGATGCGGATTCCACGCATGCGATGTGTCCCTCGATGGCGCCGTGATCCTGATTAAGCATAGGAACAACGCTGAAACCAGGTAAGAGAGGGCGTCGAGTCTGACGACATTCCCCAGCCCAATGGTTTGAACGAGCAGCGCGCCTAACCCTGGGCCAACCACACTGGTGATATTGTCGCTCAACGACATGAGCGCATTCGCTGATGCGAGCTGCTCGCGACGCATCAGCATCGGCAGCAACGCGCTGCGTGCCGGGCCAAAGAATTGAGACAGCGCCGACTCGGCGAAAGCCAGCGGATAAATGACCCACAACCAGACGCTATTCATCGCGCCGGCAAGCATCAACAACACGACCACCGCGCGCAGCAGATCGCACGCGATCATCACCTGGCGCCGGTTCCACCGATCCACGAACACGCCTGCGAACGCGCTCACCAGCAGTGCGGGCAGCGTCTGCACGATAAACATGCTGCCGGTTGCCAGTGCCGAGCCAGTCTGCTCGTAAATGTAGAAGGGCAGCGCAATCACCAGCAGCCAATCGCCAATAGCTGAGACGAGCTGGCCGCACCACACTGCCGCGAAGTTGCGTTGCTGGAGTAAATGGAACATGGCAATTGATACCCGAGCCACAGGCAAGGGGGATGGGTGCGTCCTGGGTGAGCGCACGTGGGATTTCGGGATGGGGACTATCCGGTTTGATCGGCTACCAGTAAACCAGGTGAACCCGATCCGGCGAACGGTTGAACCGGCTCGCTTGGTGCGTAAAAAGGATCGTGCCGGCCATTCGGGCCGGGTGTAAACCTGCCGATTGGGCCTGCCACAAGCGGTTCGGTGAAGTACTTGCGCGTGCCAGGCGTGGTGGCGTTAGTTGAATGGGCGGTTGAAAGCGGGTCAACCGCTGCCGGCGGCGATAGGCCCGTGGGCTCAGGCCAAACACACGTTTGAACGCGCGGGTAAAGGCCTCCTGCGAGCCAAACTGGTAATCCAGCGCGATGTCACAGATCGCACGACCTGACGTGACCAGCTCACGCGCTGCTTCAGAAAGACGGCGTCTACGCATGTAGAGCGCGAGGGTTTCACCCACAACTTCAAGGAACAGGCGATCGAAGTGAAAGCGCGAGTACCCTACGGCGCGAGCCACCTCACCTGCCGTCGTCGTCCCGGTGAGATGGGCCTCTATGTACTCAAGTGCTTGATTGAGTGTTGGCAGAAGATCCATGGTGTATGTGACTCACTTGCGTTACGCAGCCAAACGCACAGGCTGCTACTGACGCAAGGCACTTGGCATCGCTTCTTCCTGGAGCGCTTTGATCAGCGTGCGTTTCAAGGTGCGATAGCCATTCTTCTCGTAGAAGCGTAGCGGGCCTGCGTCAAACTCCCAGGTGTCGAGGTGTATTGCCGTAGCGCCCCTGTCGCGCGCCCACTGCTGAGCCGCGTCCATCAACTGCCTGCCGATGCCACGCCCTCGTAACTCCTCGATGACGAAGAGGCTTTGGACATGCCCATAACGGTGCGGCACAATTGCTGAGTTCGTTGCATCATCCTGCTTCAGATATACCTCCACAAACCCAACAGGCACGCCTTCCAGCTCCGCCAGCAGGATGGCGGCACCCGCATTGTTGAGAATGTCGTCGATTGCCTTGTCAAACGATGACCAATCATGCGTCTCGAAAGGACCCAGGCTATGCAGATGATCGGGTACACCGAGGGCGTGGAACTCGTGAAATTCGTAGTAGCGCCTGCGCAAGATTGGTAGGTCCGTCGAGCCTGCGGTGCGGATCATGACTGTATACACCTCATCTCCTTTGTGTCAGGTCGCGGTCATGCGTAACATTTCTGACTTATCTGACTCAATGGTAGCAAAACAACCTGGCTCTGTCCTGATCGTTTTTGCGATGACAGATTCAGATAAGTGGCTACAATCTGGATAGACCTGTTCGCCGGGTCATAACAGAATGCGCTGGAGAACATGATGATCTCAAACCCAACGACACGTTATTCCGCGAACGATTTCAACCCGATCTTCAAGTTCGTCGCCGACATGGTCGAATCTGGCAAACTGCCCACCGGCGTCTTTGGTGTTGCACAGGCAGACCGCGTCATCGACGTGCGCGCCTACGGTCACTGGCCGGATGGGAGAAAAGTCAACACCGATGACATCTACCTGCTTTTCTCGGTGACCAAGCCCTTCGTCGGGCTGGCGATCGCGCAATTATGGGAGCGGGGCAAGCTCAATCTCAGCCATGAACTGAAGCGCTACCTGCCGGGGTTTGGCAGCAATCGCCCGGATAGCGTGACCCTATGGCATTTGCTCACCCACACGTCCGGCATCGACCAGAACATCCCAACGCCATTGTCCGACGATATGAACGAAGAGGAGTGGCATAAGTTGCTGGCGAACGCACCGATGCAGTTTACCGCCGGCTCATTCAAGCTCTACAACAATCTGGCCTTCGAGTACCTGGCGGAGATCATCCGCTGCACCAGCGGCATGGATCTGGAAGCCTACTTGCAACACGAGCTGTTCGCCCCGTTGGGCATGAAGAATACTTCGTTTGACACCTACACCAGGACACCGGAGCGAGTGTTGATGACTGAGCGTGCCGGCCAGCTTAATGTTGACCGCTTCATGCGCTCGCGCGTGGCAGCCGGTGGCTTGTTGAGCAACGCTCATGATGTTCTGACGATGGGCCGGATGCTGCTCAACGACGGCGCCCTCAACGGCAGCCGTATCATCAGCCCCATCTCACTAAAAGCGATGACCCAGCCACAGACCATCGGCATCCCGCCGACCAAACCCACTGACTTCGTGGATACTGAGGTCGGCTTGACCTGGATGCTGCCGAGTCGTAGCAAGAGCATCATCGCCGGAAACATCATTGCAGACGGCGGGAATGGCATTTATGGCCATGACGGCTGGGGCGGGTGCATGTTCTGGATGTACCCGCAGCAAGGCGTGTGTTTCGCCTTCATGACCAACTTGCTCGACGCCGGGATGCATTGTGATGAGGTCAATCGCATCCACAACGTATTCGCGTCCTGCCTGTAATCCCGTTCAGCGCTATTCGCACGTCACGACTGTCAACGACAGCGGCGGCAATCTGAGTGTTGCCGCGTGGTCGTCCAGCGGCATCCCGGGCAACACACGTGGTATGAGAAGCTCGGGATGCTCAAAGGTATTCGCCGCCTTTGGGTGCGCACACCCGAACTGATGGAGGGCATTCATTTTCCGCGGCGCCCTGCTCTGCCAGACCAGCTCGGTCAATACAGACTCCTTCTGGCTGCGGTTGACCAGGAACACGGCGCTGCGGTCATCAACCGGATCGTAGCTGGCCGAGACGTCCAGCACCGGCACGTCGCCAAACGCCTTGGTGGCATAGTGCGGCGACTGTGTCAGCACGTTGAGCGACTGACCCGTAGCGTAATGGCTGAAGAGCATGAAAGGATAAAAGATCGTCTGGCGGACCAGGCGGTCCGTCGTGGTCAATATGGGAGCGATCACGTTGACGATCTGTGCCAGGCAGGCGATCTCGAGCACGTCACACTTGCGCAGGAACACGTTCAGCCACTGCGCGACGACCAGCGCGTCTTCCAGGTTATACACTTCTTCGGCAATGTGTGGCACTTCAGCCCATCGTGCTGGCACATCCGGGACCTTATAGCACACGTTCCATTCGTCCCAGGCCAGACGGACGTCGTGCTTCGAGCGGAGATGGCTTTTGACGTAACGCAGCGTTGCTGCGAGCGTGTCCAATTGGCTTTCGAACTGCGCCGCCAGTGCAAGATAGCTGGGGGTGTCATTCTCGCGGTTGCCGGCATAGTAATGCAGTGAGAGATAGTCGACGTGCTCCCAACATGACTCCAGCACCACGCGATCCCATTCCGGGTAGGTCGGCATGCCGCTGCTGGATGAACCACACAGCACCAGCTTGAGGCTGGGGTCCTGCCACTTCATCAGCTTGGCGGCCTCACGCGCCTTGCACGCGTACTCCGCCGGCTCAAGGTGGCCGATCTGCCAGTGGCCATCCATTTCGTTACCCAGGCACCAATACTTCACGCCGTGTGGCTCGGGGTAACCATGCGCCACACGCAGATCGGCGTACTGCGTCCCGGCAGGGGCATTGCAGTATTCGACCAGGTTTGCCGCTTCGGCGATACTGCCCGTGCCCAGGTTTACGCCCAGCATCGGCTGAGCGTCGATGCGGCGACAAAGTCCCATAAACTCATTCGTGCCGAATTGATTGGTTTCAGTGGACTGCCAGGCCAGGTCGCGCCGGCATGGGCGTTGTTCCCGTGGGCCGACGCCATCCAACCAGTGGTAGCCACTCAGGAAGTTACCGCCTGGGTAGCGGATCATACGTAGATTGAGCTGGCGTAAGGCGGCCAACACATCACTGCGATAGCCATTCTCATCTGCGCACGATGAAGCGGGCTCGTAGATACCACCGTAAATGCAGCGTCCCATGTGTTCGGCAAAGCCACTGAATAGCAGGGGCGAAATGTCACCACTCACGCGGTTGGTATCGAGGTAAACGCGGGCGGTGTTGGTCGTCAACGTCGTCATGATGATCCTTCAAGCTGGAACGATTCGAGATGAATTCAAGCGCTCTATTCTGTGAACCACATCAACGTAATTCAGGGCAATTCTATTACTTTTCAGGGAATTCACCGGCTCTAGCGATCACGCACCGATGGGAATACCGGAAAAGCAGGAGTCGTTGCTACAATGACCCCTGGAGGAACCAGAACAGCTATGACACAAACTCAAGCGCCCCTACGTGTCGCGTTGATTGGTACGGCCCGTCGTTCCGATTATCTGTATGGCCCTTTGATCAAAGCCCTGCCCGATGACGTCCAACTCGTCTCCGTGTGGGGTCGTAGCGCCGATTCGGCGCGTAAACTTGGCGAGAGCCTGGGCGCCCCGTGGTACACCGATCTCGACAAGCTGGTGCGCGAAACAGCGCCACAAATCGGCATTGTGTCGGTGAACTATGGCGCCAATGGTCAGGTGGGACTGATGGCGGTCGAAGCCGGGTTGCACGTCTTGCTCGAAACGCCCATCGCACACAAACTGAGCGAGGCCGATGCCATCATCGCCGCGGCCAAACAGCGCGGGCTCGCCATCGAGGTGGCCGAGCAGTTCCACCGTCGCCCGTTCGAACAGATCAAGCTCAAGCTGATTGCGTCCGGGTTGTTCGGGCGCGTGCATACGTCGTTCAACGACTTCGCCGGGCACGGCTATCACGGTGTCAGCGTCATGCGCAGCTATCTGGGCTTTGACGCCAAACCGCTGCAAGTCACTGGCGCGGTGCGCCAATATGACCTGGCATCGCACTGGTCACGATTGGGCAACACGACCGGTCCGCGCACGGAGACGCAGGAGCACGGCATGGTCGAGTTTGAGGGCGGGCAACTGGGCATTTTTCACTGGACCGATATCGGCTACGACTCGGCACTGCGCTGGTGGCGCAGCAGCCGCTTCCTGGCCGAGAAGGGCATGGGCATCACCGTGGGCATGGGGCTGAACGTGAATGAGTGGCTGACACTGGTGACGCCGGATGGCGAAATGCCGCAGTTCATCACGCTGGAACGGCGCTGGGAACGTGTGGACGGCGGTGCGTTGATCGCCATGGTGGCACACACCGGCGATCCGAATCAACCCACCATCACCTGGGAAAACCCTTTCCGCCCTGTAAAACAAGGCCACGGCACGCAGTGGCACGACGACGAAATCGGCGTGGCGGGTTGCCTGCTCAGCCTGGTCGATGCCGTCCGCCACAACACCGCGCCAACCTATGGCCCATACCAGGCTCGGCTGGATCAGGAGATTACGCTGGCCATCCGCCAATCATCGTTGGAAAGCGGCCGGCCGATCAAACTGCCGCTTGATCCGGCAACACAAAAGATTTGAAACTCACTGTTTAAGGAGAAGCAGCAATGAAATTCACCGACGGATACTGGCAGATACGCCCAGATGTCACACCGCACTACCCCATTCACGTGCACGAGGTGGAATCTGAGCCGGATGCGCTCACCGTTTATGCCACCCCCAAACGGCTGGCCCATCGCGGCGATACCCTGAACACCCCGATGTTGACCGTCCGGCTTTCGTCGCCCATGCCCGACGTGATCCGTGTGCGGCTCTACCATCACAAAGGGACTCCGCCCCGCAAACCGGAATTTCAGTTGCACCCACAACACCCACAAACCGCACCTGCAGTCACGATCACCAATGACGGGCAAGCGGCAACCCTCACCAGCGGCCGGCTGACGGTGCGGGTGGAGAAAGCCGGCGATTGGCGCATCGAGTTCAAGGACGGCAACCGGGTGATCACCAGCAGTGGCTGGCGCGGCATGGGCATGCTGGACACCCCACAGGGCCGCTTCGTCCACGAACAGTTGGCACTGGACGTAGGCGAATGCGTCTACGGGCTGGGCGAACGGTTCACGCCGTTTGTGAAGAACGGACAGGTGGTGGACTTGTGGAATGAGGATGGCGGCACCAGCAGCGAGCAGGCTTACAAGAACGTGCCGTTCTATCTCACCAATCGGGGCTATGGTGTTTTCGTCAACCACCCCGAGAAAGTGTCGTTCGAGGTGGCTTCGGAGAAGGTTGAGTGCGTGCAGTTCAGCGTGCCGGGCGAATCCCTGGAGTATTTCCTCATCTATGGGCCATCGCCCAAAGCGATCCTGGAGCGTTACACGGCGCTCACCGGGCGGCCGGCGCTGCCACCTGCCTGGGTCGTTCGGCCTATGGCTGACCACTTCATTCACCACCGATTACGACGAGGAAACCGTCACCAGCTTTATCCAGGGCATGGCCGACCGCGACCTGCCTTTGCACGTGTTCCACTTCGATTGTTTTTGGATGAAGGCGTTTCATTGGTGCAACTTCGAGTGGGATCAGCGTGTTTTCCCCGACCCCGCGGCGATGCTACAACGTCTGAAGGCGCGTGGGTTGCGCATCTGCGTCTGGATCAATCCCTATATCGCCCAGCGCTCGGCGCTCTTTGACGAGGGCATGCAGCACGGCTACCTGCTCAAACGGCCGGATGGAAGCGTGTGGCAGTGGGATAAATGGCAGGCGGGCATGGGCCTGGTCGATTTCACCAATCCCGCGGCCTGCCGCTGGTTTGGCGACAAGCTGCGCGCGCTGGTGGACATGGGCGTGGACTGCTTCAAGACCGATTTCGGCGAGCGCATCCCAACCGATGTCGTCTATCACGACGGCGCAGACCCGCTCAAGATGCACAACTTCTACTCCTACCTTTACAACAAGACAGTGTTTGAGGTGTTGGAAGAAAAACTGGGCAAAGGGGAAGCGACCGTCTTTGCGCGCTCAGCCACAACAGGCGGCCAACAATTCCCAGTCCATTGGGGTGGCGACAGCACCGCCACCTTCCCGTCGATGGCCGAAAGCCTGCGCGGCGGACTGTCGTTGTGCCTGTCGGGCTTTGGCTTCTGGAGCCACGACATCGGCGGGTTCGAGCAGACGGCCTCGGCGGACGTGTATAAGCGCTGGTGCGCCTTCGGCCTGCTCTCGTCACATAGCCGGCTGCATGGCAGCAGCTCGTACCGGGTGCCGTGGCTGTATGACGAGGAAGCCGTCGATGTGCTGCGCTTTTTCACCAAACTCAAGTGCCGGCTCATGCCCTATCTGTTCGGCGCTGCCTGCGAGGCGCACCAGCAGGGCATCCCTGTCATGCGAGCCATGCTGATCGAGTTTCCGTACGATCCGGGCTGCGATTATCTCGACCGCCAGTACATGCTCGGCGACGCCCTGCTGGTCGCCCCGGTCTTCTCGCTCGACGGCGTCGTGGATTACTATCTGCCGGAAGGCTGCTGGACAAACTTCCTGACCGGCCAGGTCGTCGAGGGTGGGCACTGGGTGCGGGAAAAACACCATTACCTGAGCCTGCCGTTGATGGTCCGGCCGAATACCATCATCCCGGTCGGTTCAGACGAGCAACGTCCGGATTACGACTACGCTGATGGCGTCACATTTCACGTCTTCGAACCACAGGATGGCTCGACCTGCATGGCGCGCGTACCCAGTATCAAAGGCGTGGAGGCCTTGACGGTAAGAGCCAGCCGCGAGGGCCCGGTCGTCTTCATCCAGGCACAGGGCGCGTCAACATCGTGGCGCGTCTTGTTGCGTGGCATAGGCGCGGTCCAGACCGTCGAGGGCGGCAGCGCAGAAACCCACACGTTGGGAACGCTATTGTTGCCACATGCGGGCACGAGCAGCCTGAAGGTCACGTTGTGACTGTGGCCGGGCGGTGGTTCTTGATGAACGACGCCATCGGGAATGGCTTGCCATGCCCGGGGTAAACGGTGTTTATTCTTAGACCTTTCAATTTTTCTATACTGGCGTTCAATTCCACCGCTTCGTCAATATTGGATTGGGGAGCTGGTTGGTCCTTATTCCAAAGCAGGTCGCCGCAAAACAAGTCATCACCGGAGGTCACGATTCCGATGGAACCCTTGGAGTGCCCTGGAAGATGAAGAACCTTTGCATCGAATCCATATTCGGAGAGAGCCTGTCCATCTTCGATATAGATGTCCGGTTTGAACCTTTCGAACCTGCCTAAAAACAACGTGATGAAAGAGAACAAAGCTCTGGTAAGTATTCGTGTAGCAATACGCTTGCCTGTTCTATTCAAAAGCATGTCTCCGTGTTCAACCACCTCCGTTTCGCCACGGTGCATGGCGATTTTCGTACCGTACTTCTCCCGGAGATAAGCACAGTTGCCTGTGTGATCAAAATCTCCGTGGGTGATTACGATGAGTTTGAGAGTTCCAGGCTTACAACCCGCGCTTTCAAGTTCTCTTTCAAGGTTCGTTCGACTAGCCGGCATCCCGGTATCGATCAGGACAAAGCCATCACCGGAGTTCACAAGGTAGCAATTTACGTCACCCAAGTTAAATGGCAGTAATAAACTGATGGTTCTGATTTCGTTCGGCATATTCTTCTCCTTTCAGAAGTAACCTTTTCCCAAATATCTGCTGGAGGTTCGCTTTCTTGTTACCAGATAGATGGCGATCCCTCCGGCGATCAGGCCGATCTCCAAAATAATGCCGATCATGAGACCGGGACCCGACGTGATGAGACCGAGGCCGATCAATTGTGAGTTATCAAAAAAGAGAGGGATATTGAGATACACGATGAAATCGAGCACCCAGTGGCTAAAGACCATGAGCCCGATGACGATACTCGTCCTACGGTCCCGGTAGAAGACGAAGGCGATCGCCGCAACCACAATCGACCAGACGATGCACATAAACAGTCCATGCGACCATGGAATGGATGATGGGCTCAAATATTGGAGTCCATGCTCAAAGTCAAGCTGGGTGACGGCACCGTGTTCAACGCCGGCGGCCATAAATCCGAAACACAACAGGTCTGGCACCTGGGTAGCTGCCAATAGGGCCCAGAGTGGCGCCTTAGGGACGATGGACTTTGCCATCAACCCGATTGAAGCGTGTGCTAATGGATCCATAAAATGCATCCTCCTGACACATGGGTTTCCTGAAATTGGTTACCTGGCTGCCAGGCGGGTCGCCGGCCCTTCGGTATCCACCCGGCTCACCGACAGGAATACGAGTCCCAGTCCATGCAGGTGCCGCATTAACCCAATGAGACCTGACTGATCGGTGCTGACGGTAAACAGCGTCGAAGTTGGTTTCACTCGTGCCACAGTGATTTGAAGCGGGCTCATGGCGTTGAGGTCCTGCTCATCCACCCTGCCATTCACCTCGATCTGGTAGGTACAGATATCGTCCATTTTCTTTCGTCTTTATCATTCGGTGACGTATGTGTCTACAGCAGCTCAGATGCCAATCCGCGCCCCATGTACTCATCGCCCATCCCATTGAACACGAAATCGAGGCCACCGGGTTCCGCGTGATGGATCACATCGACAAAGTCTTGTGTGTGGTAGTCAATGGGTATCGCCCCCAGTTCGGCCAGTACGCTATGTTTGCTACGGGACACCAACCCGTACATGGTGAGTTTGGCCAGTTTGCCGAGTTGCAGAAAAGCGGTCCCAACGCCACCACTCGCGCCAATAATGAGCACCCGATCGCCTGCCTTGACCTGTGCAACCCGATGGAGCACCTGGTAGGCAACCAGGTAGATTGCCTTCCTTGGGGAAGCAACTTTCTTTCATGAACGCCCTGGTTGGACGAGCCTTCGACCGATCAGGAAACACCACGTCATCAAAAGCATGTACCCAATGCCTACGAGCATGGCAACGATGTTCGAGTGAGAGTTAGCTGCCGTGCTGAAGTCACCTGCCAACAGCAGCACGCTTGCCAGAATTCCCACAAAAGCGGTTACTTTGCCGAAGATATTGCTCCGCAGCATGACGAATGAGATTACCAGTCCCGCACCCATCACCCCGCTGCGGCCAGCTATTTCCGTTGCAATGAAAAGGACTATCCCCAGGAATGGTATGACCGCGGCAATCATCGACCAAACTCTACTGGTCCGCCTGAGAGCGGCGTAAAGGCCGAGGTTCATCGTGGCTGCGAGGGACATGATTGCAATATCCAGAGGATTCAGTCCATATAACAGATCGAATTGAACCCCGTCGAACCCAGCATTCAGTTTGAAGAGTACGACGAGCCAATTGTTCTGAAATAGTGAGAGCCAGCCGGTTATGGTGCCAGGGCGAAGACCCGCAGTGATCAGACTCACCATCCCAATCAGGAATATCACTCCTAATATCAGGGAGGCCAGCCCACTAACTTTGAAGAGCCAATTCCAGCGTGACTCTGCAGCTTCGGCATTAGCGACTCGATTCATCGTTTTCATCCATCCATTCTGCTGGAAGAGCGACTGGTGTCGCCACCCAACAGGTCATTTTTGTGAACCATTCCAGCGGGAGTGGTATGCCGCCCTAGCTGGAAGAGCCTGCGGGCAACCAATGGGTACCATATCAACTGAAGCGTGCCACCAATAGCCAGGAGGGGGACACCTATCGCTGACGCCAGGTCTGAGTTGAAGATCGGTATGAAGATTAAGTAGACAATGGAACGGGCAAAATCGAGTCCAAATGCCAGTATTCCTATATAAGCGGTTCCTTTGCTGAAGATATTGCCCTGTAACATGACGATTGAGATGATCACAAGGGCACCTTCCAAGAGAAAGACCGCCATGATGGAACCGGTGCCCCACGTGCCCGTAGCAAGCACCGACTCCCCTACTGCCAGGAGTTGTGATCTCTGTGCCTCTGTTGTCGCAGCCGCGTATTGGTCACCCAGGTAAATCAAGGAGTAGTTTGCATTCGTTGCGAATACGATCGCTATTCCTGCGCAGGCGAGAGCCGTGGCGAGTGCGGCGTAAGTGCCATTGGCTCGCCTCAGGACGGCGTAAAGGGCGAAAATAATCGGAAACATGAGGGCCATGCCAAAAAGATCCGAGAAAAAGAGTTGAAAAATGGCAACGACCTTATTGTTCTGCAAAAGCGTGAACCAGCCGTTTGCAGTGTCAGGCACTGAACCCAAGGTGGTCAGGACGACGATATCGCTCAAGAACAACACAGTTGCAATCAGGGCAGCCGCACCGCCAATCTTGCATAGACCCTTCCAAGCGGAGTCTGCAGTTTCGGCATTCGTGACCTGATTCATCATTTCCATACTTGAATTCGCTGACATGGTCGTCTCCTTTTTCAACAGGGCATCAATACGATTTGATACCGCTTGCCAATCGCGTCCTACGTGCCACCCGCCAGAAGAAAAATGGTCGTGGCTGTGGAGATGACCGCTAGAAGTGGCGTTACCTTATGGATAGTCAATGCAGCTTTATTTTTCAGCTTTCCGGGGCTCAGCCAGGCTCCCGAGATAAACAGCACGAGAAAAAGTAACCCGGTGACCGCGATTGCGCTGAATTCAACAGTTGGCCCTATTTCTACAGCCTGGTGCAGGTGGTAAATGGTCACGGCGATGGTGATCACCGTCAGAAGCGCGATTAGCTTGTGGATCGTAAATATCGCAACTTTTATCCGCCTTCCGGAATGACGCACCCATACGCCAGAAATCAGCGTGAGGACAAAAAGTAATCCTGTGACAATGAGTCTTGATGCCGTAGGGCTCATTTGAATATCCTTTCAATAGAGAGCGATGGGTAGGATGAAGTGAACACATTCTTAAGCCAACCTGCATTCTAGCCATCAGTAGCCGCAGGGTCAGCAGGCAAAAGTATTAGTTTGGTGGGATCCAAAGGGTGGAGGCCAGGAGGGAATTGAATGGGTCAAAAGTGTTATTTTTTATAGCAATTTCAACCAGCGCGCCCGGGCGACGGCCTGAGTACGGCTGTTGACCCCCAGCTTGGTAAAGATATTGCTGATGTGCTTCTTCACCGTATGCAGCGAAAGCGCCAACCGCCCCGCGATGTCCTGGTTGGAGCAGCCCTCACAGATCAGGCTTAGAATTTCCAACTCGCGCTTGCTCAGAGGCTCGATCATCTGCTCCAAGGCAGACACTTCTACAGGCTGAGTAGCCGCGGCAACCGGAGTAGCCGCGGCAACCGGAGTAGCCGCTGCGGTTGGAGTAGCCGCGGGTTTACCATTCCCAGGAAAAGCATCCAGGAGCTTGCGCGCGTATTTCTTCAACTGCCCAGGCGCAGCCGGATGATTTGTGACTGCATTCAACAGCGGGATCACCGCCGGTCCTTCTTCCAAAAACAGCAGGATGTAGCCCTCCGACTCGGCCAGATCCAAAGCGTGCTCGAAACATTCGAGCGCCGCAGGTGTGATGCTCAAGTCCCTGTTCTGTTTTTGATAAGCCAGCGCCTTGAGGAGATGGACTTCGATCAAACGCCCGAACCGCTTGCCTGACTCGGCCGTGACCTGCAGGTCGTCCAGCAACGACAGGGCTCTCTCAAGCTCCCCCTGGGCGAGGAAAACACGGATGATGATGGCTTTGATATCTTCAATGACCAGCAAGGGAAACCGGGCCATGACAGGCTCAGCACCGAGCATATTCATCCAAGGCCTTGCCAAACGAGCCGCCTCATCCGGGTCACCCATCGCCAGCCTGATCAGAATCTGCCGGGCGACTCCGGCAGGATCGACGCCTGCCTGATAAGCCTGCCCCAGCAAGTTCTCGTCCAGAGCCCCCTTAAGATCACCTCTTGCCTGGCGCAAGCGCGACCTGATCGCATAACCAGTCGAAACACCAGACAGTCCTGCCTGGCTGCAAAGCTCCATCCCCCGCTTCAGATAGGCTTCAGCAGTCTCCAATTCGTTCCATTCCAGATAGATGCCTGCCAGACCGATATAACCTTGACCCGCCGGGAAGAATACCTTCTGCCCTGAATGAACTCCCATATCGATGATCGACTGGTACAACCTGGCAGACTCGCGCAACTGTCCATAATTGTTCCGCCCCATGGCCATAACCATCGTCGTGTGGGCGGCGAGTGTGTAATAGCCAGCGGCTTGCGCCAGGTGGAGACATTCGCCGAAAGCCCGCTTGGCTTTTTCCACATCACCCTCCAGCCAATGAGCGATGGCTAAGGCGGAATGGGCGCGGGCGCGCGAGGCCAGATCGCTTTCAGGAAGACAGGCCAGGGCTTCCTCGGCTAAACGGATCGCTCTGGAAGTGTTCCCCGCCAGGGCCACGAAGCGGCATAAGACCACGATCAATTCCACCCGCAGCCTGTCGTTTTCAGGCGACGGAGGTAAGGCCCGCAGCATATTTTCCTTTTCCTGCAGGGCCTGTTCGGAGAGATCCGACTTCCCTTGCATCAGATCAATCCAGACCCGGTAAATACTCAGGCGCGGATGGACCTGAAAAGACATCTCCGGCAAGGACTCCAGCCAATGTCTGAGGGTATTCACCCTGCCGGTAAACATCATCGTGCGAGCCCCCTGCTCCACCAAAGAAGCGACTCTCTCGTAATCCTTTCCTTCCAACGCGTGTTCAATGGCCTCATCGAGGTAGTCATGCTGCGCCAGCCACTCACTCGCACGGCAATGCAGTTCCTGGATGGCAGTGGCAGGCAGCGTCTGCCGCAGCCGATTAGCCAGCAGATCGGCAAACAAATGATGATAGCGATACCACTGCTGCTCATCATCCAGGGGAACCAGGAACAGGTTCGCAGCGAACAGCCGCTCCAGCAAGGCGCCGCTATCCGAGCGTACCGTCACTGCATCGCATAGATCTCCGCTCAGCTTGTCCAGGATCGACGTCTGCAGCAGAAAACGTTGGATCTCCTCCGGCTGCCGGCTAAGCACTTCCTCGGTGAGATAACTCAAGATGAACCGGTGGCTGCCGCTCAGGCTGGCAATGAAACCGGATGGGCTGGCCCGGTCTCGTATGGACAACGGCGACTGCAACGCAATCGCGGCGAGCTGTAATCCGACGATCCAGCCTTCAGTCCGGTCTTCCAACACGGCGATATCCGCCTGGGAAAGGCACAGACCCATCACCTCATTCAGGAAACGATCGGCTTCGCCGTTGGTAAAGCGCAAATCCCCTGCCCGAATCTCAGTCATCTGATTATTTGCCCGTAGCCGGGCCAGCGGCAGGGCGGGATCCTCACGGGTGAGCAGGACCAGGTGAAGCGATGGGGGCAGGTTGGCCACCAGCTTCTCCAAAACCCGCAGAATGAAGCGATCCTGGATCACCTGGAAATCGTCCAGGACCAGCAGGAATCGGCCCTCCAATGCCAGGAGTTCGTTGATGAGGGTCGTGCTGATGATCTCGCTGGTGGGAAGCTGCCCGGAGCGTAAAGCACTCTCGATCTCCCGACCCAGGTTCGCGTCCACCCTTTGCAACGCGGCGACCAAATAGGTAAAAAAGCGCGCAGGGTCATTATCTGAAGGATCCATGGACAGCCAGGTCACCGGCCAGTGCGCCAGCGCGTTCACCCATTCGCTGATGCAGGTCGTTTTTCCGAACCCCGCCGGCGCCGATACGAGCGTCATCTGACGGCCGGACGCCAGCCCCTCATTCAGTCGTTGGATGAGCTGCGGGCGCTGGACCCGTTTGGGGGGGATGGAAGGACGGCGTAGTTTTGTTGCAAGTAAGCTGAACATCACGACCTATCCCACTTCAAATTCTACATGAGCAAGTGTCAACCATGATGTCAATCATGGAATCTGTACCCAGCGTGCGCGCAAACAGCGCCGCGATGACCACACTGCGCTTGGGAATGCCGGCGAACAATCGTTTCACGTTGATATCACCACGCGCCGTGACGCTGTAAAGTTTTTCATTGCGCTGCAACCATGAAATACGGCGCAGTGATGATAATCTATGTGGGACCCTATGTGAACCGCAGCCGCGGAACTTACTCGCGAACATGAGACACAGCAATACACTTGGAACACATGGAGCGCACAGATGATGCATGAACCTGGATACCGATTCCTCAGCGGAGAGCGCGTCCTTTTGCGCCCGGTTGAACGGGCCGATCTGCCTTCCATCCGCAAGTGGGCAAACGACCCTGATATCCGGTGTTTGACCGGGGAAGTCACCCCCATGACGGAGAAAGGCGCCGACGAGTGGTTCGAGAAGATAAGCAATGACCCCGGCCGCGTATGGTTTGTCATCGTCGTGCAGGAGAGTGGCAAGTTGATCGGGGAAACCGGGCTGTTGCGCATGTTTCCCGCCTGGCGCACCACCGATCTGAGCATCATCATCGGCGAGAAAGAGGCCTGGAGGCAGGGATACGGCAGTGAAGCCATTCACCTGCTGCTGGATTACGCCTTTGGCTATCTCAACTTTCACCGTGTGGCCATCGGCGTCGTGGGATTCAACCAGCGCGCACTGCGCTTTTACGAGAAAGTGGGCTTCAAGAGGGAAGGCATCCAGAGAGATGGTTATTTCTTCAACCACCGTTACAGTGACTTTGTGATGATGAGTATCCTTGAAGACGAGTACAGGTCCTTGCAGATAGAGCCCCGCGACAAGGAGGGAGCACTTGCCAACGGATAATATTGTTGTAGCGGCCATGACCGGGCCATTTGTATTGTGGCGCTGTCTACACAGCGGACCGCTGTCGGCGGACAGCATCGATCGATGGTCCCCTGACAGCTCAATGCCCTGGCAGGAATTGCGCGACCGCAATGTGCCATTGCTGACGAAGCTCGCCGAAATGTATGGCGCATATGCCATCGTAGCGCGGGATGGCGACCAGATCGTAGGGCAACTGCGTTTCTATCCAGAGGCGATTGCATCCATGGCACAGGCGGGCCAGTGGTGCCTTCAGCAGGCGTTCCCCGCCGGCCCCGCCCCACAACTGGCCGAGCGACGCTTCCCGGCGCTGGCCGAGATCGAGGACAAGACGCTCACGGTCCATTGCCTGATGGTGGGTTCGCCATCGTCACCAGACAAGCACCTTCGGCACAGAGGGATTGCCACCCGCATGGTGCGCGAACTCATACGCTGGGCCGCGCAGCAAGGTTGGACGAGCATCGAAGCCCCAGCTTACGAAGACCTTCCCATCCTTTATGACATCACCGGTGTGGCTGGGAAGCGCTTCTGGGAGAAACTCGGTTTTCAAATCGCCCATACCGGGACTGAACCCGGCTTCCTGCAAGAGGGTGAGCTTTTGCGAGCGATGCGTGAACAGGCCATCGCACAAGGCCTCGACCAGGAGTGCGTGATGAATCTGTACACGATGCAAATCAATCTCACGTAGCTGCGGCTGGCACCTTTCAACCATCATGCAAGCAGCGCACGAGGTTCCGTTCTCGCTCGATTGGCTCGCGTCCACATTCGACGTCGGCCTTCCGCGTCGTGCATCTGTCGTCGCGCGGGGCCAGACCAGCCCTTTCGGCATCATGCGTGTCGAAACCTCCGCGGGGGTATTCTCGGTCAAACGGCTGGCGCAGGCACCCAGGCAAGTTGCGCTAAGGATCGAATCAGCCGCATACAAAGCGGGTTTTCCAATGCCGCGGCCAATTTCGACCGCTGACGGCGGGCTGGTCGCAACCTGTTCCTCCGAAGGGATACCCATCTGGGTACGCACCTATACCTGGGTGGATGGGGATGCATACGACTGGGACACCGTCGATCCTGCCGTCTCGGCGACGGTGGGAGGGTTGTTGGCGGCCATGCACGCCCTGCCAGTCTCACAGGCCGATTTGCAGGAGGAGCCCTGGTCACCGCTTGGGGGATCAGGCTGGCAGCAGTTGGCCACCCAGGCCGGGCTCAGACGCCTATCGTGGGCACCAACCCTGCAGGACAAGTTGCCCGCATTGGCACGTTGGGAGGAGCATGTCCTGGCCTGCACGACCAGCGATGAGCCAAGCGTGCCCAGCCAGCGCGACCTGCACCCGCCCAATATCATCCGCAGCAAAGCAAACAGCCAGGCAGGCAGGCATGTCGTGGTGGATTGGGACGCGGCTGGTCCCGTCATCGCGCGCGAGGATGTCGCCATGTTCGCGCTCGTGTGGGCCGGCCAGCCACCCGATCAGGCAGCCGTGCAGGCTTTCATCCGTGGCTATCGCGCAGCGGGCGGGGTCTATCACTCCCGCGGCATCCTGGACCTGACACAACGCATCCGTGGGCTGCTGGCATGGATCGCCTATAACGTTCGGCGCGACCTCGGCGAACAACCCGGCCCCGATCCCTGGTTGACGCCTGCCCTGCTCGCAGGCGTGCACCCATTTGACCTGGAAGAATTGCAGCACACCGCAGCTTTGTTCGACCAATATAGTGTGTAGAAGCTGCGTGTGGCGGCACGCCTGCAGAAGGGCACAGCGTACGCTCGCCGAGTACACCCCGGACAACCAGGATGAACCTCGCTGGCCGGAATACACAAAGCTGGGGAAAACGGTTCGTGGTCACGCCAGGTCCGAAATCCCATTCCGGCTGCATAATGTGCAACAGGTCTTCATCCACGGTTGCCAGGCATATGGCAACGATGAAGCTTTCGTTCGAATGGAAGGTGAATCGTCTGACGGCATCCACACGGCGGGTGGATGAAGAAATGCTCATACAGGAGGAAATATGCGCTGCTCAGGCAAGGTCGCACTCGTCACCGGCGCCGCGGGGAGTGGCATAGGGCGCAGCATTGCACTCACACTGGCTCGCGAAGGGGCGTCCGTCGTAGTGAATTACCGCACCAGTGGTGTGCAGGCTCAAGCAGTCGTCGACGCGATCACGCATGCAGGGGGTACGGGGATAGCAGCACGATGCTCCCGCACAAACCCGCCCAATGCCGCTATGATGTGGGGATATTTGCGAGATTACATCCGGTGGGAGCGAGTGCTGGGCCGCCGCGCTGCAGCGCCCAGTCGCGCCACAGGACCAATCAAGAAAAGAAAGGAGTTGTCGTGAAAGGAATCATCCTCTCGGGGGGGTTGGGCACGCGCCTGTACCCATTGACCATCTCGCTATCCAAGCAGATCCTGCCCATTTTCGACAAGCCAATGATCTACTACCCCCTCTCGGTGTTGATGTTGGCGAATATTCGCGATATCCTGATCATCTCATCGCCCGAGCATATCGATCTCTATCGCGCGCTCTTCGGCGACGGTCAGCGACTTGGCTTATGCATCGAGTACGCGATACAACCAAAGCCCGAAGGGGTTGCACAGGCCTTCCTGATCGGGGAGCGCTTCGTCGACGACCAACCCTGCGCGCTGATCTTCGGCGACAACTTCTTCTACGGATATGGTCTTACCGGGCGCCTGGAACAGGCCGGCAAACTCACCGACGGCGGCCTCGTGTTCGCCTACTATGTGCGCGATCCGCAACGTTATGGCGTGGTCGAGTTCGACGCCCATGGCAACGCGGTAAGCATCGAGGAAAAGCCCAAGCAGCCCAGATCGAAGTACGCTGTGACCGGGTTGTACTTCTACGATCACCAGGTGGTTCAGATCGCCAAAACACTGCGCCCATCGGCGCGAGGCGAGCTGGAGATCACGGACCTCAACAACATCTACCTGCAAAGAGGCAGGCTCAAAGTGGAGACATTGGGTCGCGGGATTGCCTGGCTGGATACGGGCACGCATGAAAGCCTGTTGGAAGCCGGCAACTTCGTTCAGACCATCGAGCACCGGCAAGGGTTGAAGGTTGCCTGCCTGGAAGAGATTGCATACCGCAAAGGCTATATCGATGCCGAGCAAGTGCTGGCTGTTGCGGGCCAACACAACGACAACGACTATTGCCTGTATCTGCGCCGGCTCATCGAGGAACCGGAGGGCCGATAGGTGGACGGGATCAGACATCAGACTCCCGGAGTCTCGGAGACTCCGGGAGTCTGATGTCTGATCCCGCAGGCTGGTCACTACACACATGATGTTGCACGAACTCCCATCCAACGAACACAAAAAGGTACGCGCCCTCTTTCAACCGCTGGACAATCACTTAGCCGTAGGCGCTCTCGTAGATGGCGCAGTGCCCGGCCAGGTTTACGTGGATGATCTGTCTCACCCGGTCGCGGCGCTGGCTCGGGCTAAATATCGCTTTCACCTGGCCGGATCGCCCGAAAACGAGGACTTCAACCGTTCTTTGCGCCGGCTCATGGTGGATACTATCTACCCGCAGGCACTCGCCGCGGGCGAGGTCATGTACACGTTGTACTATGCGCCGGCCGCATGGGCAGAGGTCGTCGACGTCATTCTGCGCGACAAGTACCCGCTGAAAACGCAGCGCCAGTATTACGAACGCAAGCCGTTCAACAGCGGCTGGCGACCACAGCCGCCGGCCGGCTACAGCCTGCACGCAGTGGATGCCGCATTGCTGGCAGACACGACGTTGAAGAATATCGAGCCGTTGAAGGAAGAGATGTGCTCGGAGCGCCCTACCGTCCAGGAATTCCTCGACAAGAGCTTCGGCGTCTGCCTGCTCCACGGTGACGAGATCGCCGGCTGGTGTCTATCCGAATACAACAGCGCCAATCGCTGTGAGGTTGGGATTGAGACCGTCGAGGCACACCGGCGGCGCGGCCTGGGAACGCTGATGGCATGCGCGCTGGCCGAGCAGGCATACGCCAGGGGCGTGACGCGCATCGGCTGGCACTGCTACGCCCGCAACATGGCCTCCGCTTCAACCGCGCTCAAGGCCGGTTTCGAGCACATGTGTGACTACCCGGCCTATTTCGCCTGGTTCAACCCGGTGGACAACCTGGCCGTGCACGGCAACATCTGCTTCGGGCAGGAACAGTATGAGGAAGCCCTTGACTGGTATCGGCGGGCATTCGCGCAGGGTGAGGCCAGGTCATGGGCTTACTGGAACGCTGCGCAGGCCGCCGGTGCCCAGGGGGACTATCCAACGGCAATGCGTTACCTGGCGCAGGCGGTCGATAAAGGCTTTGACGACCTGGAACAACTCACCAACGCCGGGCACCTGCGCGGTCTGCACGACACCCCCAGGTGGAGTGAATTGATCGCCCGGCTGCGAAAACAAGCGGATGCCGGTTCGTAGCAGCGATGCCAGAAATGCCGATCCAGGTCAACGACCGCCTTACCGTCCGCGTCCTGCACGCCGATGGACAATGCTTCCGCTCGTGGCAAACCACGGTCGAGCAGGTCAGATCGGATTGCCTGGTGACGTTATCTGCTCCCGGCCACGAGGTGACCGACATCAAAGGCAACTGGATCTCACGCAACTACATCCGCGCCTACTACTGGTATCACCAGCATTACAACTTGCTGGAGGTGTACGAGCCTGACGGGACGTTCGCCGAGTTATACATCAACGTGGCTGGCGTTCCCATCCTGACCGGCGCGATTCTCACCTGGACGGACCACGAGTTGGACGTATCCATGCTGCCCGGCCAACCGGCGCGCATCGTGGACCAGGAGGACTTCGCCGCTGCCATTCGCCTGTACGGCTATTCGCCCAAGTTCCAGGCGCATTGCCACGCCGTCAGCCGCGAGGCATGCAAGCTGGCTGAGGCATGGGTGCCGGCCGGGTTGGATCAGAGCGAATAAGGGTCGATAATACAGGTACTTCCGTCCACATTGTCTACGTGTTATCTTCATCTATCGACGCTGCTACACCATCCACTACTTCAGGTGTGAACGCGCATACAGCGCGTTGATTTGTAGGAGCCCGGATGACTCCGGCTCCCCATAAAGGAGGTTGGGCGTGGCTGGTTACATTTCGCTGTTCAAGTACACTGAGAAAGGGATGTCCGATATCAAGTCGTTGCCGGACCAGATTGGCAAAGCCAAACAACTGTTCGAGAAGATGGGCGTACGGCTGGTCGGCGTATGGTTGACCATGGGACAGTATGATGGCGTGGCTGTATTCGACGCACCGGACGATCAGACGATGGCTGCGGTGTTGATGGCGCAGGAGATGCAGGGATTGAGCGCCACCCACACCATGCGCGCCTTCAGCGAGGACGAGATTGCACAGATTATAAAACGGCTGGCGTAGCAGCAAGATCCCGCAAAAGACCTCACAGGTTGAGCGACCGGTTTGCGTTCGCCAGGGACCTGTGAGGTCTTTTGTGCTTTAATGACCCTCGTGTCCGCATCACCGAACAATGGAGAAGAATCAATGTCCGATACCATCACCGTTCGCATTCGCGCCGCACAGAGTTCCATCGCAATGGGCCGCACGGCGCGTGTCGATGCCGTGATCGAGACCGGCCCGGGCGATTCCCCCCGCCACTATCTCCTACTACCCTTCGTGAATCAGCGGCGCTGGGGCGCGCATGAGCGTCCCAGCCCGGACGGTAAGGCCACCTTCCTGCTGCCACTGCCCGACCCCGGCCCCGCCCGTGTGCAGGTGCTGGCGCTACGCTCGGACAGCGACCACCGGATGGGGCTGCGTGATCCCGACCTGTTACTCGCGGGGCGACCGATGCCCGAGGACGGTCTTTTCAGCAACGCGCTTGAACTGGAAGTCACCCGCCGCACGTTCCCACGTCGTGAACCCTCCGGCACCTTGTTCGGCATGCAGTGGGAGCCGTGGTTCACTGGCGACGCGCGGCGCTGGGGCACCGCCCAGGCGGTGCCGCTGCTGGGCTTCTACGACTCTTACAATCCCGCCGTCACTCGCCAGCATATCCTGTGGTTCATGGACCTGGGGGTGGATTTCATCCTGCCGGACTGGAGCAATCACATCTGGGGCTGTGCCCACTGGCACGAGCGCTCGGATGGCACCAACGCCATCGTCCACGCGACCACGCTGGCGCTCGAAACCCTGGCCAGCATGCGCGACGAGGGGCTGCCCGTCCCCACCCTGGTGCCCTTTCCCGGACTGAGCAACGGGCGCCCTGCGACCATGCAGGCGTTGAACGAGCAACTGAGTTGGATTTATCACACCTACGTGCGCAACCCACGCTTCAAGGGGCTGTGGCAGGATTTCGACGGCAAACCCCTGGTCGTCGTCCTCGACACCGGCGCGGTCGGGGATCGGCGCGGCACCGCCGAATCCGCCTTCCGCATCCCATTCTTCAAGCAGACGCTCGAACTGAGCGCCGCCGAGTTGGACGCCTTCCGCGCCGCACAGCCACCCGTGGACGACGCCCACTTTACGGTGCGCTGGATGTCGTCGCAGAACGATTCCACGCATCATCACGAACTGGGCTACTGGTCATGGATGGATGGTGCCCTGCAGCCACCCGTCACCTATAACGCCGGGGTGGCCGAGGCCGTCACCGTCACGCCCTCATTCTTCAATGCGCTCGGCTGGACGGATGCGGCGGCGCAAGGGCGCCGTGGCGGGGCGACCTATCTGGAGACGTTCAAAGCAGCCTTGCAGCATCGCCCGCGGGTGATCTTCCTGCATCAGTTTAACGAGTTCACAGGACAACCCGAGGGCCACGGCATGGGTGCCAATCACGACATCTACGTCGACACCTATGACGTCGAACGGAGCGATGATATCGAGCCCGTCTCCATCGACGCACCCGGTTATCGCGGCGACACCGGCGGTTGGGGCTTCTACTACCTCAACTTGACGCAGGCATTGATGGGTTTGTACCGTGGCAATGCCGGCGACACCACCCTGCTGGCGGTGAGCACACCGTTGCGCAACGCAACGGTCACGGCGCCCGCGCTGCACGTGGCATGGACCACCCTTGGGAAACCCGTGGAGCACTTCACGATCGCCATCGACGGGATCGTGGTACAGCCGGGGATCACGGGGGGCTCAGCAGATATCCCACTCGCCCACCTGGCCAGAGGCCGGCACACCCTCACGGTCGCCGCAGACGGCGCCGTCACACGCTACCCGCTGTCCTGGCTTGAGCTCGACACACCCTTAACACAACCCATTCCCGTTCGCGTCGACGTGCCGTTCGAACTGGCCTGAACCATGAACCCAGCGATCGTCTTTCCCATCCACGACCCGGAGGGCGCCGTGCTCGGGCACATCCGGGCCATAACACCCGACTTGAAGGCCCTCTTTGCGCGGGCGTTTATCAGCATCACCCCTCAGACGATGGAGGCACACAACGGGCGGATCCGCCCGTTGCAGGCGGATGACTTCTTTGACCTCACGATGACGGGCCCGGCCATGCCCGTGGGCGACCAATTCAGACACCTGTATCAACGTGCCGCCACAGCCTGTTCGCCCGCGCAGATCCTGCACCTGTGCTTTCTCGACCGGGTTGCCTTCGCCTTGCGCACGCACTTTCGGAAGCAATTCATCGCCGATCTGCGCGCCATCCAGGCGGAGCATACACCGCTGCTCTTCCAACGCTCTGAGGCGGCCTGGGACAGCCACCCGCGCAACTACCGGGAGATCGAGCACATGGCCACTCGCGCGGGCGAGTGGCTGTTCGGCCGGACGCTCGATTTCGCCTGGTGCCACCTGGCGGTGCAGGCCGGACACCTGCGCACAGCCCTGCCCTGCACCCACCAACACGACATGAGCATCCTGACCGAGCTGGTGTTGCACCTCCGTTCGACGATCAAGACCAGCGATGTGGACTGGCTCTCCTGGGAAGATCCGTTCATCCTCTCACGCGATCTGGAACAGCTTAAGGGAGAGCGGGAAGAGAGTCTCGCCGAGACACACAAGCGGCTCGCCTATATCGTCCCAATGCTCCAGCGCCTCATCACCCCCGGTGACAGTAGCGATTAACTGAGACTTCATCCCATGGAAACAACAAACCCTACAAACCCTTACACCACAAGAGCCGATAAGTACGCCCGCTATCGTTGGGACTATGCCCCACAGGCGATCCAGACCATCCTCGCCACCACCGGGATCGGCGCCGATGCTTGTATGGCCGATATTGGCTCCGGCACCGGCATCCTGGCCCGACATTTTGTCGAACGGGTCCATTGCTTATACGCCGTCGAGCCTGACGGTCACATGCGAGCATGGGCCGAGCAGGCACTTGCGTGCCATCCGTCATTTCGCAGCGTTGCCGGAACGGCAGAGGTCACCACGCTGCCGGATCACGCCGTCGACCTCATCGCGGTCGGGCAGGCATTGCACTGGTTTGAGCCGGATGCTGCGCGCGCCGAATTCACGCGCATCCTGAAACCGGCCGGCTGGCTGGCGGTGGTGTGGAACTACGGCACCGATCCGCACCTGGGCGAGGCGATGCGCGAGGTATGCAGCGCCGAAAATGGCTGGGACGCCTCGCCCAGCGCCGGCGCGCGGTCGGGCCAACCGCCGGAGTTCTATTACCGCAGCGAGCAGTATCTGCAGCAGAGCTTCCCGATGACAGGGCAGGAAAACTGGGAGTCCTTCTTTGGCGCACTGTGTTCGGACTCCCATGCCCCCGACGAGGATCACCCATCGTTCGACCGTTTCATGCGCGCGGCCAGGCAGGTCTTCGATCGCTTCTGCGCAGACGGCCGGGTCACGGTCCACTTCACCACCCAGTTATGCCTGGGTCAGATGTGACCAACCCTTGCGAAGGTTGCATAACCTTCGCAAGGGTTGGTCGCCCTCTCGCTCAACCAGCGCCTACCCATCCGCACTCATAACCCGTCTCGTACATCGCCACGATATTCTCCGGCGGACTGACGGCCTGGATGTTGTGGCACGGCGCCAGGATATAGCCGCCGCCCTCACCCAGGATGCGCAGGTTGTCGATCACTTCCTGGCGGACCTCGCCAACCGTGCCAAATGGCAACGTGTATTGGTTATCCACTGCGCCGTGGAAGATCAGCTTGTCGCCAAACTCGCGCTTGAGCTTCTCGCGCTCCATGCCTGGGCAACGCCATTGGATGGGGTTCAGCACGTCGATGCCCAGCGCGATCATGTCGGGCAGGATGCGGCTGCAGTTACCGTCGTTGTGGTGGAAGACGTAGGCGCCGGCCTGGTGCGCCAGGTCGATGATGCGCTTCATGCCGGGCAACAGGAACTCACGCACTTGCTTGGGCGAGAACATCAGATCGGT
>JAMDDR010000471.1 GCA_023488685.1 Chloroflexota bacterium | reverse complement strand
CGGCAGCACCTTTGACGCGCACGCTTACCGCGGCTCCGGACAGTCCCTGGGCATCGTGTTCGAGCATCCCACGTTCGACATCGACATCCGGCGCTGTAACAACCTGTGCCCGTTCTGTTTCGTGCTGCAAAACGCGCCGCGCATGCGCCGCACCCTCTACATCAAGGACGACGATTACCGTTACTCGTTTCTATTCGGCCATTTTGTCACGCTCACCAACCTGAGTGAGGAGGACTGGGCGCGGCTGGCCGAACAGCGCCTGAGCCCGCTCTACATCTCCGTGCACGCGACCGATCCCGAAGTTCGTCGCAAATGCCTGCGCAATCCCACTTCGGGCGACATCCTGGCCCAACTGCGTTGGCTGGCCGATCATGGCATCGAGATGCATACGCAACTCGTCATCACACCCGGCCTCAACGACGGCCGGTTCCTGGAGCAAAGCATCCAGGACCTGGCTGCGCTCCACCCACACGTGCAATCCGTCAGCGTGGTGCCCGTCGGGCTGACCAGGCATCACAAATACGGCCACCGCCCCCACACGCGGGCCGAAGCGGATCACATGATCGACACGGTCGAAGCGTGGCAGGAGACGTTTCGTACACGTCTGGGGGTGCGCTTTGCCTATCTGACCGACGAGTGGTATCTTGTCGCCAACCGGCCACTGCCCAAGAAGCGCAGCTACGACGGCCTGGCGTTGCAGGAGAACGGCCTGGGCATGGTGC
The DNA here is from genome assembly GCA_023488685.1 of Chloroflexota bacterium. Taxonomy (GTDB): domain Bacteria; phylum Chloroflexota; class Anaerolineae; order J036; family Brachytrichaceae; genus CAIXPS01. The sequence continues at coordinate 3,699 of JAMDDR010000471.1, read as the reverse complement.
GTGACTTTTTGGGCGAATGGCAGCGTCTGAAAAAGTCAGAAGCATCCGGCCCACTGGCAGGCGCCAAATATCAGCACGCCACCCTGGTCACGGCAACCCTGTTCGCCCCCACATTAGAAAAGGTCGCGCGCGAATTCACCCGCCGCACCGGCGTGCCGCTCGACGTCGTCGCCATCAGGAATGAGCGACTTGGCGAGACGATTACCGTCGCCGGGCTGTTGATGGGCCAGGACGTGATCAATCAACTCGCGTCATACGAATCCCAATCCCAATCCCAATCCCAATCCCAATCCAAAATCCAAAATCCAAAATCGCAAATCGTTATCCTGCCCCGTGTCATGTTTGACCACCCTGATGGCGTGTCGTTAGACGACACATCCCCCATCACCATTGCCCGTGCGCTCGGAAAGCCGGTTGCACTGGCGGACTGGATGGGGGATGTCATCGACGCGTTATTGGGCCAAAACCGGCTTGTCTTCGACCCCGCTATTCAAGATTCGACCATACCTATTGCCCGTGAAGGTGGTTGGGCAGTGGAGAAGTATCTTTAACTATTCGAACTACTCGCGCAGGAAATCGCGCAACTTGCGAGCATGCGCCGGGTGGCGCAGCCGGCTCAACGCCTGGGCCTCGATCTGGCGGACGCGTTCGCGTGTAACACCCAGCTTCTTGCCCACTTCCTCCAGGGTATACGTTTCGCCGTCCAGCAACCCATAACGCAACTGCAAAATGCGAACCTCGCGTGGTGGCAGTGTGGACAGGATGTCGGACAACTGCTCCCGCAACATCTGAGAGGTCACCACCTCTGCCGGCGCAGGGCTATCTTCATCCGGGATGAAATCACCCAGGACGCTCTCCTCTTCGTCATCGGTGGGCGTCTCCAGGCTGATGGGCCGGCGCGCGACCTGGATCATCTGCTCCGCCTTGCGCACCGTAACATTTAACGCCTCGGCCAGTTCTGCCACTGTGGGATCACGGCCAAGTTCCTGCGTCAGTTGGTGGCTGGCGCGCAGCAGGCGGTTGATTTGATCACCCATGTGCACCGGCACGCGGATGGTGCGGCCCTGGTCGGCAATCGCCCTCGTTACCGCCTGGCGAATCCACCATGTTGCGTACGTGCTAAACTTATGTCCACGACGCCAATCAAATTTCTTGGCAGCGCGGATCAGGCCGATATTCCCTTCCTGGATGAGATCAAGGAACGGAACACCCCGGCCGATATACTTCTTCGCGACACTGATCACCAAACGTGAGTTTGCATTGATGAGGTGTTCGCGGGCAGCCATCCCATCGTCAACCAGTTGCTCCAGCCGCTCGCGTTCTTTCTGTGCTACTTTATCCGCCGCCAACGTCTCACGGGCATCTTTTCCCCGCTCCATCCGTTGTGCCAGATCCACTTCCTGCGGTGCCGTCAATAATGGGACGCGACCAATCTCTTTCAGATATAGACCGACCGTGTCATCTGCCTCGATGGCTTCAAGCAAATTCTCATTGTTATGCTCGTTAAGCTCATCCTCCTCGTCGTCATCGTCATAAGCCATCTGGTCGGCGGCTTCATCTTCGGTCGGAATAACCTGGATACCCGCATCAGCTAGCGCAGCGAAAACATCCTCCATCTGCTCCAGGTTCTTTTCAGCATCTGGAAAAGCAGCAAGAACGTCGTCGTATGTAACATAACCCTTGTCGCGGCCAACATTGAGGAGCTGCTCTTCCCCAGAGAGCTCTTCAACCGCAATCTCCTCTATAGCCGCCGTCGACTCCTTGCCCATATCTTTCGGCAAGTCCTGCGGCTCTGAAGGCTGTTTTACCAATTTCCTCTTCGTGGCCATTAATAGTCCTATTTACACAGGCAAACTAAGAACATGATTAAAATATCGTATTAGCGGAGTAAAGAAATTATGCGCAGTGTACTGATGATTCCCAGTAGTCCTCTCTGCTCGCTTGACAGAATCATCAACTTGCTGAATGGTAGTGAGCAGCACTTGCCTTGTCAAGCACTAAAACCCGCTTTCCCTATATTATTTCTCCACACGGGTTAAGCGCATAATGAGAAATTGAGCGGTCATTCACAACGATTGCTACTCAGTGACGGTATATTCGTACTTACCGATGAGATTTCTGCTACTGTCCCGTAATTCAGCCACATCTCTAACATTGGACCAAACAGGGTATGGTTTGAAGAAGCTTAATGCACCGCAGCCGCCATAATCAAACGCTGAGTTAGTATAAACCCGGCAGACCTGATTCGGTTGTATCACCAGTCCATTGGAGAACTCCACCTCGCTCGATGTCGAAACAGCGGTGAGTGTCCACAGCCCTATATTCACTGCGTTAGTGCCCCGATTCTGTATTTCCACGTATTGATCGGCCTGGTTGATACCAGTGGTACCACTATACATCACATAACTAATAACGACACTGGAGCTCACCTGCACGCTCACCTGCAGCGTTGACGTCGGTGTCGCCGTTAAAGTGGCCACAACGGTTGTCGTCGGTGTCGCCGTCGGCGTCAGCGTTGGCGTGGCTGTGGCGGCCGTGGCCGTGCTGCCGGGTTGAGCGGTCACTGTGGCGACAACGTTGGGCGTCAGCGTAGGCGTCTCACCAGCCGTCGCAGCCGTCGGTTGAGGCGCCACGGTAAAGGTGGCTGGTGTCGTTGGCGACGGATTCTGCGCAGGCTGTTCCGTAGGAGATGGCAGCGGCGACTGTGACGCCGGTATTTGAGTGCCTACTTCTGTGGTAGTGGTGGAAGTCACAATCTCCACCGTGATGATCGGCGGGAGCGTCGGGAGCTCGCCAGGCTGTTCCCCGCCTGCCTCAGTCGCCGTAGGCTCTGTCATTGTCTCTGTCGTTGCCGGTGTCTCGTTCAGCGCGGTGGGTGTCAGTACCGGCGATTGCAGCGCATCTACCGGCGAAATCAGTTGCGTGGCGGTAATCGAGCCAACCACCATCGTCTGCGTCGGCGTAGCGGTCGGCGCATTGGCAATGGCAATCATGCGCCGGGTGGTCATAATCCCCGGGCTGAGCAACAACGCCGATAAACAGGCACACAGAATTGGGATCAGCGCCAGCGCACCGACAAGCACCCCCCAGATTGCCCGCATGGGGACGGATATCGCCGTCTGAGAGGAGGGCTGCGGAGCGGGCAACACCGCCTCAACCCGCTCGAAAACCTCGCGCCGCGTGAGCCAATCCGACACCAGCGCTGGTGCGGCCGCCGCATACTCTGGCGCCACATGGACGTAGTGACAGCGGCGAGTGTCCGGGCTTAACTCGAACGCACTGCCACACGAGCGGCACGTACAGGTTGTGCCGCTCCAGGCCAATGAGCGTGTCTTGCATAGCGGGCAAGTGTCCGCCGGGACATCACGATAATCCAAATCAATTACCCTGTCGATCTGAGTCGATTGGCTCAAGCCCATCGGCCCAAGCCCATGGTTCCGATGATCGGTCAGAACTCCACCGGCATACGTATACCACGTGTGCGTCGATCCATCTCCCATGGGTAAACGATATAGACATCGGTCACCGCAGCAAAATACGAGGGCTTGTGATGCGGGAACAACGATTGGCTCGGTTTATAGTGGAGCACTGCCGTCTCCACGCGTGCACCTATCGTTTCGAGGCGCCCACGCACCGTCATAATGTGTCTGCCATGCGTCCATACGTCATCGACGACGCAATTGATTTGGATTATCGTGA
>JAMDDR010000443.1 GCA_023488685.1 Chloroflexota bacterium | reverse complement strand
TCGAGGAGGTTGCTGAGGCGCTCGACAAGGTGATCAACGTTTTGGCGTGAAACAAACCCGATTTCGGCGCAGCGTCCTGCGCCGAAGCGCTGTACTCAGCGCCGAAATCGGGTTTGTCGGGCAATTGCCTTCTGCGCCCGTCCTTGGTGGTGACGGGAGGTGTTCTTGTCTGCGGTCAGCTTGTAATGGTTGGATGAGAGGGAGAGATGGGGATGTTGTTGGAAGGCAAAGTCAGTCTCATTACGGGTGCGGGGCAGGGGATTGGCCGTGGGATTGCGTTACGTTTCGCCGCCGAGGGTGCGCGCGTGGGCGTGTTGGATATCAACGCGGCGGCGTGTGAGCACGTCATGACGGAGATCACACAGGCCGGCGGGCAGGCCATCGCGTTGCCGGCTAACGTGACCCAGGGCGGCGACGTGCGCAACGCCGTGCACACGCTGGCCGACCGCTTCGGCTGGCCCAACGTGTTGGTGCACAACGCTGGCGTCATGCCCTCAGGCCGGATCGACGAGACTGGCGAGGAGGAGTGGGACCGCACCTTCGCCGTCAACGTCAAGGGCGCCTATCTCACCTGCCGCGAGATGATCCCGATGATGCGGCAGGCCGGCGGCGGCTCGATCATCCTGATGGCGTCGATCACCGGCGTCAACGGTCTGCCGGGGCTGGCCGCATACTCGGCCACCAAAGGCGCGCTGATCTCACTGGCACGCGCCATGGCGATCGACTATGCGCGCGAGGGTATCCGCGTGAACACCGTCTCACCAGGCACGATCGACTCTCCCATGTTGCACCGCTTCGTCGCCGAACAGAACGACCCCGCGCGCACGCGCCAGGCATTCGACGACATGTACCCGCGCGGGCAGGTGGGTACCATCGACGAGGTCGCCAGCGTGTTCGTGTTCCTCGCGTCGGACTGGGCCAGTTTCGTCAGCGGCGCCAATTACGCGGTGGACGGCGGGATGAGCATCTACAGCATGCAACCAAGGATGTGAGCCATTCACCACAGAGACGCAGAGAACGCGGAGATTTCGTCATTTAGTCTCTGCGCTCTCTGTGTCTCCGTGGTGCAGTTCTGCGAGAAAGACAATGAAAATCAGCGCGATTAGAACAGTCGTCGTCAACGCCGAGATGCGCAACTGGGTGTTCGTCAAAGTGGAGACCGACCAGCCCGGCTTATACGGTTGGGGCGAGGCGTCGCTGGAGTGGAAGACCCGCGCCGTGGTCGGCGCGGTCGAGGACTTCGCCCCCATGCTGATCGGCGAAGACTCGGCGCGCATCGAGTTCCTGTACCAGAAGATGTACCGGCAGTCGTTCTGGCGCGTCGGCGTGATTGGCCTGTCGGCCATCTCCGGCATCGAACAGGCGCTCTGGGACATCCGCGGTAAGCGCCTGGGCGTGCCGGTGTATGAACTGCTGGGCGGCGCCGTGCGCGACAAGGTGCGCATGTACACGCACCTGGGTGGCGGCGACATGCGCGCGGTGTACGAGACGCAGTACAGCAGCGATGCCAAAGTCTTCGTCGACCGCGCGCAGGAGGTGGTGGCTCGCGGCTACAACGCCGTCAAGGTGTTGATCACGCCGCCGACCGAGACGCTCAACAGCATCGCCGACTACAACTACTCCGCACGCGTCATGGAAGCCATGCGGCTGGCCTTGGGCGACGGCGTCGATATCATGATCGACTGCCATGGCCGGCACGCACCGGCGAACGCGATCGAGTTCTGCCGTGTGCTGGCGCCCTACCGGCCCTACTTCGTCGAGGAACCGGTGCCGCCGGAGAACGTGGACGCCATGGCCGAAGTGCGCAAGGCCAGCCCGGTGCCGATCGCGACCGGAGAGCGCCTGGTGACGCGCTACGAATTCCGCCCGGTGCTGGAGAAGCAGGCGGCCCATGTCATCCAGCCCGATCTGTGCCACTGCGGCGGGCTGTGGGAGGCCAAGAAGATTGCAGCGATGGCCGAGACCTACTATGTCGGCGTCGCGCCTCACAACCCGCTCGGCCCGGTGGCGAACGCCGCCGCGCTGCACTTCGCGCTCAGCACGCCCAACTTCCTGATCCAGGAGGACATGCTGGCGGACGTGCCGTGGCGCTGGGAGGTGGTGCAGCATTCGCTGAAGACGGAGAACGGCTACTGGCTGAAGACCGACGCGCCAGGGCTGGGGATCGAGGTGAATGAGGAAGCCGCCAGGAAGCACCCGTTCAAGCAGGAAGTGATCCACGCGGTCACCGTGCGCGCGAGAGATGGGGCGATTCTCGATTGGTGAGCGCTATCAACGGATTGCTATCAACGGATTCAGCGCCGAGTACGGCGGGAGCGGACTGAAAGTCCTGTAAGGATTGAACGGATTACGCATGCGCATCTCGCGGATGAACGCTTATTGTTCCTGTTTGTTGCGCCGCCGACAGCCCCTATGCTCGCTCAAAGCCCCGTCTCGGGGCGCCATTGTGGGGACAACGACCCGACGAGGCGGAGATCCGCTGTCAACGGATTTTGACGGCGCACTTGGGATGGCTTATTGCTCTTGATGGTACGGATAGCTGTCCATGGACGCGAAGCGTAGCGCTGACGCGCAGCGCAACGATGAACGAATGAGCCAGTGGGCGGGAAGTGGATCAGACGGACAGGACAACTCGCGGGATGCGCGTGCGTCATCCGTTCAATCCGTTCCAAAAATCCGTTGACAGCTTTCATAAGGCGCTCGCCTACCTGGGGCGCGCCCGGCGCGCAGCGGAACAACAGGGACAGCTCGAAACGATAAAAGCTGCCACAGAGCCATTGCGCAAACAGATTGTTCGAGCAGAGCAGTTGGCACGTGCACAACGTGCGCAGGAGGGCTGACATGAACTGCGCGCTACCCTTCTCGTGACCACCATCAATGGAGCCTGAGACGAGCCGACCTATCTGTCCGGCGAGGCGTTGAGGTGTGAGGATTTCTCCTCATGAATTTATGCTTGCGGGGATTCTTTTATAGGTCCCATAAGCTACTTATTGACAATTTATAAATCCCCTATAATAGAAACATATCCCCCGGTAGTAACTGCTCTGCGCAGCGAACCCGGCGCGAAGCCGCTCGAAAGGGCGGCTTCTGCTTTATATGTGCCTATGACATTGATAACCAACGTCTACGTCGATGGTTTCAACCTGTACTACGGGGCTGTGAAGGGGACGCCCTACAAATGGCTGAATCTGGCCGAACTGTGCCGCATCATGTTGCCACAAAACCAGATCATCAGCATCAAGTATTTCACGGCTCGGGTGGAGCCCCGCCCGCATGACCCAGGCCAAGCCACCCGCCAACAGACTTTTCTGCGCGCCCTGCGCACCATCCCCAACCTCACCATCCTTTATGGGCACTTTCTTTCGCATGAGGTGGAGATGCACCGAGCCCCGCCCGCATCAGCAGCACCCCAGTGTCGTCTTGCGCAAGACAGCCACGTTCTTTAAAGTGATCCGACCTGGCGCACTTGCAAGCAGCCAGTTCCCGGACACCTTGGTCGATGCTCAAGGCGCATTCAGCAAGCCAGCTACGTGGTGAGCAGGCAGGTCACCTTGGTAAACGCCCGTTCCATGAACTCACGGGCAAGCGTTTTATTCATCTTGATATACTCTTTATGGAGATTAATTCCATGATCCTACTGTCCCAACACGAAACACTGGAAGGCCCACGCTGGGCGGCGCAGGGCTACTACCTGCCCCAAGGGTTCAACCTTAGCTTATTGCTGACGATTCAGCGTGCCGGCATCAACGCGCTGCTGCGCGCGCTGCCGGGCACTCAACCGGCCGATGGGCCGCTGCTGCCACCGATCGAGGCCGACCAGGAGGTGTGGGCCAGTGGCGTGACCTACCTGCGCAGCCGCGACGCGCGCAAGGCCGAATCCGCCGTCGGCGACGTCTACCAGAAGGTGTATGAGGCCGAACGGCCCGAGTTGTTCATGAAGGCCGTTGGCTGGCGTGTGGTGGGGTCTGGCACGCCGGTGCGCATCCGTACGGACAGCCGCTGGAACGTGCCCGAGCCAGAACTGGTGCTGGTGATGAATCAGTGGCAGGAGATCGTCGGCTTCACGCTGGGCAACGACATGTCCTCGCGCGATATCGAGGGCGAGAACCCGCTCTACTTGCCGCAGGCCAAAATCTACAACGGCTCGTGCGCACTCGGTCCCGGCGTCATCATCGCCGAGCCGGACGAACTGCGCAGCCTGCCCATCACCATCGATATCCTGCGCGATGAAAAGGCGGCCTTCCACGGCGAGACCAGCATCACCAACATGAAGCGCAAGTTTGAGGAGTTGGTCGGCTACCTGTTCAAGGAGCTGGAGTTCCCCGAGGGTGTCTTCCTGATGACCGGCACCGGCATCGTCCCGCCCG
>JAMDDR010000276.1 GCA_023488685.1 Chloroflexota bacterium | reverse complement strand
ACCATCACCTCAAGCATCCCGGACGCATCCTCGATTGCCAAGGAGTTCCGCGACGGCAAACGCACGGAGCGCGTGGCGGTTTCGGTGGACATGCTCTCCACCGGCTACAACTGCCGCGACCTGCTGAACGTGGTGCTGATGCGCCCGATCTTCTCGCCGACCGAATACATCCAGATCAAGGGGCGCGGCACGCGCCGTTACACCTTCCACGCCGGCAACAGCGAGTACGAGAAGCAGTACTACTTCCTGCTCGACTTCTGCGGCGTGGCCGAGTATTTTGAAGAGAAATACGACTATAGCATTGCGCTGAAACTGCCGCGTGCAAAGCCAAAGGTCACCGAACGCGGGCAGGATGGCGCCGCAACTGCTGGCACACCCGCAGCGACACGCGAAACGGGCGACGATTACGGTGCGGCGCCCGACGGCGATACCGAAGCCCATGGGCAACAGCAGGCGCCGGCGGACCTGCCGGTGTGGGAGGGCAAGGATCAGGTCGTTTCGGAAGCGGTCCGCATCGTGGGACCCAACGGCGAGAAAGTGGACGTCATGACGTTCCGCGGCTCGTTCGAGCGCGACCTGGCAGACTTCGCGCTGGCGACACCCGCCTTGCAAGAGGCCGTTGAGGACGAGGACGACGACGCGGTGGAGACGATCCTCAGCGAGCGCTTCTTCCACAAGCCGGAGATGTTTTATTCGCCGGATAAGCTGGCGCTGTCATACGGCGTGCCGGCACCCGCGCCGGCTTTCGCGTATCATGTGTTGCGCAAGAAACCGCTGCCGACACAGGACGATCTGCTGCGCGATACAGTGGATTCCATCGCCGCGCGCTTCAACCTGCGCTACAACGACACCCGATGGGTGAACGCCACGCTGCAACTGATGTTGGATAATCCAGCCGCGTTCAGGCGCTTCATGGACGGCGACATGACGCTGTTCGCGTCCAGCCAGTTCAGCCAACTGGGCGGATTGAACGCGCTGGCGCGCTTCCAGGAGCGCGAGGCCGTGTTTGAGGCGATGCGGCAGTCGGGCGTGGTGCGGCAGATGGCGGGCTATCAACGGATTTTGGGAACGGATTGAACGGATTAGGGCGTTTAACAGGTTGGTGTACGGCATGTTCAAGCGTTGTACCCAACGCCCTCGACAGCCAAATGGGAGGGGCAAGCGAAACATATCCCTGCTCTTTCAGGGCGGGGGATTCATTCCCGCCCATCCCGCCGACGGCGCTGCTGACGGCGTGAGCCCGAGGCGGGGGATTCATTCCCGCATCTCCCGCCGGCGGCATGAGCCCGAGGCTGAAGCCCTCGGGCTGAAAGAGCAGGCGAGAGGGCGGCTCAACGTTGAACCTGTGATTGCGGCCGGCCAGGGCTTGTCCCTAGCTTGTCTGTACATCAATGAGACAAGCACTCTAGGGTGTCGCACGGGTGAAGGCGGTCAACGGATTCGGGGAGCGGATTGAACGGATTAGGGCGGCGCGCGGGTGAAGGCTTGGTGAGGGCTTGGTGAGGGCTTGGTGAGGGCTTATTGTTCTTGTACGGTCGGATGGCGGTCAACGGATTCAGCGCCGAGTACGGCGGGAGCGGATTGAACGGATTGAATGGATGCGCCTATGATTGCTCGTTGTTTTTGATTGAACCAGTCAGAAATCCGATTTCGGCGCTGCGTACAGCGCGGAGAAATCGGATTTCTAAACCTAATCATGATGGTCCCATAGCAATGATTGCCACGAATTTCTTTTCATCCGGCGTGCGACAGAAGGTCGACCAGCTCATGGACATTCTGTGGGCGGGCGGCGTGAACAACCCGATGGATTCCATCGAGCAACTGTCGTATCTCATCTTCCTGCGGCTGCTGTCCGAACAGGACGAGCTGCTGGCGTCACTGGATCGCAAGTACAAGCGCATCTTTTCCGGCGACTGGGCGCGCTATGCCTGGGGCAACTTCGTCACGTTGACCGGCGACCAGCTCTTCGACGCGGCGCGCAGCGCCATCGAGAAGTTGCACGATCTGCCCGGCATGAGCGAGACCGGCCAGTTGCTGTTCAACCGCGCCACGCTGAAGATCTACGACCGGCCCACACTGCGCGCGGCGATCCAGACCATCCACGCCATGGACCTGTCCGACCAGGAAGGGCTGGACGTGAAGGGAGACATGTACGAGTACCTGCTGAGCAGGATCGCCACCAGCGGCACCAACGGGCAGTTCCGCACGCCGCGCCATATCATCGATATGATCGTGAAGCTGGTCGACCCACAACCGCACTGGCGCATCTGCGACCCGGCGGTGGGCACGGCGGGCTTCCTGGTCGCCGCCTACCGGCACATCCTGCGCACCCACACGAGCAAGCGCGACCTGGAACGCGGCGCGGCCACCGGCGACCTGCTCAAGCCACGCGATTGGACGTTCCTCGAAGAGCGCGCCTTCACCGGCTTCGACAACGACGCCAACATGGTGAAGTTCGCCATCATGAACCTGTATCTGCACCGGCTGGAGAAGGCCAACATCCAGTTCTTCAACCCGCTCACCACGTCGCTGCAGGGCAGCTACCCTGGCGAGCAGTTCGACTGCGTCGTGGCGAACCCGCCGTTCGCGGGCAAGATCCAGAAAGAGAGCATCCTGGCCGACATCAACCTGGACACGCGCAACACGGAACTACTGTTCCTCAAGTGGTTCATCGACCATCTGGCGCCGCGGGGACGCGCCGGGGTGATCGTGCCCAACGGCGTGCTGTTCGGCAGCACCAAATCGGCACGCAAGGTGCGCGGGCTGGTGTTGAGCGAGTGCCAGTTGCAGGCGGTGATCAACCTGCCCAGCGGCTGTTTCAAGCCATACTCCGGCGTGGGCACGGCGGTACTGATCTTCGAGAAGCGCGCCAGGCCCATCTGGCTCGCCATGGGGAATGGCGAAGGGGAAAACAGCACATCGGCGCTGCCTTTTGGAGAGAGCGGGGGTGAGGGTGAATTCGTATGGTTCTACGATCTCACTGCCGACGGCTTTTCGCTGGACGACAAGCGCACGCCGATCAGCGCCAACGACATTCCCGACGTGCTGGCGAAGTGGCCGGGGCGCGAGGAAGGGCCCAACAGCTACCGGGTGGCGCTGGCTGATATCGTCGCCAACGACGACCTGAGCCTGGCGGCCGGGCGGTACCGGGCGGCCAAGGTCGAGAGCGTGCAGCATGATGACCCACGCGAGATTCTGCGCGAGGTGAATACAATCGAGCATGAAATCGCGATCAAAGTCAGGGCGCTGCTGGATGGTCTGCAATGAGTAACTGGCAGCTCATTTCATTGGGCGATATAGCAGATATCGAGGGTGGCTCTACGCCTAGACGCGAGATACCGGAGTATTGGAATGGCGAACTTCCATGGGTAACTCCAACTGATCTGCCAATGTCCGGTGATGGTATTGCGACTGTCTCAAACACACGGGAGAAGATAACTGCGAAAGGGTTGGATTCGATTTCTGCCAAGCTGCTCCCTCCAGGAACGGTACTTTTCTCAAGCCGAGCAACCATTGGAAAGCTTGGGATCTCTGCTGTACCTCTGGTCACAAACCAGGGGTTTACCAATTTCAAACCAAAGCGAGACATCGATGCACGGTTCTTGGCTTACTCCCTCTGGCATTTCACTCCACAGATTAGCCAACTTGCCGGGTCTACCACCTTCCGCGAAGTCACAAAGGGTAATCTGCGCCAGTTCAAAATCCCTCTTCCCCCTTTATCCGAACAAGTTCGCATAGTGAAGCTGTTGGACGAAACCGACGCCCTGCGCAAGTTGCGCGCGCAAGCCGATGCCCGCACTGCTGATCTCATCCCAGCGCTGTTCAACGAGATGTTTGGAGACCCGGCGACGAATCCGAAGGGCTGGAGCGTAACAACAATTAATGATGCAGGTGCAGTGTTACTCGGCCGACAACGCGCTCCACAGTATCAAACAGGCAAATACTCCAAACCCTATGTGCGAGTTGCTAATGTATTCGAAGACCGAATCGATTTGACGGATCTACTCTCCATGGACTTCGATGAGAGTGACTGCAAGCGCTACAGCCTCCGCTGTGGGGATATCCTCCTTAACGAGGGACAAAGCACCGAGCTTGTCGGAAGACCTGCGATGTGGAGAGATGAAATTCCCAATTGTTGCTTTCAGAACACACTCGTCAGGTTTCGCACCAAGGATGAAATCGTGACGCCAGAATATGCTCTTGCACTCTTCCTTAACTACTTTCGATCAGGCAGGTTCGCAGCGATTAGTTCCAAGACGTCAAATGTTGCTCACCTAGTGGTTCGTTCGCAAAGTCTTTTAACATAGTCACAGCAGATTAACAATCCTATACTCCTCACACTTCTTCACGAACGAGGGTAACTGTGTATGAGGAGACGTCCAGTCAAGGTCATCCAATTA
>JAMDDR010000517.1 GCA_023488685.1 Chloroflexota bacterium | reverse complement strand
CGGGACCTGGTCTATTTTTGCGGCGGCTTGTTTGCACGGTAACGCTCGCGCAGAACTTGGGTTTATAGATGGATGGCCAAGGGTGGAAACAGTCCGCTGCTGTACCAGATTAGGTACCTTACCATTGAAATGTTTGCACAAATAGCAACGATTCGCGACTCACAGAGCGGGTTGCCCTGCGAGATAAGGGATCACGGCCAGTTCGCGCAGCTTGAGCACCAGGCTGGCGGCGCGTTGGCCGAACTCGGTCAGGTAATACTTGTAGCGATGCCCCACTTTCTTGATCAAACCGTGTACGCGCAGGCGCTTCAGCAGCCGACTAACCTGGCCAACGGTTTTGCCTGGGAGCAAGGCACGCACGGCCCGGTTCGTCAAGCCGCTGATGGTGAACTCCCCCCGCAGCAAGAGGCGGAAGAGCGGCACGTCTTCGTCCGCCAGGGGATTGAAGCCGGTGTAGCGATGCGCCCCCTCGACTTGGGGGCGCGTCAAGCGGGTGAGTTGCTGAGTGCCCGCCACGCCGATATCTGGACGCTCCAAAGAGGAGATAAGGTCCAGATAGCGGCGGTTAGCGGCGACCATCACCTCTCGCAAGGGAGCGAGACTGTAAATGGTCTTCTTCATTGTAGTCCACTGGGTCTCGTGGGTGCCATCGCGATGTTGGACTTGGCGGTACTGCGGGAAGAACGACACGTCGTTGGTGGTGGTCTCAATGCGCAACACGTGGCCAAACTTGTCGTACAGCTTGATCGACGCTGGCCCCATGACGTGCTTGATGCGCGTGCCGAGGATGCGCTTGTTCAGACCCGATGTGACTTCGCCCGTGTACGCCCCATGCAACTTGCGTCCCAGAAAGGTCGCCACGTCCTCCGGCTTGACCGTGTGAATCAGGGTTTCCACCAAGTGGGGATAGAGCGCTTGCAGATCGGCGCGCGACTTGAACACGATATCTGTGGCGTATTCGGCTTGCATCAGGCTCCAGGTCACCATCAAGCCCAGGCTGGCGATCACTGGGCAATACTGGCGGGCGACGCGATCCAGGAGGGCATGCAGCGCTTGCGGGTCCAGGCCATCGGCCAGCGCATTGGCTTGGGCATAGTCCGACACATGCGTGAAGGCGTTGTCCCGCAGGGTGTAAGCGATTCCCCGTTGCTGGAGTTGGTGCGCCAGCCAAGCGTGCCCATTGCAGTAGAACTGCAATCGAAACGGCGCCCACGTCGGCACGCGCAAGTAGCACAACCCCAGTTCCGCATCGATGAAGTAGAAGTAGTAGTGCAAGCACTTCGACTCGCTGTATCTCACATACGTCTTGCCGCTGACCTTGTCGTGCCACGGCTCATACGTGTTGCACCGCTCCATCGCCGCAAAGATGTGCACCAGTCCGGGCTGTTCGCCCCGTTGCTTCAGAAGGGTATTGATCCGTTCTTCTTTGCGTGTGCCCCGTTTGCGGATGAACTCGATCGTCAGCCCGTTGGCCTGCGCCAGCGCTGCCGCGTTCGCGCGAATCTCTTCCCGCTTCGGCTGTGCCCACATCGCAAAGTCAAACACCCGGATGCCGGCCTGGGACAGATAATGGGTCATGCCTTTGGCATAGCACAGCGGTTGCACGCTCCCCGTCACGATCAACCGGTCGTAGCAACTCAACACGCCTTCGACTTGATCGGCATACTTCTCAGGCAAGGTCAGCGTCTTGCATTCTGTCGTCATCGCTCAACTCCAAACTGGGTTGAGCTACCTATACAACAGGAGCGCCCATTTGTCACCCGCGGTCACCTGCGCTCGTTTGTCGTCTATTCCCTGTTTGGTTCCGGCTTTGCCGGGTTAGGGATCTGGAATTAGGAGATGGCATAGCGGTGTTCCATATCGCGCGCCACCGGCAGCGCAGCGACGAGGTGCAGGCCGGCCGCCAACTCAACGGTGGCTAAGGAATACCACATGATCCATCTGGCTTGTACACAACGTGACTATGTGCCGCTTGATTGTGCTTCCGCCCGTTGGCTTGACTGGGACGCGGATTATGAGCTTGCGCGGGAGTTGTGGGCGGCACAACAACAGGCGTTGAGTTATCCGACGTGGGTCGAAGCACGCGACTTGGGGTACACCTATGCCGGGATCGTCGAGGATGGGAAAGTCATCTCGTGTGCGGCGGTGTGGCGTTACTCGGAGCAGGCCTGGGAAGTCGCCGCGGTCATCACCCGTGACGGGTACCGCCGGCGGGGATACTCCAAACGGGTGATCGCCTTTGTGACGGCATACATCCTCGCGCACGGCCGCCTGGCGACGTGCACCACACGTGACGATAATGTCGCCATGCTCGCCACCGCAAAAAGCGTGGGGTTCCAGGTGGTCATGCCGGAGAAGGACGAGAGGCGGGCAAGTCATCCCTCGCGCTGAGAGCATCGGAGTCAAACAACATGGCAAAGAAGCAGAAATATTACGTCGTTTGGACGGGCCGCAAACCGGGAATCTATACGAATTGGGAGGAATGTTCGGCGCAAGTGACGGGCTATCCCGGCCAGGCCTATAAATCGTTCGAGAGCAGGGATGCGGCCGAAAAAGCCTATCGCGGCACTTACGAAGATTACATGGGCCAGCATGTCTCCAATCTGAGCCCGCAGCAGTTGCTTGAAATCGGCAAACCGATCCTCGCCAGTTATTCGGTCGACGCTGCCTGTGCCGGCAATCCCGGCCCGTTGGAGTACAGATGCGTTTACACGGAAACGGGCAGAGAGATTTTCAAGCAGGGCCCATTTGAGCGTGGCACCAATAACATCGGCGAGTTTCTGGCGATCGTCCATGCGTTAGCCCTTTTCAAGCCGCAGGGCATCACGCTGCCGATTTACTCCGACTCGGAGAATGCCATCAGTTGGGTGCAGGAAAAGAAATGCAAGACGAATCTTCAGCCGGACGATAGAAACGCGACCTTATTCGATTTGATCGCGCGGGCGGAGAAGTGGCTGGCTGGCAACGAATATGGCAACCCAATCCTCAAGTGGGAAACGGAAGCGTGGGGTGAGATCCCTGCAGATTTTGGACGGAAGTAATCAAGGCGAGTAGCGTTTGATCCCTTCCCAATCCAACTCAATCCCCAGCCCCGGCGTGGTCGGGATCGGCAGCAAGCCCTCGTCGTCGAGTTTGAAGGGTGTCGCGACGATTTCCTCGATGTATGGCGACGGCGTGAGGTACTCCACCCAGCGCGCCACCGGCAGCGCCGCGGCCAGGTGCAGGTCGGCGGCCAGTCCCACGGCGGTGTTCCAGCCGTGCGGCACCAGCAGCACGTTGTGGTCGTAGGCCATCCAGCCGATGCGGCGCGACTCAGACAGCCCGCCCACCTTGGTGCAGTCCGGCTGAATGATGTCCACCGCCCCGCGCTCGATCCAGGGGATGAAGCTCTGCCGGCGCGTCAGCACTTCGCCGGTGCTGATGGGCACGGGCGAGTGCTCGCGCAGCTTGATGAAGCCCTCGATGTCGTCGGGCGGCAGCGCCTCCTCGAACCAGGTGATATCGTATGCGGCCAGCATGCGCGCAGTTTCGATGGCCCACTTGTACCCATGTGGCCAGAACTGCTCGCTGCCGCCGGCGTCCACCATGATCTCCACGTCCGGCCCGACCGTGTCGCGCGCGGTGCTCACCAGCGACTCGTCGGTGTGGCGATCCACGCGCCCGAACGGTCGCCAGCCCAGCTTGATAGCGCGGAAGCCGCGCGCCACCACCTGTTGTAGCTTGTCGCGCAGCTTCGCCGGCTCGTCGAACAGGATGGAGCCGTAGGGCTTGATGCGATCGCGGTAGTAGCCGCCCAGAAGCCGTGCCACCGGCTGGCCGCTGACCTTGCCCAGCAGGTCCCACATGGCGATGTCGATGCCGCTGATGGCATGCGTGACCGCGCCGCCGCGACCCTGCCAGAACGCCATCTGGTGCAGCTTCTCCGACACGCGCTCCGGCTCGATGGCGCACTCGCCGATCAGCCACGGGCGCGTCAGCTTCAGCGCGCCCTCGACCAGCGCCTGGCTGGTGTACACGCTGCCGATGCCGGTCAACGGCTGGCCGTCGACCGTTTCATCGCTCACCACCTGGACCAGCGTGTGCAGATTCTCTTCCGGCTCGATCTCGTGATCCCAACCACCTTCGGGTGTGCGGCCCATCAGCGGGATCGTGCGCACTTCAACAATCTTCATGTGCTGGTTCCTTTTTCACCACAGACGCGAAGCGCACAGGGGAAGCGTGAATAAGATTCTCTGTGGCCTCTGTGATCTCTGTGGTAAATATCCTACGGGAGGGGGTTGCTGGGGCGGACGCGCGGCCAGGCCAGGGCAGGTTTGAAGCCTTCGGCGTACTCCACGCCACACTGGATGCCACGGAACGCACCGACCACCTGCGAGTACTTGACCAGGTCCCACCCGCCCGAGGTTTG
>JAMDDR010000469.1 GCA_023488685.1 Chloroflexota bacterium | reverse complement strand
CATACAGCTTGACGACGAGCAGGTAGTTGTCCGGCGTGGCGCCCAGGGCGCGCAGGATGGCAGTCACACGAACCCGATCGCCGGGCCGAACTTCCTGCGGCGTCATCTGATATGCGACGATTTCGGCGAGCGAACGGAAACGCTGCGCCACCGGGGTCACTCCCGCCGGCATCGC
Source organism: Chloroflexota bacterium (assembly GCA_023488685.1). Lineage (GTDB taxonomy): Bacteria > Chloroflexota > Anaerolineae > J036 > Brachytrichaceae > CAIXPS01. The sequence continues at coordinate 4,236 of JAMDDR010000469.1, read as the reverse complement.
CGCCAGTAGTGGCGGCGTGTATGCCGGGATGATGTAGCGAAATGGCGCGACGGCGGCGACGACGCCCAGCGGCAATGTGACGACGAGCGCAATGGCTGCGCCCGCTGCTGCCACAGCGCGCGGCCGGCGTGCCAGCAGGCCTGCAAGCTGGAGCAGCCCCAGGGCCATCAAGGTCGAGATTCCCGCGATGGCGGGGAAGAGCAACCGCCCGTGCGATGCCGGCGTCATCAGGGTCCAGCGCAGGATGCTGGCAAGTAGTAGCACGATGTGCAGCACGAGCATGCCACCGGCCAGCCACCTCAGGTGTTCCATGTTTGGTGCTGGCTCGCGCCGGCGCCTTGCAGCCGCGGTCGATCTAATGGCGCCGAAGATCATTCCCAGCCCGCTGGCGACGACGATTGCGTCGAATCCGATGTACACGATGTCATCCGCGGGTACTGCGAACTGGCCGAACATGGCGATATAGGACATCTTGAAGCCATTGAACTCGGCCAGGGCTTCGGCAATGCTGATGTTGCGCGGCGTCATCATTTGGGCCATGACGGACGTGCCGGTGAGATCGTTATAGAGATACAGATTGCGCGCGTACCACCACCCGGCGATGGCGAGCCACAACACCAGCAACACACCGCCCTGCCACATGATCGTGCCGGCGCGGCGTGCCCAGGGGCGATTGCCGTCTGGCGGGGCCAGCAACTCACGACCGATGATGGCGAGAGCGGATATCGGCAGCAGGAGGGTGCCGCTCACCTTGGACAGGCTGGCGAGCGCAAGCACGATGCCGGTGATGACCAGCCGCCGCACCGTAATGCCCTCGAGTGCCAGCACGAGCAGCAGGTATATGGCCACGGTGGACAACGCAATGACCAATCCGTCATTGCCCAGCGCGGTGGTGACGGTGATGAACATGGGGTTGAACGCCGTGAGGGCCATTGCCAGCAGCGCGACGCGGCGATCCGGCACGACGGCGTAGGCAACAGCATAGGTGAACCACACGGTCAGGCAGCCTGGCAGTATCCCCAGCAGTCGCAACACGAATACGGCCAGGGTGGTGTTGCGATAATTGAAGGCGCGCTTTTCCGGCGTGATGATGAGCAAATTCTTGTTACCGGGGCTATAGGGGTTGAAGGTCGGCGCAGCATTTGGCTGCAACTGGGTGTCGAAGTCGCTGGTGTCGAATGCGCGCATCACCAGCGCGGCGGCCGCGTAATACAGGGGGGGCTGGCTGCCTTCGCGTTGTATGGGTGAATCCGGCGTGCCTGGCACCTGGATCGGGAGACCACCGCCCATTACCAGATGGTGGACAAACCAGGCATGGCTCTCCTCGTCATTCTTTTCGAGCATCGGCGTGGCAAAGGAATAGATGACGCCGAGTAGAACGTAGGCGACCAGAAGGAACAGGCGCAGCCTGTCTTTGAATATCAGCGATCGTGCGGGGCTTGTTTGCGGTTTGTCCATCTTCACAGTAAACGGACCACGTGCCACGTGGTCATTGATTTTCCAGCGCTGCTGTCACGGTCATACTCCCCAATGGCACCAGGTTGTCCGGCGTGCCGGTGGTGAAACGTGTCCCATCCACAGGGGAGTAGAAACCGGTGACAGCCGTCAGGTTACCCGTGGCGGTGACAGGCACCTGGACCGAAAACGTGTCCACCACGCACTCGCCGGGTGTCCACAGGTCGGTCGGGTATGCTCCGTGCAACGCTGCATGGTCATCCTGGGCGATCGGTTGCCCATGCGCATCGAACAGGTGCACGAATCCAGTGCCCTCTGGGTTGCCGCCCATCCACGTCTCATAGGTGAGTGTGATGGTGAGCAAGGCCCCGGCACTCACGGATCTGGGCAGGTCCGCGTCACGCAGTGCGATGCCGTCCAGCATCGCCAGGGGTGGTTGCCAGAACTTGGGAACCGGCTGTGCGGGCGCGTCGATCTTGAAACGCCCAATGAGGGGCGCGACAGGGCGTCCAGCGCCATCGAGCGCCTGCAGCGAGCGCGTGATGCTGATCGCGATGGTGTTTTGCTCGGAATCCACCTGCGCGTACTCGTAAACGGAGACACTCACGCGGCCGAGTGCGGGGAGACTGGGGCAGGGGCGTTCCAGCAGGACGTCGTACTCGTCCTCGAACGTATCGCCGGGGTTCCAATTGGTGCTGGGGTAATTACCGCGCGCGGGGTGCACGTTCACGTTGCCGAGCACCTCGTTGTCGCGCCCCAGGATGCTGATGCCAAAGGCGTAATTGGTCTGCGGTGTTTTCAGTGCGCGCCAGGTGAGCCGTACGTGGGCGTAGTGCCGTTTGCCCTCGCGGTCGTCCAGGTAAGTGGTGGTCGCATCCACCGCGGTGACCTGAGCCACATCCTCGAAGGTGAGCAGAGCGGGGCGGGGGGCTGCGTCATGGGTGACCGGCGGGGGCGCGTAGGCCGGCGCGATGTAGGCAAAAGGCACGAGCCATGCGAACGCGGCGGCGAGCAGGGTCAATGCGCGCGGCGCAAGAGAAAAGGTTGCCCAGCCGAAGCCGAGCATGCCGGCGTAAGCTGCGAGTGCGGGCATCAGGTAGCGGCCTGGCAGCAGCGCGGGGCTCTGATAGTAAATGGCGCGGTAGCCCGGCAGCACCAGCATGGCAATCCCCAGCAATGACAGTAGCACCAGCCCGTCGCGCAGCCCTCCACACGCGCGACGCAGGCCGATCACAAATCCCAGCAGGCCAATGGCCGAGAAGATCGCCAGTGCCACGTACACCGCGTCCGGCATCTGGACATTGCCCCAGCCGAACGTGCCCCAAAAGGTGCGAAAGGCGTTGACGAACACATTTTGCAGCCACTGGTCGCGCAGCGAAACGGCCAATCCAGCGCCGAGCAAGCTCACCTGGGTGGGTTGGTCCGGGCTGCGGTCGGGGAGCAACGCGCCAAAGCGCGCCAGGTTGCTCACATAGAGCGGGACGGCAATGATAACCAATGGCACTGCGATCTGTAATCCGCGCGTGATGAATTGGTGGAAAGGCCAGTGTTGGCGCCACGCGATGAAGAGCAGCGCCAGGCCGGTGAATGGGAGCAGGATCAGGCTGCTGTTCTTGGACCACAGGCAGAGGGCGAGAGTGATGCCGAGGAGGAGGAAAGGGGAGATGGCGGCCCAGTGTACTGGGCGGGATTGGAGATTGGAGATTGGAGATCCGGTTGGAGAACTGGTGGCGATGGTTTGGTCGTTGATGGTAATGACCAGGAGCGCCAGCGCCGCGCCGGTCAGGCTGACCATGATGTCGTTGTTGACCATGCCCGCCATGAACAGCACCTGCGGGTTGAATGCTGCGATGGCCGTGGCGAGCAGTGCCGCCGTGGGCATGTCCGCAAACAGGCGGCGGGTTGCGCGGGCGATGAACAGGATCATCACGCCACTCAACAGCGCCGAGACCAGCCGCGCGGCGTGGAGTGCCAGCAGGGTCCCTTGCCAGGGAAAGGCTTCGCCGCGCTGGCGCAGCAGAATGCGGGTGCCGCGCCGGTTGGTGCCGTCGAAGGCGAAGAGGTTGGTCTGGGGCGCCAGTTGGTCGCTGCGATCGATCCAGAACGTCAGCCCGGCGACGACCAGGTAGTACAACGGCGGTTGATGGGACTGGTCCAGGAAGACCTTGGGGGTCTGGGCGTCGGGCAGGTTATGGGTGGTGATGAGATGGTTGACGTAGGCAAAGTGGCCGGTTTCGTCGTGGGCCTCCCACGGGGGCACGATGACGCCGAATAGCACGGCCAGGACAACGTGGACGAGCACGATGGCGCGCTGCCAGCGTTGGAGTTGTTGCATTGTCATCCCGTGGCGATTATCGCATGGTGGTGGTTGGAGATTAGAGATTGGAGATTGGGGATTTGCAGCTCATCTCCAATCTCTAACCTCCAGTGACCAACTATAATCACTGACGCCATGACATTCCTCGAAAAACTTGCGCGCGCCCAACAGAAAAATCGTTCGTTCCTGTGCGTCGGCCTGGACATTGTGGTTGCAAACACCCCGCTTCCCTTGCAATATTACGACGAGCCAATGCTGCCATTTGCCCGCGCCATCATTGAGGCGACCCAGGACCTCGTGTGTGCCTATAAGCCCAACCTTGGCTTTTACCTGGCGGAAGGGGCCGCGGGTCTTGTTGCGCTGGAGCGCATCGTGCGGCTGGTTCCGCCGGACATCCCCATCATCCTGGATGGCAAGTTCGGGGATATCGGCAATACGGCACAGGAACGAACGATTTTTCTGTT
>JAMDDR010000099.1:4082-4418 GCA_023488685.1 Chloroflexota bacterium | reverse complement strand
GCGGCAGGGGGCAGCCGACAGTTACCACGGCAAGGTGCTGCCGACCGAACTGGCAAAACGCCTGGTCAGTGTCGAGCGTGCCATCCCCATCCGTGATGTGGAGCGTATCCTGCCGTACCCGGTGGCACGCAACCTGGTGCTACAAGGACCGCCCGATATCGTTACGTTCGAATGCCCCTGCCGTGGTACGCGGGCCAATCCCTGCCAGCCGACGCAAGTGTGTATGATCGTCGGCCAGCCGTTTGTAGATTTCATCCTGGAGCACCATCCGAGTAAGAGCCGCCGGCTCACCACCGCCGAAGCAATAGAAATGTTGGAGGCCGAACACCGGCGCGG
>JAMDDR010000099.1:0-4072 GCA_023488685.1 Chloroflexota bacterium | reverse complement strand
TTGCTGGATCGTTTCTATGCCATCTGCAATTGCTGCAAGTGTTGTTGTGGCGGCATTGAGGCGATGACGCGGCACGGCGTGCCGATGATGACGGCGTCGGGCTATGTCGCGCGGGTGGATGCCCGTCGTTGCGTGGGCTGTGGTGGCTGCGAACGCGTATGTGCGTTCGACGCCATCCATGTTCATAGCAAGGCTGCCGTCGACTGGGAGCGTTGCATGGGCTGCGGCGCATGTGAAGGAATATGCCCGAATTCCGCCATTGTGCTGATGCGCGACGAACGCAAAGGCATACCATTGGATGTGTGGGCATTGTCAGGAAATAGCCATACAGGCAACTTATAATTCCGATGCAAAATGTAATCTTGAGTGCGCGTGACGTGGACCAAGCGGAAAGAAAACGTTATGAGCGAAAGTAAGAATTCTGGAATGCGTCAAACCGGCGTCTCTCATGCCAGCTCCGATGAGCAGGCCGCTGAGTTTTGGGACACACACAGCCTTGCTGATCACTGGGATCAAACATATGAGGTGGATTTTGAGGTTCGAGCGCAACGCCACCGGCGCGTGACGATAGACCCTGAAGTCTTTGCGCGTGTTGAAGCCCAAGCACGCGTACGCGGGGTTTCTCCTGAAACTCTTGTCAACTTGTGGTTAGCCGAGCGTTTACATGCGATGAACAACCCAGGACCGATGTAGTTTTCACTCCCCCATCGAACCGCATGCCATTAACACACGAAGAGATGTTCCGCGTTCGCTACAGCGAATGCGATGCACTGGGACACGTCAATAACGCGCATTACCTGCGCTATATGCAAGAAGCTGCATTTGATGCCTCGGCCGCGGCCGGCTATGGCCTGGATCGTTATGCCCTGATGAAGCGGTTGTGGCTGGCGCGGCAAACCGAGATCGAATACCTGCATCCATTGCGCTATGGCGACAAAGTCATCGTGAAGACCTGGGTGGCCGACTTCCGGCGCGTGAGTTCGCGGCGCAATTACGAGTTACGCCTGGCCGGGACGGATGAGCCGGTGGCACGCGCTTACACCGACTGGGCTTTTATCGACAGTGAAACAGGCCGGCCAGCGCTGATCCCGCCTGAGGCGATAGATTCTTTCTTCCCAGGAGAGGACCCTCCCGCAGCGGCGTCGCGTGAGCGCTTCCCTGCGGCGCCACCTCCACCTCCGGGTGTGTTCACGGTGCGCCGGCGCGTGGCCTGGCACGATATCGACACGGCCGGTTACGTCAATAATCCCGTTTACCTGACCTATGCCGAAGACTGTGGCATGAATGCGATTGCAGCGCATCGCTGGCCGATATCGCGCATGTTGCAGACCGGCTGCGCCATCGTGGCGCGCAAGAACCAGGTCGAATATTTGCAGCCGGCCGTTCTGGATGATGAGATCGAAGTGGCGACGTGGGTCTCGGATGTAAAGCGCGTGAGTGCGCTGCGCCACTACACGGTGACGCGCGTGAGCGATAACGCCTTGCTGGCGCGGGTGCACATGTTGGGTGTGTGGATGAATCTATCCACCGGCCAACCCTGTCGTTTCCCGCAGGAGCTGTTGGACGACTTTGCGCCAAATGTGGCCGCCTAAACAGCACGCTCTTGCTGATCATCAGTCACATTCAAAGGAGCTTCAAGTGAATCTGCTCGACATCGTCAACCGCACCGCCATGCCTGAGCCCTGGAGCGAGGGCGATAACATCCCGTGGAACGATCCTGAGTTCAGCGAGCGTATGCTTAAAGAGCATCTCACCCAGGATCATGACGCCGCCAGCCGCCGCTTCGAGAAGATCGACCGGCACGTCGCCTGGATTCATCAGCATGTGCTGTCGGGCCAGCCCACCAATATCCTCGATCTTGGTTGCGGACCGGGGTTGTACGCCAGCCGGTTGGCCAAACTGGGACACGTGTGCACCGGCATTGACTATTCGCCGGCGTCCATCGCATACGCCCGCGCGCAGGCACAGCAGGCGGGTCTGCGTTGCACGTATGTGCACCAGGATCTGCGTCTGGCTGAGTACGGCAACGGCTATGGGATGGCCATGTTCATCTTTGGCGAGATGAACGTGTTCAAGCCTGATCACGTCAAATTGATCCTGCAGAAAGCACACGATGCACTTGCCCCAGGCGGCACACTGGTGTTGGAACCCCATACGTATGCAGTCGTGGAGGCGCAGGGCAAGAGCGGCAATTCCTGGTTTGCCGATCCGGCCGGATTGTTTTCAGCCTGCCCCTACGTGGGGATGGAGGAGAACGTCTGGGATGCCGAACGGCGCGTTGCCACCACGCGCTACTACATCGTCGACGCGCAGACAGCCGAGGTCACACGCTATGCCCAGAGCATACAGGCATACACGGACGACGAATATCGCGCACTAGTAACTGAATGTGGATTCGAGGCGGTGGCGTTCCATCCTTCCCTGTGTGGTGAGCCAGACGAGTCACAGCGTTCGTTCTTCGCGATAACCGCCAGGAGAACATGATCATGACATTGACCCTCACGGCAGAGACGGCACAGGGCCGGCAGGCGCTCGCAGAAGTCATGCACCACTCGTATGAAGCGGAAATCGATAGCGTCCCGCCGGCGTGGGCGCGTGTCCGCGTCGTCGATGGCGTGCCGGTCTCATTCATCCTGGTCGATCCGGCCCGGCGGATGGATTTCCTCGGCGGCGACCTTCCTTTCGCCTTTATCTGCGACACGGCGACGCGTGCCGACCGGCGCAACGAGGGCCATTTCGCTGCCCTGCTGGCCGACACGTTTATGGCCTTGCGCGCAAGCGGGACCGCGCTGGTGTTGACGCACGGCAGGTATCCGCTCTATCGCCGTTTCGGGTTTGACGTCTTTACCCACCACTGTGGCGTTTTCATTACCCCGGAGCAGATCGAGGCGCGCCTGGGTGCGGTGGCGGCTGTCTCGCCCCAACGGTTGCTGGTGGTGGATAACGGGCCGTACTACCAGGATGACTTGATGGTGGTGTCCGACGTCGTGGCTCGCGCGTTGCCCGAGTGCAGGATGGCATTGCAGGCGGCAGCGGCGCTGGCGCGCGAGCGTGGCAAGTCGCGTATCCTGTTCGAGCACCCGGCTGCGCCAAGCTATGGGTCGCGCTACCCCATCTACCGGTCGCTGCAGACGCGCTTCATGGCACTGGCGCGCGCATGTGGGGCGCAGGTGTGCATTGAACCGGCGAACCCAGAGGCTGGTGTAATTCCCGACGCGGATTGGATCAAGGTGCTCGACATGGCCGCATTGTTGCGCCAGGTGACGGGTAAAGCCATGCTGCCGGTGCGCCAATCGCTTGCACTCAGTTTCGACACGGATGCCGGTGCTGCGACATTGCAGTGCGGTGCAGGCAGGCTGGCGGTTCAGCAGGGAATGCCGGGAGACGCGCTGACCGTGCGTTGGCCGTCGGCGGCATTGGCACAACTCATCACAGGGTATCAATCGGCGGATAGCCTGGCGCAACGCTATAACACGACGTTGCCGCCGCCGGCACTGGCGCTGCTCAACCAACTGTTCCCCCGCTACTGGCGACTGTCGCGCAACGAAAGCTGGACATTCAAGCCGTAAGCCGTTCTCAAGGTGGCCGCGAACCGCTGTCGACGGATTCGCAGTCAACGGATTTGGGGAACGGATTGAACGGAGGTGGAGCGGGATCGCCAACGTATGAACAGCAGCGCAGCGGAGATCAGCAGGATGATGGCAACCGCGACAATCGCCCAGGCCGGTACGGCGGGTGCGGTCGATAAGGGCGCGCCCGGATCACCAGTAAGCACGAAGGCAGCCCAATAAAACGGGTGTGGGTACCTGGTGCGTAGCTCCGCCTGGGCAGCCCGTAGCGCCTCCGCTTTTCCCATCCCCTCTTTCAGATGCTGGTAGAAGGATCGCATGAGTTGGCTGGTGGCCTCGTCGTTCACGCTCCACAAACTGGCGACGACCGTCGGCGTGCCGGCGTACATGAAAGCCCGGTTCAGCGCGATGATGTCGTCCCCCTGGCTCTGCCGGCCTAATTGCGTCTCGCACGCGCTCAAGACAACCAGGTCTGTGTTGTGCAGATCGAGACCATATACCTC
>JAMDDR010000040.1 GCA_023488685.1 Chloroflexota bacterium | reverse complement strand
CGGGCTGCAGGGTTTCGCCGGCGACCAGATGTTATGGAGCCTGGCGGCAGTGGACAGCCAGGCGATGAGCGACAAAACCCTGGCGTTGATGGATGAGGATCTGATGCGCTACCATGCGCAGACTGGATTGGCTGCCATTCCGTACTCGTCGCAGGCAAACGGTTTGTTCAACAAGATGGCGGTGGGGGTGCAGACAACCGCCGCCGGCATCAACCCGATGTATCGAACGCCCGAGAACACCCACCGCTTCGAGCGTGTTCAGCGGCTGGCACATGATGCAGGGCTGTCGATCACGCAGGTTGTCCTGGGCTATCTGCTGGCGCAGCCATTTGTGACCGTTCCCATCGCAGGCTGCCGCACGATCGATCAGTTGAATGACAGTTTGCGCGCGGTGGACGTGCTGCTCACACCGCAACAGGCGCATTTCCTCGAACATGGGTGAGAGGGTTGGGAGGGTTGAGACGGTTGAGGGGTGATCGCCAGCCATTCGCCGGGCGGGCAAATCGCACCGTTTGACGGACGTGGGTCAGACACCCACCGTTCGTGCTGGGCTTTGTGAGCAGCCGTGATAGACTGGCATTTGCATGAAGATGTTGTCAGCCATAAAACTGCATAGTCGTTTCCATCACATCTTCCCGGTCTTCATCATCGTCGCTACGTTGCTGATCGGTTGCTCGCAGGAAAATGGTGATGGGGTGGCGCAGCCAGTGGATGCGCCACCCGCAGAATCCGCAGGGGCCAATCCCACCTTCGCATCGACGATCACGTTCGCGGAAACGGCCGTGCCCGTCGCGACGGATCCGCCGGCGCCTACTGACACGCCAGTGCCAACATCCACGCCCACGCCCGATCCTGCCGCCTTGATCCAACAAGCGGAACAAGCCGCCTTTAATGGCGATGATGAGCAGGCGGTGGCGCTGTACAACCAGGCGCTGGGCATGCTGCCGGACCCGAACAGCGACGGCGCGTTGCGTGCGCGGTTGGCAATAGGGCGGAGCCAGTTGAACGGCGGGGACGTGGCCGGTGCGATCGGCACGCTCACAGCGCTGGTCTCGGCAGCGGTGAGTGACACCGTGATCTCGGACGCACACGTGCTTTTAGGGCACGCCGCCAGTACATCCGGCGATGCGGCTGGAGCTGTTGTCCATTATGATGCTGCGCTGGCAGCGGGGACTGTCGTCTCGCCCTATCTGAATCTGTGGCTGGGTGACGCCTATGTGGCGGCCAATCAACCGCTCAGTGCAGTCGTGCCCTATCAGCACTCGCTCGAAGGCACAGCTACGTTGCAACAAACCCTGGCACGGCGCGAGAAGCTGGCTCTGGCTTATCAACTGGCCGGCCAGTTCTCGGCGGCGCTCGAGCAGTACGATGCCATCCTGGCGGTGTCCCAGATTCCAGCCTACCGGGCGCGCATCCTGTGGGAGTCGGCCCAGGTGTTGCAGGCCATGGGGCAGGGGAGCGTGGCCCATGGGCGCATGCGTGATGTGGTGACCAATTACCCGAATTCGAGTGCGGCATTTTCGGCCTTGCAGGCCTTGCTGCAGGCGGACCAGGTGGTGGATGAACTGCAGCGCGGGATCGTGGATTATTACAACGGTGCGTACGAGGCAGCCCAACAGGCATTCAAGCGCGCGATTGTAGCGGATAGCCGCACGAATGAGATTCGCTATTGGGCAGCTTTGAATTACATCGCGCTGGGCAGTGCCGCCGATGCCTATCGTAACCTGAACGAAATCATCAGCAGTGGCCCGGACGCAGCGCGCTACGGCGATGCCATGATCAAAAAGGGCGATCTGATGGCCGTAGCCGATGACACGGATAATGCTGCCGCGACCTACCGCGAACTGGCGGCCAATGCGCCGGCAGATGCTCTCGCGCCGGCCGCTTTGCAGAAAGTGGGGCGGGTGTATGAGCAGGCCAACCTGATCGAACAATCGGCCCAAGCTTATCTGGCAGCTCAGGCAACCTACCCGCTAGCTGAAGGCGCAGCCGAGTCGTTGCTGCGCGGTGCCATTGGGCTGTACCGCCTGGGCCGGTATCAGGAAGCGATCAGTCAGACCGCTGCACTGATCAGCACGTACCCACAAAGTAGAGAAGTGGCGCTGGCGCAACTGTGGCTGGGCAAGGCGCAGATCGCATCCGGACAGGTCGTCAGCGGCCAGGCGACACTGACCACACTGGCCCAGGCCAGACCGGATGACTACGAAGGCACACGTGCGGCGGAACTGGCAGCGGACGTCACCCGCGCGCCGCTGTCCATGGAATATGGACAGGTGTTGACTGCAACTGCGCTCATGAGCGAGGCGGCCCAGTCAGAAGCTGAGACATGGCTGCGTGCGCGCCTGGGTATCAGTGAAACGGTGGATATCCGCACGATGCAGGCCAACCTGCAGGCAGACGGACGCATGCTGCGCGGAAGTGAATTGTGGCGCCTGGGCTTCAAAAGCGAGGCGCGCGAAGAGTTCGAATCTTTGCGCGCAGACTTTGGCACTGACGCAGTGGCTATGTATCAACTGGCGCTCTATTACCGAGATATCGGGCTGTACCGCTCGTCGATCGGCGCGGCGGACACGCTGATGCGCCTTGCGAATGCGGCCACGATTGCGGAGACCCCCGCCTTCATCGCCGGGTTGGTCTATCCAATCTACTACCCGGATCTGATTGCCGCACAGTCGGCTGAATTTGCGCTGGATCCGTTGCTGGTCGCCGGGCTGGTACGGCAGGAAAGCCTGTACGAACCTTTTGCCGTCTCCGGCGCGGCGGCTTATGGCTTGATGCAGGTCATCCCCCCCACAGGAAAGGAAATCAACGCGGCGCTGGATTGGCCGCCCAATTACAGTGAGCGCGACCTGACCCGACCTTACGTGAGCCTGCGTTTCGGCACGTATTACCTGGCGAAGCAGCGCAGTTTCCTGGAGGGTGACCTGTATGCGGCGCTGGCGGCCTACAACGGTGGGCCGGGCATGGGCCTGCGCTGGCAGGAACGCAGCGGGGGTGACCCGGATGTGTTCTTCATGACCATGCCGTTGGATGGCAGCGGCTACCGGGAGACCCAGCAGTACATCCGCACGGTGGGAGCGAATTACGCCATCTATCATCGGCTATACGGCAAGGCGCGGTGAAATTCGCTTTCGGTCGCACCCTCACCCCAACCCTCTCCCGGGGGGAGAGGGAGACAGACTCTCACTCCGAGTCTCTCCCAGGGGCGAGGGAGACAGACTCTCACTTCGAGTCTCTCCCAGGGGCAAGGGAGACAGACTCTCACTCCAAGTCTCTCCCAGGGGCGAGGGAGCCGGAGCCTCAACCCAAGCCACTCCCAGGGGGCGAGGGAGCCGGAGCCTCAACCCAAGCCACTGCAAATCGTCACGAGAGCGGGTTACATATATTTCTCTTGGTGCCCTTGGTGGCCTTGGTGGTTGGTCTAGCGTTCGGTTGTCACAAGCGGCCTGACAACTGCTGACAACTGGGCGTAGGGCCGTGTGGATGCCCTCCCGCAGTTGGTTAACGCCACATGCGGGAGGGGCTGCCTCTTTTGCGAAATGCACCCTCCTCGCCCCGACCTTCGCCCAAGAGGCGAGGGTGAGGGAGGCTACTGCACCGGCGTCAGCCAGCCCCACTTGTCGGGGGCCTTGCTGTTGACGATGTCGAAGAAGCTCTGCTGAATCTGCTGTGTGATCGGGCCGCGCGAGCCTTTGCCGATCTGTACCCGGTCCACACTGCGGATGGGCGTTACCTCGGCTGCGGTGCCGGTGAAGAAGATCTCGTCAGCGACGTACAACATTTCGCGCGGGATGATTTGCTCGCACACTTCGTAGCCCAGGCTGTGCGCCAGTTGAATGACGCCGGCACGTGTGATGCCGAGCAGAATGGAGGCGGCCATCGGCGGTGTGTAGATGACGCCGTTGGAGATAACGAAGATGTTCTCGCCGCTGCCCTCGCTCACGTAACCCTGGATATCCAGCGCGATGGCTTCGGTGTAGCCGTGGTCGAGTGCTTCCATCACCATCATCTGTGAGTTGACGTACTGACCGCCGATTTTGCCCATGGCCATGCCCACACCGGGCACCGTGCGGCGCCACGACGACACGCCCACGTCCACCCCTTTTTCGATCGCCTCGGGACCCAGGTAAGCGCCCCATTCCATGGTGAGAATGGCGGTATGGGGTGTGCACTTGCGCGGGTTCACGCCCAGCGCTTCGTCACCGCGAAAGACGATGGGGCGGATGTAACACGATTCGTGGCCGTTCTCGCGCACGGTCGTCTTAATCGCGTCGCAGAATTGCTCGACGCTGTAAGGGATCTCCATACGATACATCTTGGACGATGCGTACAGGCGGCGCAGGTGTTCGCCAAGGAACAGTACTTTTGGCCCTTGTGGTGATGCATAAGCCCTGATCCCCTCGAAGACGCTGCTGCCGTAGTGTAGTGCGTGTGTCTGCACGTGTACTGTCGCATTGGCCCACTCCACAAGTGTGCCATCCATCCATACGTATTTCGCGTTTGCCATTATGCCTTCCTCTTCGTAGAGAATAGATATTGGAGATTTGAGATTGGTAATTAGAGATTGAAGATTGTAGACCAAACTGCAGCCGCCAATCTCCAATCTCCAATCTCAATTCACAATCTCTCCACCACTGCCGCCCCCATTTCCTCACTCCCGATCACCCGCGTCCCTTGCGAGGCAATATCCTTGCAGCGCAGGCCATCGTTCAATACCTGCTCGACGGCCCGCTCGATGCTGTTGGCTTCGACCTCCAGCCCGAAGGACCAGCGCAGCATCATGGCGCTGCTGAGGATGGTCGCCAGCGGGTTGGCGATGCCTTTGCCGGCAATGTCCGGCGCGCTGCCGTGAATCGGCTCGTACAACCCGCGCCGATAGCCGTGCTGGTTCAGTTGCTCGCCCAGGGAGGCGCTTGGCAACATCCCCATGGACCCGGCCAGCATGGCAGCCTCGTCGCTCAGGATGTCGCCGAACAGGTTTTCGGTTGCGATCACGTCATAGCTCTTGGGTGAGCGGATCAGGTACATCGAGCACGCGTCGACCAGCACATCTTCGATCTGCACGTCAGGGTACTGCGCCGCCACTTCGTGCGCCACTTCGCGCCACAGCCGTGAGGTGGCTAATACGTTGGCCTTGTCCACCGAACTCACTTTTCTGCGACGCGCGCGCGCCAGTTCGAATGCCATGTGCATGAGCCGGGCGATTTCGGCCTCGCTGTAGGGTGTGGTATCCACGGCCTGGCGGTGAGGCGCTTCGCCCGAGCGGCCCTGTGGCTGGCCGAAGTAGGCCCCCCCGGTCAATTCGCGCACGATCAGCATATCCACGCCGCGCACGATCTCAGCTTTCAGTGTCGACGCATCGATGAGCGCGTCGTATACCTTGACCGGGCGCAAGTTGGCGAACAGGCCGAGCGCTTTGCGGAGGCCGAGCAGGCCCTGCTCCGGGCGTACTTTTGCCCTGGGATCACTCCACTTGGGGCCGCCCACCGCGCCGAGCAGCACTGCATCGGCGGCCTGGCACTTCGCAGTGGTTTCGGGCGGCAGCGCCATGCCGGTGGCGTCGATGGCACACCCGCCCAACAATGCATGGTCGAACTCAAAGGTGTGATTGAACTTCCGCCCAACGGCGTTTAGCACGCGGATGGCCTGTGCCACAACTTCGGGGCCAATGCCGTCGCCGGAGAGAACAGTGATTTTGAGATTCATGATTGTAGTAGAAGGAGATTGGAGATAAGATTAGAGATTGGAGATTCGAGATTGTGACTTCAATCTCTAATCTCCAATCTCTAATCCCCAATCTCTACCAGAGCGGGCGACGGGATTCGGACCCGCGATCTTCTGCTTGGAAGGCAGACGCTGTACCACTCAGCTACACCCGCTGGACAAAGGTGTTTTGATTTTACCATCTAAATATGGGGAGGGGTGGCTGAGAGTGGCTGAGTTGCTTGACAACGGCAGCACGAATCGCTATAAATCACTTAACTCATGCGTTCATTGATATGAGTATCAATACTTAAGTTCCTACCACTGCAGCCTTTCAGCACTGCTTCTCTACTTCCCGATTGCTTGACATCGTTTTCTGCAGGAGGTGAAGCCAAAGGAAAAAAGTGCCCACTTGCCCGGCTCTGACGTTCTCTTTTGTGTCAGCCTTGTTTCCCAGTTCTTATTCTTTCATCCCCAAGGAGAGTGAGACGATGCAACGCAAGGTACTAAGCAGAAGGACGTTACTGAAGACGGCTGCACTCTCTGCAACCGGCGTGACGCTTGCAGCATGTGCCCCCCAGACCGTGACTGTCGTCGTCACGCAACAAGTCGAAAAAGAGGTCACCAAGGAAGTGCAGGTGACCACAGTGGTCGAAACAGAGAAGGAAATTGAGAAGGTCGTTACGGCCACCCCCCTTCCCGAAGGTCCCGTTGAAATCGTGTTTTACGATCGCAATGTTCCGCAGGATATCGAGTTCCGCAAGGAGCTGGCCAAGCGGTTCACCGAGCAAAACCCCAACATCACGATCAAAATCGAAGTCAGCCCGGACGATTACATGACAACCCTGCTCGCCCGTATCGCCTCCGGGACGGCGGGTGACATGTTCCGCTACGGCACGCACTACGGCATGGCCAACCTGGCGCTACGTGGGATCTTTATCGAACTCGACGATTTTGTTGCGAAGGATAGCTACGATCTGGGTGTCTACTTCCCAGGATCGATCGAAGCCTGCAAGGTGGAAGGAAAGCTTTATGCCCTGCCCGTGAACGGTCACCCCGGGTGGTCGGCCATTTACTATATGCCCGAGTTGTTCAAGGAGGCGAACGTCGCGGAGCCCACGGACACGTGGACCTACGACGACATGACCCAGGCGGCGGTCAAGCTCACCAAGGGAACCGATCAGTATGGTTTGTGGGTCGCGCCCTATTACGAGGCCTCGTTGACACCCATTTCTGCATTCGGCGGCTGGCCGATGAGTGATGATGGCACGAAAGCCCAATACAACGATGCCAACACCATTGCTGGTGTGCAGTGGATTCACGATGTGATGCAGAAGGACAAGGTCGCCTTGCCGAATCCGAGCTTCGATAGTCGTACCCAACTGTGGTCATCCGGAAAAGTGGCGATGGTGCTGTCCGGGATCTGGGAGGGTTCGTACCTGGGTGACGCGACACCCAATGACAAGACGATGAAAGTGGCGACCGGCCCAATCGGCCCCTCAGGTCAGCGAGGCGGATTCGTGGGGGTGAATGTCTTCCCGACGTTGCGTTCAAGCAAACACCCTTATGAAGCGTGGCAGTGGCAGAAGTTCCTGTGCAGTAAAGAGGTTGGTATCGAGAATGTCAAGCGCATTGGCGAGCCAGGTCTGCGCACCGATGTATGGGAAGACCCTGCGCTCATTAACGACCCGCTGGTTAAACCACATTATGAATTGCTCAGGGTCGTGAAGCCCATGCCGGTTCCCGCGAACGGTCGTCTCTCCGAGATTGCGGACCCCGTCCAACAGATCTACTCCGGCATCTGGCTGGGCGAACTCAGCGTTGAGGACGGCTGCGCGCAGATTCAGGAGAAGCTCCAACAGATCCTTGATCAGCCGAAGCCAGGGCTGTAACGATTGCCCTATAGAGATGTCCTTGCTACCCTGGCCACCCAGTGGCCAGGGTTCAGTGAAGTTGGGTTGATTGTCGTGTTATCGGGCAGCAGCCTGGTGACACAATGTCACTCTCTGAACGAGCTGGCCCATATGGATCAATCAAAACCTGTTCATCCCGTATCACTGCCTCAAATGCAGGCCGGGCGCGCAAAATTGAGCCGCGTCGCTCT
The DNA here is from genome assembly GCA_023488685.1 of Chloroflexota bacterium. Lineage (GTDB taxonomy): Bacteria > Chloroflexota > Anaerolineae > J036 > Brachytrichaceae > CAIXPS01. Next base: position 13,150 of record JAMDDR010000040.1, on the reverse strand, counting down.
GGTCGAAGATCTTTGGGGTTATCTGTTCATCTCCCCCTGGATCATCGGTTTCCTTATCTTTACACTGGGGCCAATGGCGGTTTCGCTTTACTATGGCCTTACCAAGTACGAGTTTCCGCTCCCACCGAGATGGGTCGGTGCCCAGAATTTCATCGACGCCTTCACCAAAGACACTCTTTTCCGGGTGGCCCTGGGGAACACGGCCTACTATGTTATCTTCTCGGTGCCTTTAGGGTTGGCGATCTCCCTGTTCCTGGCACTGCTTTTGGACCGCAAAATTGCCGGCCGGGCGCTGTGGCGCACCATTTACTACGTGCCCTCCATTGTGCCGGTGGTGGTCACGGCTTTCCTGTTTGGCTACCTGTTTCAACCCGAGTACGGTCTCATCAACGGCATGCTGCGTTCCATTGGCATTCAAGGGCCGAGATGGTTCAACTCGAGCGATTGGGTGAAACCAACCTTGATCCTGCTCGCGCTGTGGGCGGCCGGCGGCGCGACGATGATCATCTTCCTGGCCGGCCTGCAGAACATCCCAACGGAGCTTTACGAGGCTGCCATGGTTGATGGTGCGGGGCGTTGGAGTCGTTTCTGGAATATCACCATCCCGATGCTCAGCCCGACCATCTTCTTTAACCTGGTGACCGGCATCATCGGTGCCTTCAAGGTGTTCACCTCGGCTTACGTGGCTACTGCGGGCGGGCCGAACTACGCGAGCTACTTTTTCGTCATGCACCTCTTTAACAGTGGTTTCCGTGACCTGAACATGGGCTATGCGTCGGCGCTGGCGTGGATCCTATTCGTGATCATCATGGTCTTTACGCTCATCCAACTGAAGTTTGCCCGGCGTTGGGTGTACTACGAATCCGACACGGCGTTGTTCTAGGGGGTGAAGCATGATCACCACTACACCAGTGGCTGGGGTCCCTGCACAGCGATCGAAGACAAAGAGGTTGACCGCGTTTGATATCTCAGCCATCCTCTTGACGGTTGTGCTGGCAATCATCTTTTTCTTCCCGCTCTACTGGGCCATCATCGGCGCACTCAAACGTCCTAACGAACTCCAGGTGATCCCACCACTCCTTTATCCACCGAACCCACAGTGGCTGAACTTCGTCGAAGTCGGGCGGGTGATTCCGTTCTATCGTTACGTGTTGAACACTGCCATCATTACCATCCTCTCGACGATCGGTGGCGTGCTCTCAGCCTCGCTGGTCGGTTACGGGTTTTCGTCATTCCGGTTCCGTGGTCGCCATGTGTTGTTCATCATCCTGCTGGCGACAATGGTCTTGCCCAGCGAAGTCACGCTCATTCCCACGTTTGTGTTGTTCGTCAACTATCTGGGGTGGGGCAACTCGATCAACCCGCTGGTGATCCCGTCCTGGTTCGGCGGTGGCGCTTTTTCCATTTTCCTGTTTCGCCAGTTCTTTGCCAGCATTCCCAAGGACCTGAATGATGCTGCCAAAATCGATGGGTGCGGGCCATTCCGCTATTACGCGACCATCCTGATGCCGCTGTCGGTGCCGGTGATCATCACGCTGTCCATTTTGTGGTTCCAGTTCTCGTGGAATGACTTAATCGGTCCACTCATCTACCTGACAGATCCCGAGAAGTACACCGTCTCCACCGGCTTACTTGCCCTGCGGACTTCACTGAGTGGGACGTTTTCGCGTCGCGGCCAGTCGATGGATCACCTGCTCATGGCTGGCTCATTGATCGGCATGCTGCCGTCGCTCGTCATCTTCTTCGCGCTACAACGTTACTTCATCAAGGGTGTGATCATGACTGGCATCAAGGGGTAGGAGAGAAACGCACAGGCCGGCGCATCGATGCGCCGGCCTGTGTGCAGTCAACATGCAGTCAGTTGTTGCGTTAAGTCGTCTAAAGATGGTCTTTAGGCCATTTCCTTGGCTGCGCGGTTCAACGCTTTGGCGCGGTCATCCTTGCGCAGGATCTTCTTGCGCATGCGGATATTTTGTGGGGTGACCTCCACCAGTTCGTCGTCGCTGATGAACTCGACGCAATCGTCCAGCGACATCCTGCGGATAGATGGCAGGCGGCTGGTGTCCTGTTCGACGGCGCGCGCGCGCATGTTGGTCAGGTGCTTGGTCTTGGCAACGTTGACTTCGAGATCCTCCGGGCGGGCGTGTTCGCCCACGACCATGCCCTCGTACACCGGCGTCATCGCCTCGATGAATAGCGTGCCGCGCTCCCACGCGTTGCGCAGCCCATACGTGACGGCCATGCCGTCCTCCCACGCGATCAGCGAGCCGCGCTCGCGCTGGCGGATGGTGCCGGCCATCGGCTCGTACCCGTAGAACAGCGCATGCATGATCGCCATGCCGCGGGTGGCCGTCATCGCTTCACCGCGCAGGCCGATCATGCCGCGGGTTGGGATCTTGTATTTCAGCGTGACGATGCTGTTGTCGCCATGCTGCATGTCGAGCATTTGCCCCTGGCGTGTGCCGAGCATCTCGACCAGCGCGCCCAGGTAATCTTCCGGCACTTCGATGAATACTTCCTCGTACGGTTCCAGCAGCTTGCCGGTCTTGGGGTCCGTCTTGAAGATGACCTCGGGCTTGCCCACCTGGAACTCGTATCCTTCGCGGCGCATGGTTTCGATCAGCACGATCAGGTGCAGTTCGCCGCGGCCGCTGACGATAAAGGTGTCTGGCGTTGCGCCGTCCTCCACGCGCAGCGATACGTTGTGCTCAAGCTCCCTGTATAGCCGCTCACGCAAATTGCGCGATGTGCCCCAACGTGCTTCCTTGCCGGCAAATGGGCTGGTGCTCACGCCGAAGGTCATGCGCACGGTAGGCTCTTCCACGCGGATGGGCGGCAACGCGCGTGGGTCGACCGGGTCGGCAATGGTCTCGCCGATGAAAATCTCCGGCAGACCTGTGACGGCGACAATATCGCCGGCCTCGACGGTCGGCGTGTCGATGCGCTCCAGCCCCATGTGCGTGAACGCGCCGGTGAGCTTGCCGCGGAACTGTTCGCCGTTGGTGTTGATGCGTATCACTTCCTGTGTGCGGTTCAGCTTTCCGCTGTACAACCGCCCGATGGCGATGCGCCCCTTATAGTCGTCGTAGGCCAGCGAGGTTACCAACAACTGCGATGGACCTTCCAGGTCCACCTTCGGGCCGGGGATGCGGCTCAGGATCGCGTCGAACAGCGGCTGTAGGTCCTGGGTGAGCGGGTCCGGTGGTACCGAGGCCTGGCCGGTGATGGCGTTGGTATAGATGATGGGAAAATCGGCCTGTTCGTCACTGGCGCCCAGCTCGATGAACAGGTCGAACGTGGCGTTGGCCACCCACTCCGGGCGCGCATTGGGCCGGTCGACCTTGTTAATCACGACGATGGCCTTGTGACCCAGTTCCAGTGCCTTGCGCAGCACGAAACGGGTCTGTGGCATGGGGCCATCCACTGCATCCACCAGCAGCAGCACTCCGTCCACCATGTTCAACACGCGTTCCACCTCGCCACCGAAGTCGGCATGGCCGGGGGTGTCCACGATGTTGATCTTGATGCCCTTGTACATGACGGCCGTGTTCTTGGCGAGGATAGTGATGCCGCGCTCGCGCTCCAGATCATTGGAGTCCATCACGCGCTCCATCACCACCTGGTTCTCGCGGAACACGCGGGCCTGTTTCAACATGCCGTCCACCAGGGTGGTCTTGCCGTGGTCAACGTGCGCAATGATGGCGATATTGCGAATATCTGTGCGTTCGGTAATCATACTTGCTTAATTTCTTGCCCTGACTCATCCAACACGCATAAAAGAAGTCACCTCACCCCTGCGACCCGTGCTCGCCTGCCAGTCGCCGGCGTTGATGAATACAGATACGCCAGCCAGAAAACTGGCCGATGTGGCGACCGCCGGTCGGGCGACAGACACTCGCCAGGATGGCGGCGTTGCGCCAAACCCGCAAAGCGTCTATAGTCTGGTCGTCTGGTTGAGATGACTTCCGTTAGAAGCGGTACCGGTAACTACAAACCCCTAATTCTAACAGCTTTAAGCTTATTTAGATAGTGCAAAATAGAACATGATCAAAATGCGAATGATTTCCACGCTGGCCTTGTCTGTAATTTTGGCCGCTGGCCTGGGTGGGCCGGCGCGCGCGCAGGCGCCTGACCCGAACTTGCTGGCGAACCCAGGCTTTGACGAGCCGTGGAGCAAACGCTACGATGGTTGCAAGAATGCGGTGCTTGAGGAAGTGCAGGTGCCATGGGGCTGGGACCCCTACTACGTGTGCCAAAGCCCCGAGGACCCGCCCAATATCAACCGTACACCGGAATATCGCATGGTGGGCAGCCGCGATTACCCCGACCGTGTGCACAGCGGTGCGACCGCGTTGCGCTATTTCAACTTCTGGGCGCTGAACCGTTCGGCAGGCGTGTTCCAGGTGGTCAACGATGTCGCGCCTGGCTCGCGTCTGCGCTTTGGGCTGTGGGTGCAGTTGTGGACATCGGATGTCGACGCCCAGCCGCCCAACTCGCAGGAAAAGCCGGGCAATCTCGAAGCGCGCGTGTGCATCGACCAGGATGGCGGCGGGTTGGACTTCAACGATTCAAACCTGGTGTGTAGCGCGTGGTCGCGCCCATGGGACCGCTACGAAGAACTGGCGGTGGAAGGCATTGCGCGGGGAGGGCAGGTGATCGTGGTGCTCAACACGCGCGCCGAATTTCCGGTCAAGCACAACGATGTGCAGGCCGATGATGCTACCCTTGTCGTCACCGGGCGAGGGAGCGTGTCGCCGTCTGCGGCTGGCAATGCGCCGGCTGTGGCAGCGCCAGCCGGCGACGTCGCGCGGATTGCGGTCCGTAACGCGGTCGTCAACCTGCGCGCGGCGCCCAGCACTGCGGCCAAAATCCTGGGGCAGGTGAAGCTGGGCGAGGTGTTGGACGTGAAGGCGCGCTCGTCTGACCGGCGCTGGTGGCAGGTGACCTACCGGGATGGGCTGGCGTGGATCATTGCGGCGTCGACAGTGGCGAATAACGCGGCGAGCCGTGTGCCGGTGCTCAACGTCCCTGTTCCGCCGGCGGCCAAGGCGACGCCAAAGGCAGTCCCCCCGCCACGATATAAACAGATCGCAGAGTGAACGCTAGGGTATGCCTTTAGGCACGCCGAGTAGACAACCATCGGTCAAAGGATTTCTGGCTTTCACCACTACGCCGACCGGCCAGTAATCCCTCAACGCCGATGTACTCGTCCAGGTCAGGCCATTCGATGGCGTAGCCTTCTCCCAGTAGTCGCCAGTTCGCTCGTTCCTCAAGTGAGGCATGTAGCAGGCGAGGATACCACTCCAGTGGTACGCTGATGCTGCGACCGTCGTCAAGGTCGACGGTCAATTTATTGTCGGTCACCGTCACCTTGATCGCGACCAATTCTTTCTCAAGCACCAAAGTAGTCATGGTCAGGTAAACAATGTCTTGAACCAATCCACCGTCAGTTCAATCGCCTGGCGCTCGATGGGCGGCGTCTCGAACGTGTGGGTGCTGTCTTCCAGCTTGTACACCTGTGCCCGGTCGCCGAAATGTTCGGCATACATGTCGGCCTGGGTGACCGGCACGGTTGGGTCCCCGGTGGCGTGCACAATGATCGCCCGGCCAGGATAGTGCTTGAGCTCTTCCAGCGGCTGCTCCTGGAAGAAGGTTTGGATCAATGGCAGGCCGGCCGGGTAGCCCCACAGCATGATGTAGCCGTTCTGTACCAGGGTTTGCATCAGCGAATCCGTCGAGGTGCCGTTTTTCTCGGAAGTGCGCTGTGCTACATGCATGAATGCGCCGGCGTCGGCGGCGGCTGCCCAGTACGCCAGTCCATGCACCAGGTAGGGATTGCGGCCTGCCAGCATGCTGGCGACCATCCCGCCCAGGCTCAGACCGAGCACGCCCACGCGAGCACTATCGATGCCGGACCGCCCGATCAGCCATTCCAGGGCCACCTGTGCGTCGCTGGCCTCCGCTGCGAGCGTCATATCCTGGAATTCGCCTTCGCTGTCGCCGCTGCCGCGCATGTCGAAGCGCAGCGCCGCGATGCCACGCGCCGCCAGCGCACGCGCCGCGTGTACGAACAGCCGGTGCGCGCCGGTCTTGTCGCCGGTGATGCCGTGCAGGAGCAACACCGCGGGGTGGGGGCCCTTGCCATTTGGCAGATGCAGCATGCCCCACATGCGCTCACCCTGGTTGGTGAACGACACTGTTTGCTCGGTGGCGTTGAGAATGGGATAGGTATTGGCCATGATCGCTTTACTCTGTTTGTTTGCGCGCTTTGGTGTATAAGACTACGGCGCCGTTCATTGCAACGCACCACGAATCATCTCCGTCTCCATCTGCTCCCAATCGGTGACGGGCGCGTTCATCGACACCAGCCGTTTTAGCGCGGCGCGACGGTGCTCACGCCGTGTGCGCTCAAAGTACACTTTTTCAACCGCTTCACGGATCAATAGGCTGAGCGGTTTGCCGGTTTCCTCCGCCAGTTTTAACAAGGCCTCGTATTGCTCTTCGCTCAGCATCGTTTGCAAACGGCGGGTATATACCGTCATACCTGCGCCTCCATGCCATTTGATACTATCACCTGGCGAACAAGTCGTGTAGTGATACGTGGAAAGGCGGTCTCACGATCCCTTTCTCCGTGATCAGCGCCGTGACGTAGCGATGCGGCGTCACGTCGAAGGCTGGGTTGTAGACGTCCACACCGGTCGGGGCAGTGCGCTTACCGAAACCTTCCGTGACTTCCTCGGGTTTACGCTCTTCGATCGGGATGAGGTCACCCGAAGCCAGGCTCATATCAATGGATGACGTTGGCGCGGCCACGTAAAACGGGATGCCGAACTCCTTTGCCAGGATGGCGACGCCAAAGGTGCCGATCTTGTTGGCCACATCGCCGTTGGACGCGACACGGTCCGTGCCGACGATCACCGCGTTTACTTTGCCCTGTGACATGACCGTGGCGGCCATGTTGTCTGTAATCAGCGTCACCGGGATGCCGGCCTGCTGCAACTCCCACGCCGTCAGCCGTGCCCCTTGCAGCAACGGGCGTGTCTCGTCGGCGTAGACGTGAATATGCCGGCCCTGTTCCGCCGCGACGTAAACGGGTGCCAGCGCCGTGCCCCATTGTGCCGTCGCCAGCCCGCCGGCGTTACAGTGGGTGAGGATGCGGTAGGGCAAACTGTCAGCTTGCCCTACAAGGAGCGTCGCCCCATACTCGCCGATGGCTCGGCACACGGCGTTATCCTCGTCGATCATGGCAATGGCCTCGGCCAGCATCATTTCCTTGATCGACGGAACGGGTTGCCCGGCATTCGTGTCCACGAGACGTTGGATGCGCTTGAGCGCCCAGAACAGGTTGACCGCAGTAGGGCGCGACGAGGCCAGGTAGGCGGCGGCTTTGTCCACTTCGGCTTTGAAGTTGGTAGTATCGACGGTGTGTGAGTTACGGACGGCGAGGTAGAGCCCGAACGCCGCGGCGATGCCGATGGCGGGCGCCCCGCGCACGCGCAACACTTTGATGGCCTCCCACATCGTCTCGACATCGGTCACGTCGAGGTATTTCAACTCGGTTGGCAGGAGCGTCTGGTCGATGAGCCGCGCTGCGCCATCCGCGCCGCCGGTCCACTCGATGGTTTTGATTGGCATGCAATGTATCCTTTTCACCAATTATCGCCACTATTCAATGTACGTATTCGTCTGCAGACGTTTTGATGGACGGGATCAATCGAACAGATGCTGACTTAGTCACCCTGGCGCGCAGTGGTGACAAGGAGGCGTTCGGCCTGCTGGTCGAACGCCATCAGCCGCTTGCCACGCGCCTGGCATTGCGCATGGTGTCCAACGCCGACATTGCACGGGAGCTGGTGCAGGAGGGTGTTTTACGGGCGTTCCTGTCGCTCGATGGCCTGAGGGAGGCTGCCCGCTTTGGGAGCTGGCTGTGCGGCATCGTGCTGAACGTGTGCCGGAGCTATATCCGCGCGGAACATGATGCAATGCTCCCGTGGGAGGAACTGGAAGGAGGCGTGTGGCTGGCCGATCGGCCCCTGGTCGAAGCGCCGCCGGACCCACAGGAGATCGCGGAAGAGCGTGAGTTGCACCGAATCGTGCTGCAAGCGGTCCACGCGCTCCCGCAAGGAGAGCGATCTGCCACGCTGCTCTTCTATTATGGACAACGGAGTCTGCAGGAGATTGCGGCGTTGTTAGGCATCTCGGTCATGGCGGTGAAAGGTCGCCTGTACCGGGCAAAAGGCAAGCTCAGGGAATATCTCTGGCCGTTTTATGCAGAAGCACACGTAGAGATGCTGGCCGGTGTGAGGAGGAATGCTATGACAAAGGCAATGGTAGAGGATATTCGGCGGGTCAAAGATGGTGCCAACAAACGGTGGGCTGTGATCATCCTGGTGGATGAAGATCACCAGCGCTATTTGCCGATTTGGGTGGGTGAGCACGAGGGCGAAATGTTGGCAGCGGCGCTGCGTCAAATTCCGACACCGAGACCACTCACCATCACGCTGATCACGAATCTGCTACGCGCTGCCGGCAGCGAAGTTGAAGAGGTGCGCATTGAAGCGCTCAAGGACAACACGTTCTACGCAGTTGTGAAGTTACGCACCGCTGACGGTACCCAGGAGGTCGATGCCAGGCCGAGTGATGCCCTGCCATTGGCGGTACATCTCGGCAAGCCAATCTATGTCAGTGATGAAGTGTTCGCAGCAGCCGGCCTGGCGGGCGATGACTATCTTGCGAAAGCCAAATCCGTGGCACAGGAAAAGGGGATGGTGTACGTGTGGGAGGAGTCATTGTTGCAAGACGAAACAAGATAACAATACAAGGAGTATGTAAACGGAAGATAAACCGCCAAAAACGGGCATGGCTCCTTTTGTTTTTTTGGTGTCCTTGGCGGTTGTCAGTTGTCAGTAGGGCCTGACGACCGGTTGTCAGCCCGTTTTGACAACTGACAACTGACAACTGTTGTCACAAGCGGCCTGACAACTGCTGACAACTGGGCTGCTGGCGGCCAGCCGGGTGAAGTAGGTGCCGTTGACCTTGATGCGACCCTATCCGCGTGTGACGCGCTCGAATTCGGGTGGGCAGTCGTACAGTCCCAGGTACGACTCCAGCGCCCTCGCGGGGTTGCACGGGCGCGACGGGCCGGCACACAGGCCGGCCGCTACGTATAGGCCAGGGAAATGCGTGCGCACCGCGGGATTGCACGGGCACGACTGGTCGGCACATAGGCCGGCCGCTACGTGTATACCAAGGGGTGGAGCGCACCCGAAGAAGTGCACAGGTAAGATAGGGCCGGCATGCTGTGCGAGCCGGCCCCAATCTCCAATCTCCAATCTCCAATCTCTAATCTCTAATTTCTAATCTCCATCTTCAACGTCACGATCTGGAATGGCGTCACCTCCACATCTACGCCACCGTCGGCCCACGCCAACTTCTGGTCGTCTTCTTCGAGCAGGTTGCAACGCGAGACGGCCTTGACCGGTAACGTGCTGGTGAAGCGCACCGTGCCGCGCTTGCCGTGCGCCTCGTACAGGCGGGCGATGATGGCGTTCGAGTCCTCGGCTTGTTTCACCGTATCGATGACGACGCTGGGCGACGACACGCCGAAGAACGATGTCTCGACCGGCGCGGCGTTCGTGGCCGCGACGATCAGCGGCACGTTGAAGCGATAGCCTTCCTCGATCACGCCGGCTGCCCGGAAGTCGCCCGTGTGCGGTAGCAGCGCGTAGCGGAAGGTGTGATGGCCCATGTCGGCCACCGGGTCAGGGCTCTTGGCTGAGCGCAGCAACGACAATCGCATCACGTTGCCCTGTGTCGCGTAGCCGTACTTGCAATCGTTGAGCAACGCCACGCCGAAGTCCGGCTCGGACAGATCGGCCCACCGGTGCGCAGATACCTCGAATCGCGCGATGTCCCAACTGGTGTTGAAGTGGGTGGGGCGCTGCAGGTGGCCGAACTGAATCTCGTACGTCGCTTCCTGGGCGCGCAGGTCGAACGGGAACTCCACCTTGAGGAACTTGTGGCGCTCGTGCCATTCGACCTCGTTGGCGAAGTCCAGCCGCGGCGAGGTCGCCGTCAGCGAGATGATTTGCTTCAGGGTGCTGTTGGCGCTCAGATCGTAGGTGACCTCGATGCTGGCGCGCAACGGCCCGCCTTCGATCACACGCATGGATTTGGCGGGGCCGACCTCGTAACGTTTCTCCAGGTGGAATACCTCTACATCCCAAGCTTCCCAATTGTTGGGCTCGTCGTCGAACATGACGAAGTGGTTGGCTTTTGTATTGGGCGCCAGCGCCTGGCGGTTGGCGCGCTTATCGAACAGGCTGACCAGCCTGCCTTCGCGGTTGAACGCCGCCAGCACGTACTGGTTCTCCAGTGTGATGGTCTTGTCCGCCTCGGACACTGTGACCGGCGACGCCGCGCCGCTGGGCACGGCAACGCTATAGCCCATGGCGGGCGCGCTGACCACGGCCAATGCGGCGCCGTTGGCGGCCGCCTGTGGGCCGGCCATGCCCTGCGGCAGTTCGACCACCTCGCTGCGCGGGTTGCCGAGTGTGTTGATGGCCAGGATCTGCCCTGTGGATCCTTGTCCAGTTGGAGAGAGGGATGCAACCGCCTCATTCCGCAACTGCTCGCCACTCTTGCGAATCTCTTCGTAATGGACCGCGGAGTCGTTATAGACCTCGGTGATGGATGAACCGGGGATGATGTCATGGAACTGGTTCAGCAGCACCAGTTTCCATAGCCGGTTGATTTCATCGCCGGGGTAGGCGCTACCCTTCGTGGCGCGGGCGAGGGCCGACAGGAACTCCACATCGCGCAGCAGTAACTCGCTGCGGCGGTTGCCCAGCTTGTTGCGCGCCTGGGTGGTATAGGTGCCGCGGTGCAGCTCGAAGTAAAGTTCGCCCACCCAGACCAGCGGTTCCTCGATGTCCTCATCACAGCGCTTGAAGAACTCGGCTGGGGTGCGCTGTTCCATGCGTGGCAGACCATCCACATCCTTCATGCGCTTGAGCCGTTCCAGCATATCGATGGTGGGGCCGCCACCACCGTCGCCGAAGCCGAACAGCAGGTAACTCTCGTTGGCGCGCTCGTGGTCCTTGAAGTTGCTGACGTTGAATAGGGCTTCCTTCACCGTGACCATGGCGTTGTAGGTGTCGGCCGGCGGGAAGTGGGTGAGCACGCGGCTGCCGTCGATGCCCTCTGTCCCAACTGGTGTTGAAGTGGGTTTGTTGAGCTGATTCCACGACAGCTTCTGAGTGAGGAAGTATTTGATGCCTGCGCGGCGCATGATCTGCGGCAGTGCTCCGGAGTAGCCGAACACGTCGGGGTTCCAGAACTCGGTGCAGGTGATGCCGAACTCTTTGCGAAAGAAGCGCTGGCCGAACAGGAACTGCCGCACCAGTGACTCGCCCGAGGGAATGTTGCAATCCGGCTCGACCCAGGTGCCGCCGGCAGGCACGAAGCGATCTTCCTTCACCCTGGCTTTGATCTTTTCCCACAGGCCTGGGTGCATGGTCTTGATCCACTCGTACTGCTGCGCCTGCGAGCAGGCAAACTTATAGTCAGCGTAATCCTCCATGTAGCGCACTGCCGAGGCGAAGGTGCGCACGCATTTGCGCTGTGTCTCGGCGAGTGGCCACAGCCACGCCGTGTCGATGTGCGCATGGCCGACCGCCGAGAGGTTATGCTGGCCATCGCCGTTACGTGCCGACAGGAATTTCGCAGCAATCTTGCGTGCCTGCTCCCAGGTGCTGCGGTCCTCCAGGTCGCACACGTTGATCATATCGTTGGCGGCACGAAGTGCCTGGCCACCGCGTGGGGTATTGGCAGGGAGCGCTTGTGCCATGTCGGCCACGGTGACGAAATCCCACAGCAACTCCCAGGCCTCGCAGTCGAACGCGGCGATTTCGGCCTGGCGCAGCAAGCCGATATGGCTGGGCTGTGTGTCGCCGGTGATGCCGAACAGGCCGTTGCAGGCGATCTCGATGTACAGCGTGATCTTCTCACCGCCCGAGGCTTTCCTGGTCAGGGTGTATTGCGAGCGCAGGGCGTTGGCGGCCCAACTGCTGCTGGACCCGGTGAGGCCCTGTAGTGGCTGGCCATCTTCCCACACACAGGCTTCTGACGATGAGTCCCACAGCAGGTGCACTTCGTGTCCTTTCCAGTTCTGCGGGATTTCAATGTCGACCTTGAACCCGTGTGTGGACCATATCGGGCCGAACTGTTCGCCGACCTGCGTGGGGCGGTAGTTGCCCTGCACGGCTTCGGCATAGGGAATGCGGTCGGGTGCTGAATACACTGTCAGGGTCACCGGGGCACGTTGGGGGTAAACCCTGCCGCGCAGGTTGTCTTCGGAGGTAAAGTTTTGCAAACGCTGGCGGGTAATTTCCAGGTGCTTTAGCATAGATTGAGATTTCCTCTTGTGTAGGTGATTTGTTATTGCTCACGTAAGCTGCGTTGGGTGGATTTTACTCGTTGCGGAGGAACAGACTCCCGGAGTCTCCGAGACTCCGGGAGTCTGTTGTGAGATTGCCTACAATAAAGTCCACTCATATCGAGGAGGGAACGATGCCACGTCGTAGCGACGAGTTTCGAGCTGGTTGTTATTACCACCTCTATAACCGAGGTGTCAACAAGGAACGCATCTTTTTCGATAACGAGAACTTCGCATTCTTCCTGCGACAGATGCGTCACTATTTCAATGATGCAGTGGATGTGGTGGCCTATTGTCTGATGCCCAATCACTATCACTTGCTTGCGTATCTACATACAGACGATCTGGTTTCAGTGATGCAGCCGTTTGTCATGTCCTTTGCCAAGGCGATAAACAAGCGTTATGAACGTGTGGGACCGCTCTTTCAAGGGCGTTTTGCGAGCAAACTGATAGACTGTGATGACTATCTATTGCATTTATCTCGATATATCCATCTGAATCCCGTTGTGAGCGGGTTGGCCGGCAAAGCAGAGGAATGGGAGTATTCGAGCTATCCTGAGTATATTGGTTTACGCGGCGGCACATTGCCTAGCCTAAGTATTGCGCAACCAGAAGGCAAATCGGCTGCGCGGTCGGAAAATTGTCACTTCTTGCAGTTGATGATTGGATCAAAAACGCCCTTGAAGGCCCAATTTGCTCTATTTGCGCGCTCAA
>JAMDDR010000423.1 GCA_023488685.1 Chloroflexota bacterium | reverse complement strand
GAAATCTGAAACGCGCCGATCCCGGTCTGCTGACGGAGCGCCGTCTGGAGGCGGCTCCAGTCGTCGATTTGATCCTGCATATCCGGCGGAGCCAGTGTCAAGGCGACACGACGCATCGGTTGCGCCATCGGAGAATAGCCTGGTGGAATCGTCACCTCGGCAGCGGTACGCTCAGTCGTCAGACGGCGCTCGATCTTCTCCTGAGGTGGGACCGTGATGGACACGTCACCCTCGACCACCGATTGGCAGGCCAGTGCATAGCCCGCCGCGATGTCCTCCGGCGAGAGGCGCAGCGCACTGCGGCGCCGCACGTTTCCTTCGGTCACCTGGACAGCGCACCGTCCGCAACGCCCCTGGCCACCACAGGGTTGTTGGATGTCCACCCCGGCCAGCCGCGCCGCCTCGATCACCAACGTGCCGGTGGGGACGCGCACCGGTGCGGGGATGCCGGCGAAAGTTATTGTGTGTTCGGCCATACCTTACATCGCTGATGACTTATACGATTTCGCGCGGTTCAATGAGAAACTTGATGCGGTCCAGAACGGGCTCCTATTCGTTACAAGTGGAAATGTATGCGAAGGGCAACTACTCAACGACCTTTCACTCAGCGGCTGAGTAGTTACTTACGCAGACTTATGCTATAAATCCAGTAAGAACCTCCTCATCTCGTTATAAACAAGTTCTTCCTGCGTAATGAAGCAGTATGTGTGCGAGTGTGCAAGCTCCACAATTTTGGCGTGGGGAACATCACGCCGGAATTGCTCGATACAGTGCCGGGTCCAGGGTAGCAGAACGCTATCGAAGAATTCCATCATCTGCGCCTGCTGTTCTTTGGTCATGAACGGCGTCACATAATAGGTGTTGTCTCTGATGGGGAAGATACTCAGCACTGGCGTGCGGATTTTTGCATATTCCGGCGTATACCCAAACATGGTTTCTGCGCAAGCTTTGCTGATGCCTTCCGTCGCCTTATAGACTACTTTCCCTTCCGGGCTGATCTTCATCTGGTGCCGTAAATTTGCATCCATGGCTTCGCACCAGCATGCCGCATTGGCGGGATAATCCTTTTTGTAATGGTACATGAAGTCAGAGAGATTGTCATAGATGCCGTCCTCGTCTGGATATTGGATCACCGGCCACTTTTCACCGATGGCCTTGTATTCCGGCGAATTGCGGTCGTAGGCGGGTTCGAGAAATACCAGCTTGAGCACACGTTCTGGATAGAGGGCAGCAAAGTGAGAAAGCTCGATGCCTTCGTTCGAATGTTGGACCAGAATGGCCCGGTCGATATGCAGGCAGTCCAGGAACAGCCGGATATCTTCGGTCAGCGTATCGATATCATAGCCGGTTTCAGGATGATCCGATTCGCCATGTCCGCGGCGCGTGAGCGCAAGAGTATGGAATTTGTCCGTAAAGCGCGGGGCAAACCCGTCAAAGATGTGCGCATTACTGAACATGCCGGCTAAGAGCAGGAGCACTGGCCCGCTGCCACCCCAATCCAGGTAGTGCAGGCGGATTCCGCTCACGTCCACAAAACCGCTTTTGTGTGGGGATGTATCCATATGCCAAGCTACATATCTTGCTATCTCTCTGCCGAATACCAACTTGAGGCTGCCCCTCACAACACCTGCTTCATGAACGCGGGCAGATCGACGGCTTCGCGTGGGCCAACACGTATGTCCCAATCCGGCAGTTCCTCTTCGAGTTCACCGGAGAGCACGGCCACGTGGCCCGGCAGAACGATCCGTTTCCTTGCGACCTTATTGGCGACGCCCGTCTCCTTAACCGCTTTGGCGATTCGCTCGGCATCGAATTTCCCGGCCGCCCAAGCGGTGAGGACGCTCATGCCTTCTGCGTCCACAATCAGCAACCACGCCGGCAGACCAGCTCCTTCCACCTCGTTGGCAACACTGAAGTAGGTGATGCTGAAGTTGGTTGTGACCAGCACCGGATCGCCAGGCTTCGGATCGTTTATCTCGTACAGCCCCGGCTGCACCTGGATTGGCTTTTGCGGATCGGTGAAGATATTCTCACGCAGGACCAGCAACGGGTAGACCATCTCTGGCGCGAAGCGATTCAGCACGATGAAGCCCGCATACTTGGCAATTGCCTGCGCTGCCAGCGCCGACTCCTGGGTTAGGTCGCTAGCGTCGCCTGGAAACGCGATGATCGGATAACCGAGCGGACGGAAATCCTTCTTCAGCGCCAGGCGACGAATCTGGGTCTGTCGGATCAATGATTCGCCCAGCCGCCGTGTTGCCGGGTCCAGCACCAAGTCATTGATGCCTTTTGTTTTAAGCTTGCTGGTCAGATCGGCCAACTCATCAAGCTTATCTGCGCATACTGCCAGCGCAGCGCTATGCTGTTTGGCAAGATCGGCCATCGCGTTCCAGTTACCGGCGTCTGCGCAGTAGATCAACGGGCTTTCGCCGTCTATCGCTCGAAGTCCTGCAGCCATGATGGCTGGATCGCGGGCGATCAAGATGAGCGGACGATGGCTGGTTGCGCGGACGGCGCTAACCGCATCTGCGAACTTGGCCGGGTCGCCGGATGCTGACTGAACTGCAAATCCGTCCAGTGTCAGATCCATGCCGACGTAGCGCACGGTATATATGTCGGCGGCCGACACTTTGGCCTCGATATCATCGGAGGCCTCGTCATCCTGTACACGTATGAACAGACCCGGTTTGTTATAAAACGTCTTCTCGTGCCGAAACAGCACAGTCTCGTTACCTGACTTGACTTCATGACCGTCTGCCTTGAGCGTGACCAACCGGACCGGCGGTTCGGCGGCGTCGGCCAGTTGCGACTTGGCATCTGGACTGACGTGCGGACAGGTTGACAGCTCCATCTGTTTGGCGGCCAGCTTCATCGCAAAGGCCAGGCAGGTCGGCAGGCCGCAGTCTTTGCAGTTCGTTTTAGGCAACAACTTGTAGATTTGAATTCCGGTGAGCGGCATGTTGTGATTTCCTCGCTGCTAGACCGTCTCTGGAACGGTCATTAGATCGTCGATCGCCACGCGCACACGTCTTAGGCTTTCAGGATGGCGCAGCACTACAATGTCCGCGCCTGACTCGATCAGTGCGACGGCTGTCAACGTCTCCCAAGTAATCGCCCGCTCACGCCAATCTCCCCAGGCAGCGGGCACGTCTTGGCCGACCTTGGCCTCTTTTGCCTTCCAGGCCTCGGTTCCAGGGGTGACGATCATTGGCGATTGAGTGTTGCCATCGCCCTGCAACGCTGCCAGCCGCAGGCGCTCCATAACGGAGTAGCCGTACTCAATACCGTAACCCAGCGCACCGGTGGTTGGATCCATCAGGACGCGATCTGGCGGTATGCCCATGTCCCGAACCAGAATGTTGAGTTGCTTGGCGAGATTTACATCCATCGGCGTACGTGTGCTGATCAGATGACCATTCGCCATTGCCGTCGCTACGATGGTGCGGTAGTTTTTATCCTCGCAGATGCCCAAGACAAGCCGTTCGCCTTTGGTCGCCTCGGCTACTGGAACCAGTAGTTGGTTATCCAGATCGGCTTGGCCTGGCGCGAACACCAGTAGCGGTAATCCGCTGGTCTTCAAGACTGCTTTGGCGGCTGCAACAGCGGCCTCCGGCGTGGTTGGGTGACCATTGAGACCAGTCAGACTAAGCGAAAGCACTAACAAATCAGCTCCAGCTTTTTCTGCGGCTATAGCCCAACTGGCAGGGTCATCAACCGCATCGCCCCAAACTTCGAGTAGCAGCGGTGACCAGTCATCCGGGCGGCGATCCCTGATCTCCAGCGCAATTGCCGGGCGGTGGGCCATTGGTTGCTCAAAGTGCATAAAGGGTAAGGCCTTGTGACCACCGACTGTGACCGTATGTGAACGCGTGCCGCCTGCTGCCGCCGTCGCGCCGAGAGTCACTGTGCGGACAGACCCGGACCATGTATCTTTTGGTATTTCGACCGACATACTACCTCACTCCTGAGGAGGAAAACGGGATTGGCGCTGTGCCGCATCCCGTTTTTCGATGAATGTTTCGAGTGGTAACTTACGGGCTGCTGCAGTACCCAGGTCCTGCAACTCAGCGTCACTACGTGCTGCCAGATGGCGCAAGATATGTGTGTAAGAAAGCGCCGCCGCCGGGTATTGGATTCCACCAGCATGGTGCATTAGAAACACCACACGCGTGCCCTTGTCCCGCATGATCTGGGCAGCAACAGTCAAGGGAACGTCAGGCGGAATCTGCGGCACACTATCGCGCATCACGTCTTCGGCGGTCAGGTCACGACAATCGTCTCGTGTATAGGCCTGCACCAGTTCATCCTGGCTGATGGATCCGACGGCGTGCCCTTCCTCATCCAGCACCACGATGCCTTCCAGTTGTTTGTCCAGCAGCAGACGCGCGATCTCGACAATCGGCGTATCGGGCGGACAGGTCGCCACTCCGACGGACAT
>JAMDDR010000057.1:2763-4455 GCA_023488685.1 Chloroflexota bacterium | reverse complement strand
GCTGGAGGTGATGGCCCTGTACCAGCGGCTGCGCGATGACTACCGGTTCCCGGGCCAGTACAGTGCCGTGTGGCGCTACGTGCGCAAGATCGAAGCGGCTCACGTGAGCGAGGCCGACGTCACCGTGCGGGTGGAGACCGCGCCTGGGGAAGAAGCCCAGGTGGACTTCGGGTACGTGGGGCTGATGTATGACCCGACCCGCCAAAAGCCGCGCAAGGGCTGGGCGTTCGTGATGACGCTGTCGTGGTCGCGCCACCAATACGTCGAGTTCGTGTTCGACCAGCAGGTGGAGACATGGCTGAGCTGCCACGCGCACGCCTTTGAGGCCTTCGGCGGCGTGCCGCGACGGGTCAAGCTGGACAACCTGAAGGCCGCCATCGTCAAGGCCAGTGTGGATGACCCACAGGTACAACGCGCCTACCGCGAGTGCGCGGAGCACTATGGCTTCCTGATCTCCCCTTGTCGGGTGGCCACACCACGGCACAAGGGCAAGGTCGAGAGCGGGGTGCACTATGTCCAGCGCAACTTCATGGCCGGGCGCGACTACTGCAACCCCATACAACATATCCAGCACGCCAACCGGGACGTCCGGGTGTGGGTCGCCACGACCGCCGGGCAGCGCCTGCATGGCACCACACGCCAGCAGCCGTTGGAGCGTTTCGAGCAGGTCGAGCGCGCGGCGCTCCGGCCGTTGCCTCAGCAGCCCTATGAGCTGGCACGCTGGACGCAACTCAAGCTCCATCGTGACTGCTACGTGACCTTCGAGGGAGCCTACTACTCAGGGCCGTACCGCTATACCGGACAATGGCTGGCGGTGCGGGTGACCGCCCAGACGGTGCAACTGTATGCTGAGCACACCCTGATCGCCACGCACAGCCGCACCCACGAGGCCGGGCAGCGCGTCACCACCCCGGCGCATTTGCCGCCGCACAAGGCGCAGGGCTTGCAGCCGGCGTCGACGTGTCGGGAGCGCGCCGTCGCCATCGGTCCCTACACGACGCAGGCCATCGACCTGCTGCTGGCCGACCCGGTGATCGATCGGCATACCAGCGCGCACCGGCTGGTGGCGCTGGCCGACAAGCATAGCAAGGCGGTGCTGGAGCGCGCCTGCCAGGAAGCCTTCGAGCGCGGCGACCCTTCGCCGCTCACCATCCGTAACATGATCAAGCTGACCACCAGCGGGACAGTCGGGGCGCTGAATGGACCCGCACCAGCCACAGCATCCCCCGTCTTTGCGCGCGGGGTCGAGGAGTTGGTGCCGTTGGTGCCGTCGGTGCCGTCGGTGCCGTCGGTGCCGTCGGTGCCGTCACCAGGGTGGCCCCACCAAGCCATGGGTGGCCCGGAGGTGCTGGCATGAGCCTGGTCAACCATGATCCGCAACTCAACACACGCCTGAAGCAGTTGCGCCTGTCGGGTATCCTGGAGACGTTGGACGTGCGGTTGCGCCAGGCCATGGATGAGCAGTGGCCGTATGTCGACTTCTTGCAACGCCTGATGGAGGACGAAGTCGAGCGACGCACGCACAAGCAACTGACGCTGCGCCTGCGGCGCGCCAACTTTCAACCCGACAAGACCCTGGAGCGCTTCGACTTCGCCTTCAACCCCCAACTTAACAAGCATCTCATCCTGGAACTGGCGACCTGCCAGTTCGTGGCGCGCAAGCAGCCAGTGTTGATCGTCGGGCCCAGTGGG
>JAMDDR010000057.1:0-2753 GCA_023488685.1 Chloroflexota bacterium | reverse complement strand
GTTGTTGTCCAAGGCGCGGGTGCTCGACCTGGCGCGGGGTGACTACATCACTAAGGCTGAGAACCTGATCCTGTTGGGTGGGCCGGGTCTGGGCAAAACCCAACCAGGACACTACCCCAATCTGGCACGCTGCGTGTCATGACGAGAGCGTAACCGTCGTTGATCCGGCTCATCCCCTGGTCGGTCGGACCTTCCGTCTGCTCGGGCTCGCCAACTTCCGTAACCTCGAACCCTCCTGCTTGATCGCTCTGGAAAGCGGGGTCACGCGCATGGTGCCCCTGGCTGCTACCGACCGTGCCCCTCAACCCATATGCCGACCGGACACGCCCTTGTGCATCGCCTCACTCCAGACGTTACTGGCGACCTGGGCGCACATCGAACGGGAGGATAGTCCATCGGCGGAGGTATCCGCCGATGGAGAGCAACCTGCATCCGAATCCGCCTCCCCTGCACCCGGCCCCGATCCAGGAGGAGGACAACATGACCCGGCCATGCATCGCCAGCCGCGACGTGTGGCCCACGCTGACTGGCCAGCAACAACAGCGGTTGTTTCTGACGTTGGTACGGCTATGCGGCGAGATCAGCGCGACCCGTCCGCCGGAGGAGGGCAGCCATGAGCCCACCTGAAGCCGTTGTCCATCCCAAGATTTCGTCCGCCCACCTGCAACGCCTGGCGTATGTGTACGTGCGGCAATCCACGATGAAGCAAGTGGAGCACAACCGCGAGAGCCAACTCAACCAGTATCGCCTGGTCGAACGGGCTCAAGCGCTGGGCTGGCCAGCCGATCGCACGCGCGTCATCGACAGCGACCTGGGGCAGTCCGGGCAGAGCAGCCAGCACCGTAGCGGCTTCAATGACTTGCTGGCAGAGGTCACGTTGAGTCACGTCGGCATCGTGTTGAGCTACGAGGTGTCACGTCTGGCGCGCAACAACAGTGACTGGTACCGGCTGCTGGACCTGGCAGCGGTCTTTGGTACGCTGATCGCGGACAGCGATGGGGTGTACGACCCGCGCCAGTACAACGATCGGCTGTTGCTTGGCCTGAAGGGCGCCATGAGCGAGGCGGAATTGCACATCCTGCGCGCCCGACTCGACGCGGGCCGCCTCAGCCAGGTGCGGCGGGGCCAGTACGTGCAACACCTGCCCACCGGCCTGCTGCGGCTGGCGGACGGGCGCGTGGTCAAGGATCCCGACGAGCAGATTCGTGGTACGCTGGATCTGGTGTTCGCGAAGTTCGCCGAACTGGGCAGTTGCGGGCGCGTCGTGCGCTACTGCCGCGATCACGAGATCCTGCTGCCCCGGCGGCAAGTGGCTGGGGTGTTCGCCGGCGAGTTGTTCTGGAAGCCGGCGACGGACTCGACTGTGCTGGAGATGGTGCAGAATCCCGCCTACGCTGGCGCCTTCGCATACGGCCGCCGGCAAGGCGACCCGGCCAGGCGGAAGCCCGGCCTGCCCGCCACCGGGAATGTGCGCATCCCGTTGGAGGAGTGGGTGCACCTGCAGCAGGACGTGTATCCGGCTTACATTAGTTGGGACACTTACATGAGCAATCAGGCTCGTTTGCGCCAGAATGGTCTGCGCTACCGGGAGCAAAAAGAGGCTGCCCGGGGTGCCCCGCGGGCGGGCGCGGCCTTGTTGCAGGGGTTGGTGATCTGCGGCATGTGCGGCCATCACATGAATGTGATATACAAGCCCACCCAGCGCTACGTATGCGACGACATGTCGCGTCATCTGGGTGCGAAGATGTGCATGTCCCTCGACGGTGTCTCCCTCGATGCAGTCGTCACCCAGGCGTTCTTCGAGGCCCTGTGCCCGGCCCAACTCGATGTGCTGGACGCCGTGCTCGCGGGCCAGCGTGCGGAGCGGGACCAACTCGAGACGCAGTGGCGGCAGAAGCTCGCGCGCGCCGACTACGAGGCACACCTGGCTGAACGGCAGTACAACGCGGTGGACCCGGACAATCGCCTGGTAGCGGCCACGCTGGAGGCGCGGTGGGAAGCAAAGCTCAAGCAGGCGCGCACCATGCACGAAGCGCACGAGCGCTTCCTGCGCACACTCCCTCCACCCCAGATCACCCCCGAACTGCGTGAGCAATTCCAGCACATCTCGAAGCGGTTGCCTGAGTTGTGGGAGACGGGCAGGCTTACAAGCACCCAGAAGAAAGAACTGCTGCAGTGCCTGATTGCCCAGGTCATCCTCAACCGGAGAGCCACCGATGACCTGGAAGCCAGGATCGTCTGGGTATCTGGGCAATGCACCATGGTGCACGCCCGACCACGCTGTATCCATCGCGCGGCGGATGTCTCCAACTATGCCGAGTTGGTGGAACAGATTCATCAGCTCTGCGGGGAAGGTTTGAATGACGATCAAATGGCAGCCCAACTCACCCGCGAAGGGTTCTGTTCCGCCCGGGCGGATGGCGTGTCGGCCTGCTCGGTACGCAAGATTCGGCTCGCGCGCGGCTGGTTTCTGTTGAGTTACGTCAAGCACGAAATGGATCAGGTGGACGGACAGTGGACCACGCTCGGCCTGGCCAAGCAATTGGGGCTGTCACAGAACTACATCCTCCACTGCATCTATGACGAGACCATCCTCGCCAGTCATGTGCACCGCATTGCGAAGGTGAATGGCGCCATGTATCTCATCGACGATTACCCCGGATTGTGTGATGCCATCCGGACGCGTTATGGGCGGCATCGCACACCTCAAGACCTAGAGAGGCATTCCCATGGATGAGCTAAAACCCACATCG
>JAMDDR010000078.1 GCA_023488685.1 Chloroflexota bacterium | reverse complement strand
CGCGAACTGGTGGTCATCCCTTACCTCGCAGGGCAACCCGCTCTGTGAGTCGAGATTCGTTGCTATTTGTGCAAACATTTCAGTGGTAAGGTACTAACAACCAGAAAGCTGGTTCAAACCTATGACTCCGTCGTCGACGTATCCCCGGCATTCACCGGGCAACTGATCGACCGCCCCAATACCTCCACCGGTGCCGGCGCATCGAGCTGCCGATCCCCGCTCGCCATCGCCTCCAGCCGCCGCACCGACGGCAGCAGCCGGCCTTCCAGCGACCCTATCGCCTTGTTGTAATGCTCGACCGTCTTGTTCAGCGAACTGCGCATATCCCCCAGGTAGTCGACGAACGTCTTCAAGCGTTTATAGAACTCGCGCCCCTCGTCGGCGATCGACCTGGCCTCTTCGTTGATCCGATACTGTTGCCAGCCGTAAGCCACCGTCTTCAGCAGCGCCAGCAGCGTGATCGGCGTGACCACCATCACCTTCTGGACCAGCGCATCCTCCATCAGGCGCGGGTCGGCGTCGAACGCCGCGCTCAGGCAAGCTTCGCTCGGCACGAACATGACCACGAAGTCGGCGGCGTGATCGATCTTCTCCCAGTACTTCTTATGCCCCAGCTCCTGCATGCGCCCGCGCACCGCGCGCAGGTGTTCGCCGATCTTCACCTGGCGCGTCTGTTCGTCGCCGGCCTCGACCGACTCGATGAAGGCGCTCATGGGGGTTTTGGCGTCGATCGGGATCGTGCCGCCATTCGGCAGATACACGATCATGTCGGGCCGGCCATCCTCCACGCCGACTTGTTCGGCGAAGGAAATATGATTGTCCATGCCGGACAACTCCGCAATGCGCCGCAATTGCAGTTCGCCCCAGCGGCCGCGCACCGTCGAGGACTTGAGCGCCTGGGCCAGCGTGATGGTGGTGCGCTGCAGATCGACATTCACCGCCATCAACTGCCGCAGTTGCTCGTCCACCCGCTGGTAGGCGCCCTCACGCTTCTGTTCCATCTCGCGCACGCGCTGGTCCAGCGTGTCCAGGTTCAACTGCAGTGGATCGACCAGGTTGCGCATCTCCGCTTGCTGCGTGGTCCAGTCACCGCGCACCTGGGTGAGCAGCGCCTGGACCTGTTCGCGGGCGCGTTCGGTAAACGCCGTGGCGTTGGATTGCAGCGATTGGCTGGCCAGCGCCTCGAAGGCCTCGCGCATCCTGGCTTGAGCCTGCTCCACCCACTGCAGCTTTTCGGCGTCCGTCGCGCGCGCCTGCTGTAACCGCGCCACGTCCGACTGCAGCGCCGTATTTGCAGCCGTGGCCCGCAATAGCGCTTGCTCCCGTTGCTGCAACTGGTCCCGGCTCAGGTTCAACTCGGTCTGAGCCTGGGCCAGGTGGATCTGCGTTTCGTGTGCAGCGTGGCCGGCTTGAGACCGCCCGATCAGGATGCCAATGACGATCCCCATCAGCAGACCGATGACGAGCAAAATGAAGGCGCCGGGTTCGAGCATCGATGTTCCTCCGCGTAGCATGCGTTCGGCATGTTGTCGCCCGCATGACTTGTACCCCTGAAGCTTTGAGCAACGCTGGCTTCATTGTACTGATTTCACGCATCTCCACCCCACGGCCCATCGATAGCCTGCTTCATGCGTTCCTTCGGAACGCCGCAGGCTTGACGTATCAGCCTGCGAACTCGTTCGCAGGACCGTTCTGATCGTCCTTGATATAGCGATACAGGCTGGCACGCGAGATCCCAAGCGCCGAACAAATCTCCTCAATGGATCTGGTCTTGTCGGCATACATGCGCCGGACCTCAGCGACCTTTGCAGCCGTCTTCAGTTTCTTTGACCGCCCGCCCTTTCTCCCTCTTGCTCTGCCAGCATCGCCATACTCAGTCTGAACATCCCCATGAACCTGTTCTTGCGCGGTTGCCACAGACCGATCCAGGTACTGCGTCAAGGTGTGGGAGGCGCTCTGGAATGCATCGGATGGGACAGGGTCACGCGGCTCCAGCGTGCGATGCCCCGTCTCGGCCATCAGCTCTGCCAGCGCCTCGTCAGAGGGCTTGAATGCGTCTGGCAGGAGCGGCACGGCGAGTAAAAAACCCAAAAATATGGAACTGAAGATGGCCGCTTGCGCTTGCAATGAGAGATCCGTTCGCGCCAGACCCTGTTCGCTCAGCCCTTGAAAGTAGGTCGTGAAGCCTGCAAGCACCTCTGCAGAGATGGCGCTGCTCTGTTCGCGCTGTACCAACTTCCCAAATACCTCCGTATCGCGCAGGAGGACCGCCTTGAGCAATGGACGTTGCATCAGCGCAAGCGCGGCATGTTTGAGGAGCCCTCGCAGCGTTGCACCCGCAGGATCGCGCGCAATACGCTGCTTGATGTCTGCTGCCATCGCGGCCTTTTCACGTGTAATGAGTGCTGTGAAGAGTGCTTCGCGCGTTTTCCAGTGCAGATAGAGCGTCCCCTTCCCAACCCCGGCTTCCCTGGCGATATCATCGACAGTGGTCTTGTGATAGCCATGGCGCAGGATCAAGGTAGAGGCCGCATCCAGAATGCGCTGCGCCCTCGCCTCACGCCTCTCGCCTTCAGGCCCGGGTGTGCTGGCTGCCTGGTTCTGATGTGCCAAACCTCGTTCTCCTTGCAAGCCCGCACACCTCATCGACCGATGAGAGGCTGCTTGCCCATGAGCCGGAACGCGAAGAGGGCGATCCAGGTCCAGCCAATGATGATTGACAAACGCTGAAACACGCCGGCGAAATCTGCGAAGCCTGGCGTCTGGCCAAAGCCCATGCCTGCAACGACGAAAGTCACCAACATGGCGAAGCCGCTAAGAGCCGAGTAGGCCGCCCATCCACGTTCGCCCAGCCTGGCAAATCGACGACTAAACACAAAACAGGCAATGGGCAAGCCCATAAACACCGGAAGACCAAAGAGATCGTGAAGACGTCCGTGAACACTACGCACCGTGGGCACAAGGGGCGTGCCAGGAGGGTAGCCATTCAGCGGATCAGAGATGAAGATGCCGGCGCCAATCAGGCCTATGCCCACTAACCCGACCAGCAATGGCCCCCACATCCAGCCTCCGGAGGGCCGCAGCGCACGACGCAATCCAATCGCGAACGCCAGCAGGAGTAAGCCTGTAATGATGAAGTTGGCGACCTGCATCCAGCCGAAGTCTCCGATGGAAAGTGAGCTGACCGGTTGGCGGAGGGGGTTGTAGTCAGCGCGGGTAGCACCTTCGATGAGAAACACGACGATGAAGAGCAGCGGACCAATTGCGCCGCAGGCCAGCAGGAGTCTGAGCGCGAATGGCTGCTCTCCTTTTACTGATGTTGCCATAGTGTTGTTCTCCTTTGCATCGAGACAATGACCATTTTACAGTATTAGTCATATGAATGCCCGCGAACTATACCGTAGAGAGGACGAGAAGTCAAAGGGGAGAGCGTCATGGCTGGCCGTAGAAACTCCGCGACTTACAAGCATTAAATGAGAGGGGCGCGAGGACATGCCTTCCTTTTGATCTGTCTCAAATATGTCTCATAATCAACGTATCAAAACATTCTGCCGCACCCGCAAGCCCTGCGAAGTCCCTCCGGGACTCACAGACTCACAGGTGTCGCCAACCAGTCCCGCAGGGACTTCGCAGACCATAGCGCGCGACCTCCGGTCGCCGCGTCGTACGCTGCACACCGCATGGTCTACTGCGCACCACGTCGTGTGCCGCAAGCCCTGCCGGGTGATTAGAAATCACCCGCAACCCCTGCGAAGTCCCTGCGGGACTAACAGGCAACCTCCGGTCGCCGCGTTGTATACTGCACGCCATGCGTGCAGCACGCCGCATCGTCCGACGCAAACCGCGCGATAGCCACAAGCTGTATCATGGAGATCACAATCGATGAGCGCGCCATACACTCAACTCTATCTACACTGCGTCTGGGCAACCTTCAACCGGCTGCCCCTCATCACCCCGGCGGTCGAGCCCCGGCTGTATGCCGCCATAGCCACCAAATGCCGTGAGTTGAAATGCCACGTCCTCGCCATCGGCGGCGACGCCGACCACGTCCATCTGTTCGTGCGCTTCAGCCCGACCACAGAGATCGCGACGCTGATCAAGGAAGTGAAGGGAGCCTCGTCACACCTGGTGAACCACGAGATCACCCCTGCTGACGCCTTCAAATGGCAGGGCGGCTACGGCGCCTTCACCGTCAGCAAGCGCAGCATGGAAACGGTGATCGAATATATCAAGAATCAAAAGACCCGCCACGCCAACCGGCAACTGATCGAAGAACTTGAAAAGTGCGAAGAGATGTAGACTGACCCTATGACCAATTTGCGCAGCGTGTTTATCGAGCCCGAGCTTTCACATCTGCGTGTGCCCAACCATGGCCAGTCGTGCGCCGCACGCCATGCGGGGTGATTAGAAATCACCCGCAACCCCTGCGAAGTCCCTGCGGGACTGGCGGGCGGCACCCGCCAGTCCCGCAGGGATAGCG
>JAMDDR010000248.1 GCA_023488685.1 Chloroflexota bacterium | reverse complement strand
CATCTGCCAAAAGGCGTTCTGGCTCATCGTCGGACCAAACAGGCTGCGAAACAGCCTGCGGTCCACTCACCCGCTTCACCCGCTCCTGTTTACCAGCCGATTCAAAAGTGATTAGCCGAAAGTAAAGATCCCCAATCTCTCATCATTGTACCTGCCGTCAGTTCGACGCTGCCGATGCCTTCTGCTCCCACTCCCAGGCGTTCCACGTCTCGACACCCGCGCCCACAAACCGCACGCCGGCGATATCGCGTGCCGGGAACGCCCACAGGGGGGAGTACAGCGGCACGAACAGGGCGTTATCGCTGATGGCGTTAAGCGCGTCCGCCACTGCCTTGACGTGCGCCGCCTCAGACACCGCGCTCTCTCCGGATTCTGCCTCAGCGATCAGGGCGTCGGTGGCTGGGTCACAATAACCAAATACGTTCCCCTGCGTCGGGCTGGTCGCCGTTTCGCTCGGGATGCTGGCGCAGTCGAATACCCCGCTCAGGCGTGTCAAGGATGGCGCCTGGTACATCGCAGCGTCGAAATTGCGTGTGAGCAAGATGCCGCCTTGCTCGTAAGAGGCGAATAACTTGCTGTTCTTCCCCAGCCCGTGCACGATCTGAAGATCAACCCCAAAACCGGCCTGCGCCAGTTGCTTTTGGATGAGCTGGCTGAGCGCGTTGCGCGGCTGGCGCTCGTTCGTCACCAGCGTAAATTCCAGGGTCCGCGTGACCACCGTCCCGTTTTCCTGCGTGACCGCCTTGGCGCACGGGAGAACGTCGCACGACCAACCCGCTTCCGTCAATAAGGCCTTCGCGCCGGCCGCGTCATGGCCGGCGAGCAGACGCGCGCTGTCCGCCGTCCGCAACAGGCCATCCGGGTCCACAACCATTGCCCCAGTCGCCAGCCCTGTGCTCGGGTCGCTCATCACCTCGGTGACATTCACCGCCAGTCTCAGCGCCTGCCGCACCTTGACGTCGTCAAACGGGAAGTGGCTGGTGTTCAACACGATCTGCTCCACCAGCGGGGCAGCAACCGGCGTGGACGTCACCGCGCCGGTCGATATCACCGCTGCGGACAACGGCTGGCCCATCTGCGCGCCGCCGTCCTGCACCAACTGTGCCGCAGCGGCGTCATCCTGTGCCAACTTGAAAATGATCCCCGGCACATTGCCTTGCGGTTGCAGGGGAAATGGCTCGGCCGAGCGCACAAGCGTAATATCCGTGCCCTTGTTCCACGCACTCACTTCAAAGGCGCCGTCG
Organism: Chloroflexota bacterium; assembly: GCA_023488685.1. GTDB lineage: Bacteria > Chloroflexota > Anaerolineae > J036 > Brachytrichaceae > CAIXPS01. The sequence continues at coordinate 19,954 of JAMDDR010000248.1, read as the reverse complement.
CCAACAGGCTTTGTCGCAAAGTCACTCTCAAGCTGATTCGCCGGGGGCACGTCCTTGAGCAGATGCGCGGGCAGCCAGCGCAACACGGCCCAATAATCGGCATCGGCCAGGGGGGTGGTCTGCTCGGCGTAACGGGCATAATCGCCCAGTTGTGTAAAGTACTCGAAGGGCACATCACCGCGCAAGCTGCCGGCCGCCGCGGCACGCGCCTGTGCTGCGCTCATAAAGCTCACCGCGATGGTGCGGTCGTCGGGCGCCGCCATACTGAACACTTTCTGGGTGAGCGGGTCGCGCAGTTGGCCCTCCGGCGCCATGATCAACTGCCAGGTATAGAGCGCGTCCTGCGCGGTCACCGGCGTGCCGTCTGTCCAGCGCCAGCCCTGGCGAATGCGGAAAGTCACTTCGAGGTGCCGCTCGTCGCCGTCCCCGACGAACTTCGCACCGCCATTGCCAATGGTCGGCACGGCTTCGCAACCCAGCGCAACCGGCACGCCTCGCTCATCCGGGCTGATACAGCCCACGAACAACGCAGCCACGACCGTCTGCGCCGCGCGTGAAGTGGCGTACAGCGGGTGTAACGTTTCCGGCTCGCCGACGATGGCCAGGGTGACCGGCTCAGGGGGGACGGGGGTCGCCGTCGGCTGTGGGGTCGGCGTGGGCGGCACAGGCGACGGTGTGGCCGTCGGGCCGGTCGTCGCCGTTAGCCCCGTCGTGGCATTACCCGCAACACTCGCACCCGTCACGTAGATCGTCGGGACCGATGTGGCAAGCGGCTGTGTGGTGGGTTGTGAACAGGCCGCGAGCGCCAGTGATAGCACAAACACGCCGCTGAATGCCAGGCGGGAAACACAAGGGTGGTTGTTTACGCCGCGCCTGTTGCTGCGGCGCATCTGGGTTGTGCACTTGAGCGGATTAAATGGCAGATCCCCCATCTTCTGTGGACGGCATTCCGTCGGATTGCCGCTGTCTTTCGTTCGTCGTCGATCCTTTGGATCGTGTCGATCCTTCGTCATGCGTCGTTTGTCCTTCGTTGGGTTCTATTTCTTGTTTTTCGATCTGCTGCCGGCGCTGTCTCGTCCGTAGCTCAGACTGCTCCTGCCGCCAGCGCTCAACATTGGCGTGGTCGCCGCTCAACAGCACCTCCGGAACAGACCAGCCACGAAACTCAGCCGGGCGCGTGTAGTGCGGGTACTCCAGCTTCCCGTTGACATGTGACTCCTGGCGCGTAGCCCAGGCTGGCAGCACACCCGGCACCTGTCGCGCGACAGCATCGATGATGACCATTGCAGGCAACTCACCGCCGGTCAGCACATAATCGCCAATGCTGATCTCGTCCGTTGCCAGGTGTTCGCGCACTCGCTCGTCCACACCTTCATAGTGACCACAGATCAGCGCAATATGCTTGTGCTGCGCCAACTCTTCAGCCACGGCATGGGTGAACGTCCGGCCGGCCGGGGACATCAAAATGATAGGAACCCCTTCCATCCCGGCCAGCACGGCTTCAACCGCAGCGAAAATAGGGGCCGGCTTCATCACCATCCCGCCGCCGCCGCCGTAGGCGTAGTCATCCGTAATGTGATGCTTGTCGGTCGTGTAATCCCGAATGTTGTGCGTGTGCAGCTCGATGACGCCAGCATCCAGCGCGCGACGCAGAATGCTCTCAGCGAATGGGCTGACGAACATGCCGGGGAAAAGAGTAAAAACATCAAAGCGCACAGCCACCAGCTACCTCTTCCTCCGTGCCATGGTCTTCTCGCGCTTTGCCTTCTCCACGCGCTCCATATAGTCAAGTGGGTGACTGATCGCAGCGGGGATGATGCGGACCTCGATGCCTTTGGCAATCTCTATCCGGGCGATGTCTTCTTCATGATTGAGGTAGGTGAGCTTACCGACCAAGCCGCCGACGGTGACGACTTCATCGCCGACCTTCAGCTCGGCAACCACTTGCTGTTGATTCTTGCGCGCCCGATTCTGCGGCAGCACGACGACGACCCATACCAGTATGAAAACGAATGCCATCGACGTGAGCAAGATGATGACGGCGAAATTTGTTTGGTCCATAGGCTGAAACGATTATACCCAGCGAGGCTTGTTTTGTGCGCAATGATTGTGCGGCGTCAGAAACTTGCGCGTATACTTAACGGGTGCCGTGCCCGCGCTACGCGGCCGGCAACTCCGTTGAAGGCCTCGTCACATACTTAGACGAAAGGAGTTAGCGACATGGTGAAAAAGAAGTATCGTGCCCTCCGAATCATCGCTTTTGTGTTCCAGGTGCTCGCATGGTTGATGCTCATCCTTACCATTCTCGGTACTTTCGGAGTCATCGCCGCGGGAGTGTTAAACATCATCACCGTGTCAGCCTTTGAAAACCTTCCCGGCGTTGGAAACATCGGTGGGGTCATGGCCGGGATCATCAGCGGTGTTACCCTCTTGATTGGCGGGATCTTAAACTTCCTCGTGTTGCTCGCCGTGAGCGATTTCTTGTACGTCCAGGTCGACATCGAGCAAAACACACGTCAGACAGCCGAATACCTGCGGCAGATCACCCAGGCTCAAACACCGGCTGCAGTCACACCTGCGCCATCGCTACCTGTAGAAGCATACCCGGCCACGCCGACGATCACGGTGCAAACGACGCCACCACAAACACCCTAGGCACATTTTGCGCCGGATGCTATGTAGATGATGCTCGTGTGAGACAGTATAATCGCCGCGCATGAACAAGAGGATTCGTTATGGCAATCCCCGGCAAAAAGGAGATGTTCGGCTCTGGATCGTTGGGGCATCGCGCTACATCACTCACCTCAGTATCCTGGTGATCACGATCGCTGCTGTGATGCTGGCAACGGCCAAGCTCCCGGAGATCGCTAGCTCCACACCAGATAAGCCTAACGATGCCATCCGAACATTGCCGCTGCAGTCGAATGACCCTAACGTCGTGCAGGGGACGACTGCGAACGAGGATCGGGGCGGAACCGTTAACGACGATGCCCCCATCCTGCGCAGCTTCGCGCCCATCAGCAACACCACTTCCAATGACGGCACCGGCGACACCGGATCATCCTCTTCGCGGGGGGTGATCACTTACACGGTGCAGCCAGGGGACACGCTGTGGGGTATTGCCGGCGCCTTTGGCCTGGCGCCAGAAACGGTGCTGTGGTCAAACTATAAGGAGCTGCAAGACAACCCTGACTTACTCAGCGTCGACATGCAACTCATCATCCCGCCGACAGATGGTCTGATCGCCGTCGTCGAGGAAGGTGATACCATCGAGGCGCTGGCACGCCGCTTCAAAGTTCCCGCCGAGACGATTGTCAACGAATCCATTAACGGACTGAGCAACATCAACCAGCCACTCTCGATTGGGCAGGAACTTTTCGTGCCAGGCGGGCAGCGTGAGACCGTGGTGTGGCAGGTGCCAAAACCGGTGGAGGTGCGACAATCGGCCAGTGGCGTAAAGGTATATCGCGTGGGAACGTGCGGCGAGATGGCCATCCCTGCGCTCGGCACGGGCGGCTTTGTGTACCCGGCCAATGCCCATCGCCTCTCGGGCTACAACTTTAGCGCCTGGCATCCTGGGTTGGATTTTGCCGGGCGTCTGGGTGACCCAATCTATGCAGCAGACAGCGGCACGGTGATATACGCGGGCTTCTCGCTCAACAAGGCGGGCGTGCCGATTGGCTACGGCCAGTACGTCGTGCTGGATCACGGTAACGGATATCAAACGCTATATGCGCATGCAAGCCAATTGTATGTCTCGTGCGGTCAGCAAGTGCTCCAGGGATCAGTTATTGCGGCCATAGGCTCCATCGGCAACTCGACAGGCCCTCACCTGCACTTCGAGATTCGTGCCGGTGGTGGTGCGGTGAATCCATGGAATGTGTTGCCATCACCTTAGCGTCCCCTCAGTGAGACGCGCACGCAGTGAGACGCACACCAGCAGCGAACGCATAGTAGGGTCAAACAGGAACGAGGCGGTTTAGAACACGCGGTGAAATCTAATCAAATCACACAGCAGGTCACGGTTCGAGCACGGCTGCTCCGCCGCCTGGCGCACACCTATCTGGGGTCGGACGAGATCCGTTGGCGTGTGCTTGTCACAACCAGTCGCTTCACGTCGCACATCGCCATCGTCAGCGTGGCGTTGCTGGCTGTGCTGTTGGCTGGGGCCAGGCTAGGCACCAACCCGGCACATAACCCATCCACGCTGGGGACCGTTTCCAATGCGACCGACCCATCCGGGGGACAAGGCACCAGCCCGAATGGGAGCAGTCGCATCTACTCACCGGTAGCGCTACAAACGTATATGGCATTCATCAACCAGGACGGCGGTCTGCTGTCTCGTCAGGTGGTGCCCAATACGACAGAACCCGTAGAAAGCCGAACGGGCATCATTACATACACCGTGCAAGCAGGTGACACGATAGAAACCATTGCCGCCCGGTTCCGACTCCTGCCCACCACCCTGGTATGGTCCAACCAGGAAGTCGAAGATGCCCCAGATCGCTTGAGCATCGGGCAGGTCCTGTTCGTCCTGCCGGTCGACGGCATCTGGTACACCGTCGAAGACGATGACACCATTGATGGCATTGCTGAGCAATTCAAAGCCAGCTCTGAAGATATCGTTAATTCATCGCTCAATAATCTCGCCGATGGGGCTAATCTACTCCCAGGAGCAAAGATCGTCGTTCCGAACGGGGTGAAACCCTTTGTAGCGTCTGTCGTCGATGCATCGTCCGGCGTGTCGGATGCATCCGGGGCTTACAGCGGCCCGGCCGTCAGTGTCGCCGCCAGCGGCGCCTTTGGCTGGCCTACCAACGGGATGTTGAGTCAAGGCTTCTGGTGGGGACACCGCGCGCTCGATATTGCCAACGCCATTGGCGTGCCCGTCGCGGCTGCCGACAGCGGTTATGTGAGCTATGCCGGTTGGGACAACACGGGTTACGGCTACATGGTCATGGTTGACCACGGGAACGGCTTCCAGACCTTGTACGCCCATCTGAGCCAATACTATGTCGACCCTGGGCAGGCGGTTGCGCGTGGACAGGTCATCGCCGCGATGGGAAGCACCGGCCAATCCACCGGCCCTCATCTCCACTTCGAAATCCGCTATGGTGGCGTGCCACAAAACCCCTTATATTATCTGCCATAAAGAGTCGGGGTAGAATGAGGCCATGCCTGTATTGTTACTCATTCGGCACGGGACGAACGATTTCGTAAAGGAAAGCCGGCTGCCCGGACAGGCCCCCAATATCCATTTGAACCAGGATGGGCGCGCCCAGGCAGACGCATTGGGCAAGATGCTGCAGAACCACAAGATCACAGCTCTCTATTCCAGCCAGCTCGAACGCGCCATTGAGACGGCCTGGCGCATTGCCGCATCTCACGGGCTGCCTATACATATCCGGCCCCGGCTCGCCGACACCCACACAGGGGATTACACGGCGAAGACCATTAAGGAAATCAACGAATCGCCGGAATCCAAAGAGAATTGGAAGATTATTGTAGAGAAACCTTCTGAGGGCAAAATGCCCAACGGCGAATCATTACTCGACATGCAACAGCGTGTCGTGGCAGAGCTGGAGTGCATTTGCGCGCAGTATCCCGACCCAGAGCCTCCCAAAGAGGAAGAACGGAAGCAGCCGACGACGCACACTGCCCCCCAACCCAATACGCCGCCACAGGCAGGTCCCGAACCACCACCACCCGCCTTGATTGCAGTCGTTATGCACAGTGACCCGATCAAGGCCGCGCTGGCCCATTACCTGGGGATGCCTTTCGACAACTTTCAACGTCTCGGCACATCCCCGGCTTCCGTGAGTACCGTTATCGTAGGAAACAAACACGTATACGTTTCAAATGTAAATCGTTTACCATACGAATAACATAAGGCCAAACCAGCGCAACATACTTCAGAACGCTCTGCCGTCATTTGATATGGTATAATATCATTTTGGTCGTAGGCGTTTACCCTGGTGTAAAGGGCCGGGCCGAGACGGGAGAAGCGATATGAAACCAACAAAGCTAGAGAAACTCATCATTGACGCCATCAAATCTGCAAAATTGGGGTTGCCCGATTGGGCAGCGATTGCCAAAGCTGAACATATCTCGTTGGAATATCTACAAGCACGTGTTGAATGGATGCGCAGAGTTGGCATGATCAAGTAGTCAGGTCTTCACACATTCATAAGAGCCTACTTCAAATAAATCGTTACACAAAGGCGGCACAGAGTTGTGCCGCTTTTGTCTTTTTCGTGTCCGTTGTCGTAGCCACATCAGCCTTCCAGGCTCTAACAAAATGTTAACAGCGCTCAATCGATTATCTAACCCACCATCACTAACCTCATAGTCAATTACGTCTAATAAGGACAAAGGGGTGGCTTAAATGTCAAGAATTGTTGGTATTGACCTGGGAACAACCAACAGTGTGGTTGCAGTGCTGGAAGGCGGCAGCCCCACTGTCATCCCCACCTCAGAAGGCAGTAACCTATTGCCCTCCGTGGTGGGCTTCAACAAAAACGGCGAACGATTAGTGGGCCAGCCAGCCAAGCGCCAGGCGGTGGTCAATCCTGAAAACACAGTCTTCTCCATCAAGCGTTTCATGGGACGGCGCTACGACGAAGTCGAGGGCGAGCGTAAGCGCGTGCCATACTCAGTCGTGCAAGGCCCAACCAATGATGCGCGCGTGAAGATCGGGAATACGAATAAAACCTATACGCCGCAGGAGATCAGCGCCATGATCCTGGGTAAGTTGAAGGCGGATGCCGAAGCATACCTGGGTGAGCCAGTGACGCAAGCGGTGATCACCGTGCCTGCTTACTTTAACGACAGCCAGCGCCAGGCGACCAAGGACGCTGGACAGATTGCGGGCCTGGAAGTGCTGCGCATCATCAACGAGCCGACGGCAGCGGCATTGGCCTACGGCCTCGACAAAAAGAAGGATGAAACCATCCTCGTCTTCGACCTGGGCGGTGGCACGTTTGACGTCAGCATCCTCGACGTAGGCGAGGGCGTGGTCGAAGTGAAAGCCACTAGCGGTGACACACACCTGGGTGGTGACGACTGGGATGCGGTCATCACGGAGTGGATGCTCAGCGAATTCAAGAAGGAGCAGGGCATAGACCTGCGCAACGATCGGCAAGCGCTGCAGCGGCTGCGCGAGGCGGCTGAGAAGGCCAAGATCGAACTCTCATCGCTGATGGAGACGGAGATCAACCTGCCTTACATCACGGCGGATCAGAACGGCCCGAAGCATCTCTTGCTGAAGCTCACGCGCGCGCGATTCGAGCAAATGAGCGATGCGCTGGTCAAGCGTGTGCGCGGCCCGGTCGAGCAAGCGTTGAAGGACGCCCGGCTCGCCATCAAGGACATCAATGAAGTGGTCCTGGTCGGAGGGGCGACACGCATGCCGATGATTCAGGCGCTGGTCCGCGAGTTGACCGGCGGCAAAGAGCCGAACAAGAGCGTGAACCCCGACGAAGTAGTGGCGATTGGCGCGGCAATCCAGGCCGGCGTGTTGGCCGGCGACGTGAAGGACGTGTTGTTGCTCGACGTAACGCCGCTGAGCCTGGGGGTCGAAACGTTGGGTGGTGTGATGACGGTGTTGATCCCGCGCAATACGACCATTCCAGCGCGCAAGAGCGAGATCTTCAGCACCGCCGAGGATAACCAGGGCGCAGTAGACGTGCGCGTGTTCCAGGGCGAACGTCCCATGGCCGCCGATAACATGATGCTTGGACAGTTCCGGCTGGACGGCATCCCGGCAGCGCAGCGTGGTCTGCCACAGATCGAGGTGACGTTTGACATCGACGCCAACGGCATTCTGAACGTAACGGCGAAGGACAAGGCGACGAACAAGGAACAACACATCAGCATCACGGCCAGCACCAACTTGAACAAGCAGGATGTCGAGCGCATGGTGCAGGAAGCGCAGCGCAACGCCGCCCAGGACGCCAGGCGTCGTGAACTGGTTGAGGCGCGCAACACCGGCGACGCCCTGCTCTACAGCGCGGAAAAGTCCCTTCACGAGCTTGGGGATAAGGTCAGTAGCGCAGACCGCGGCACGATTGAAGGTGCGATGAATGACCTGCGCGACACGCTGAAGACTGAAGACCAAAGCCGCATCAAGCGAGCAACCGAGGCTCTGCAACAGGCCGCCGCTCGTATCAGCAGCGCCGCACAGAGCGGCAATGGGACCGGCCCTGAGCAAGGCGACAGGACTGCAAAGCGCCCGGAGAACGACGAAGGCGTCGTGGAAGGCGAGTTCCGATCGGTCTAGAACGTCTCCGCTAAAAACACACCGATCGCTCAAAGTGAATGGCCCGGCAGCGTCATGCTGCCGGGCTTTTTCAGCAGCCTATCCGGCACTGTGCCTGCTGGCACACACATATACCCTCAAATCACACCAACATGTACCCGGCGCCGCGCGTGTTGACAATGCGGTTGGCAATCAAAGGGTAATGGCCCAGTTTCCGGCGCAAGCGCATTAAGTGGGGGCGCAGTTGTCGTGCCGCAGTGACCGAGTCGAGTTCTGGCTTCTTCAGGGCGTGGATGACAAAATCCTTCACCGTGACCACCTGGCCCCGGCGTGCATACAACAAATCGAAGATGCGCCCTTCAATTGGGCTGAGATGAAGATGCTCGTCCCCTATCCTGATGACATACGTGATGGGATCCCACTCAAATTCCTCAACGGACTTGCCTGTTCGCGGCACCAATTTGCTCACAGCCTGGGAATAACCTGCCGTTTTGCTCTCACGCTCGGCCAACACACAAGCGCACAACTCACGGTTGATCTCAGGATCGCTCGCGAGTAAATAATCCCGCACCCCGAGTTGCAATGCTTTGATGGCCACACGAATATCGCTGCCATCACGGTCAAATACGAGTGTCGGCGGCAGTACAACGCCTTGCTCTTTTAACAGGGTCAGCAACGGGATGGCCCCAGCTTGAACATCTGCGACAAGCACGAGCAGGTTACTGGCATCCATCGATTGTGTCGTGGGCTCAGCATTTATCTTAATCCCTGCCATCCCCAGGTGGCTTAACGTCTCGGCAATGCCCTGCGTACAAATGACTTCACAACCGGCTTCGTTCAGACCTCGCTGGATGGCGACATCGGTCCCTGACCCATTGCTCATGTAGATCGCCCGCTTTTTCATAAAAGTGTTCTCCTCTGTGCGGTGTGCCATGCGTGTTATGGTGTGCGATGAAAGTGTTGTGCTACCAGTTTGCTATCATTCTGGCGATATACATTTAATTAGTCGGCAGAAACCAAAAAGACTGCAACTTTTTTGGGCACGATCATGCAGAATTCTTCAAATTGTTTCAAAGAGATCATCCTTTCCGTGGCATGATTCTCTCGTATTACGGCGCCCAATTTAGAATAAAGCGAGTAAAATAATCAATGATAGGGAGAGGAACCCATCGTCAGATCGTTTCCTTTGCCTGCGGAAGCAAGATCATAAAAACTATCATCGCAGCCATGTCGACTTCTGCACTTGAACCTAACAGTGACGCTGACCCATCCGGTGTCTCCGGCGCTCATGCCGCTGATATTGCTTTGGCCCAACAGCTCATCCAGGGCGAGCCCGCGGCGGTGGAAGCGTTCTGCAAGGATTACACGGATCGCGTGCGTTTGTATGTAAGCGCGCGCCTGGCAGATGGTAGTAGCGCAGAACATGACGATCTGACCCAGATCATCATCATTGCGGCTATAAAAAATGTAAAGAACTACCGCGGCAATAGCAGTCTTCTCACCTGGCTCCTGGGCATCGCTCGCAATAAGGTGGCCGACGCTTTTGAGGATCACGTCAAACGGCGCCAGGTTGAGATATCGATGTCCGATATGGTCGATTCGGACGGCAATGAACTGGACTTGCCCGATCACCTGCCGGAAAATGAGCCTGAAACCGTCGCACTGCTCAACGACCTGCGCGGGCACATTCGCGTGGCCTTGAATACGCTGAGAGCAGAATACCAGGAAGTATTGCTCTTGCGCTATGTGGAGGATCTGTCTGTTGCAGAGGTTGCAGAGGTCTTGGGCCTGAGTAAACGAAAAGTGGAATATCGCCTTACCGAGGCACGAGCGGCATTCAGACAAGCGCTCGTAAGGCTCGGTATGAACCCATCATCCAAATGACGAATCCGACAACAAGTTAAGGACGATCCTGGTTAACGGGCACATAATTCATCGTGGCAACGACGGCCTGCCCCTCACGCTCCAACACCCAGGCCACGAACTCCCGCAACTCACCCTGTGGCTCATTCAACGCAATCATATTAAGCATGCGCGTCAGGGGATAGCCGCTGCCGGCAATGGTCTCCCGAGATGGCACCTGGCCATCGATGCCAATCACTTTGACGGCGGGCGATACCGTGTTGGTGATGCGAGCGCTCGGCACGTAGGCGATGGCGTTCGCCTGGTAGGCCACAAAGTTCATCGCCACTTCGATCGACGGCAGCACGATTGCGGTCAGTGTCAGCTTGGTGTTGCCCATCACGACGTTATCGAACACGCCCCGCGTGCCATCTCCTTCTTCACGGACGGCAACCTCAATATCCTCAAGCCCCACCACCCCGAAATCACTCCACCGGTCGCGCGCACCTGCGAAAATGTCGCGCAAGTCCTGCAGGGTCAAACTTTCAACCGGGTTGGACGGGTTGACGATGACGGCGACCCCATCCATCGCCAGGTCTGCAATCCACGGCGCCTCCCGCCCTTGTACGCTGGGGGGCAGCCGCGAAACAGCCGCCAGGTCAGCCTGGCGTGTATAAACGGCCTCGGCAACAGTTTCGGCATTCCCGGACTCCACGGCAAAGACGACGTTGGGATGGCCGGCAGTATAGGCTTGCGTCAACGTGCGCATCAATGGCAGCGCGGCCGCGTCAGCCGCCACCTGGAGCTTGACGATGACAGGGGTGACCTTGGGTGTCTCGACGCGCGAACAACTCGCCAACACCAGCAACATCACCGCGCTTAGACGCGCCGCGGTCGCTGTCCCTTTAGACAACTGACGCATCAATGCCTCGCAACAACTGCCAGGCCAATTCCAGCGAACGCTCCAACACTGCTACGTCGACATTTTCCAGGGTGTCCGAGGCCTTGTGCCAATGAGGCGATGTGCCATCCTTGCGCAACGATCCCAGGGCGATCGTGCGCAGATCGTGCTTCACGCCAATGCTCAACTCGCCATAAGCGGTGCTCAGGTTGAGGGTCGTCGCGTCCAGCTCCGGGTGTTCGGCGACGACCCGGTCGGCTATCGCGAGTAAACCGGGATCGCTCGGCGCAGGCGCGAGGAATCGCTCGCCGCGCACCACGCATGGCACGGTGCCGGCTCCGCCCACCTGATCGATCACCAGGTGAATGGCATTGCGCAGTTCCGGCCCGTGTTCCTGCAGATACGCGTCGGCACCGTAGCAAGCCACTTCTTCGCAACCGGTAAAAACGACGGTCACAGCCGTGTGTTGCAAGGGCGCTTGAACCAGGCGCTCCGCCAGGAGCAACACTGTCGCCACACCACTGGCATTGTCGTCGGCGCCTTTTGTGTAGGGAGTTTGGTCCGCCTGGACCATCAGCACGAACACCGCCAGCAGAACCGCGCCAGGGAGCAGGGCGATCTGCCTCAGGATGGCATCAGACACGAAAACGCCAATCACAAACAGCACCAGCAGCAACACCGCAGACCCAATGCCCAATGGCATCAGCAGCCGGAACACTTTCAACCAGGCAGGCGAGTGAAACACCAGCGGCGTGCGATGGGTGTCCAGGTGCGCCGTGATGACAACCGTCTGTGCACAGCGCTGCGCGGGTGACTCGTCAGCGCTGGTGGAATGCGCAACACAAGGAACCGTGGCAAAGACGTTCTGGCTCTCATCCACCGGCAGGCACCAGCGTAACAGATTGGACCGGAACAGAAGTTCCAAAATGAGCGAAACCAGCGCTGTACCCGTCAGAACGGCAGCGCCGGCAGCGCCGACAGGTTGGGGCTGCCAGAAAAGGACAATGCTCAACAAAGCCAACCCGGCAAACAACGCATATGGGGCGTAGGCCGATGTGGCACTCAGGAATGTTTGCCGCTGAGGAGCCAGGCCAATCTGCTTAAGTTGATCGGCAGCGTAGTCTGCTGCCTTTGCCTCTTCCTCACTGGTGCTGCCGCGTGGGCCGATGACCTCAGTCAGGTCCCGAATGTAGTCGAGTGACGTCATGTGCTGCATGATAAACCATGCCTTCGCGTAGAGCAACCGTAGGGCATCCGTAGGACGTACGTCAAGGAAAGTGAGTGCCTGATCTTTATAACCATCCCCAACAGAGTCAGGGTGGGACCTCCTCTTCTCCTCCTTTTGCTTTGAGAGCCAGCGTTCGGCGTCGCTGGCTCTCATCGTTTTTCGGACCAGCACGACTCCGGGAGTCTGATCCCAAAAAGGCGCGCTCATGTGAGCGCGCCTTCATAGCCAATGAATAGCTTTGCCGTTGTCGTGATTGACAACTCAGCCACTACTTGATGGTCAGTGTTCCTTTCATCAGCACGTTGTGGCCTGGGAACGTGCAGAGATAGGGATAATCCCCGGGAGCAGGCGCATCGAAGGTAACACTTTCAGTCTGGCCTGCCTTCGCCATTTTGGTGTGCGCAATGATATTCGGGTCGCCTTCCTTGACGTAGGCATTCGCCTCACCCGCCTGCAATCCCGCCTGTGCCACCGCTTCCTGTGTGCCCGGCTTGACCAGCACCCAGTTGTGTTCCAGCGCCGTGGAATTGTTCTTCAGATTCAGGGTGATCTTGGATCCCGCGGGCGCCTCCAATTTTTCCTTGTCATAGAACAGCTCTTCACCCTTCGAAGCAATATCCAATGTAACAGCACCACCCGTGTTTCCCGCCGGCGCCTGTGTCGGCGAACCGCCGCCACCACATGCCGCAATCACCCAACCACTCGCCGCAACACCCAGAAGAACCCCCGATTGCTTAAGAAACTGTCTGCGTGAAACTGTTGTTATCGCCATTTCTTCATATCTCCTTCAAACAAAACAAATACGTTCATCAACGTCTCATGAATGTGATCTACCGCTAATAGCAAGCCCACGTTGCCAGCATATCTCTATTACGAACGTCTCCACCAACAGTTGCATGTGGTTTGCTTCCAATAGCAGGCAAACTTTGCCAGTATATCATCGGGTAGCTCCTGTTTCAAACCTACCCGATTTTGCATATTCCACGCCGCTCGTATTTGTTTTAGGACAAACAGGGGACAGATTTCAGGCCGGGGTTGGATTGTCAGCTTATAGAGAGGTTATCACGCCTGGACACGGTATCATAGATGGGTTAATCGTCTTTGTTCAGGTGGATTCGGACGCGTGAGTGTTCGCCCGTCAGGGTTCGCCCACAGGAAACAGGGAGGTCAAGACATGTCTTCCAACTCAAACTCGTCGTCTCAGCGCGCGAACATCTTTGTCTCACTGATCAACCGTCTGCGATTAGTCGTGCGTCTATTGCGTGATTCTCGCGTGCCGTTGTACCTCAAGATTTTGCCTTTCTTGTCGCTGATTTACCTTCTGTTCCCGCTGGACTTCATCCCCGATCTCATTCCCGCCCTGGGACAGGTTGACGATCTGGGTGCGATCGTGCTCGCGGTTGAGGCATTCATAATGATGTCGCCACAGGACGTGGTGCAGGAACATATGGCCGAGATTGAAGCAGGGTCACGACGCGCGTCGCGAGGTGACACGGTCATCGACGGCGAATGGCGCACGGTGAACCGGGACCACTAACGCTATTCAGGCTAATCCGTCACGCCGAACTGCCATGGCAACAGCGCCCAGACGCGATTTCCATGCAGTTGGCGCCGCAAGACCCGCATGGAGTCGAACCCCAGGTTCAGCAGCGCGCCTGCTGTTGCACGGGCCGGGAGTACGAACTTTCGTGGCGGCTGGACGACAGCAGCCCTCACTCGGGCACCTACTCGGGCACCCACTCGCTGCTCGGCCGGCAATCCGGCCAGTTCGCGCGCCTTGTCCACTGCCAGCGTGAAATCGCCCAGGTCATCCACCAGCCCACGTTCTTGTGCCATTGCGCCCGTCCACACTCGTCCGCCAGAGATGGGCTCCAGCATTTGGATATCCAGCTTGCGCCCTTCGGCCACAATGCGCTTGAAGTTATCATATGCGCGCTGAACGGAGCCGGCCATGGCGGCATACTCCCCGGGATTCAGCGGGGTGGACACGCTGTATATGCCGGCGTGGTCGCCTCGTTTGAGGCTGGTTCGGCGCAGCAATAGCTTATCCTCAGTCTGTTGGACATTGGGCTTGAACGTGATGACGCCGATGCTGCCGGTGATCGTCAACGGTTGCGCCACGATGCGCCGCGCCAGTGCCGAGATGTAATAGCCACCGGACGCCGCCACGCCGCTCATGTAGGCGACCAGCGGTTTCCTGTGCAGCACACGCCGCACCTCACGTGCGATCAGATCCGAGGCCAGTACGCCACCGCCGCTCGAATCCACGTAGAGAATGACGGCTGCGACACGATCATCGCCGGCGGCGCGTCGCAGTGCCTGCACCACGCTGTCCGCCCCGGCAAACCGGTTGCCGAAGACCGGCAGCGGGATGGGCAGTGGGAGCGACTGGCTCTTGCCCTCGACAATCATCCCCTCCACCCTGACAACCCCGATATATTTGGGCGCGTACTGGATGAAGGGCGTTAGCAGCGCGTGTCGCACCTCCTCGTACAACCCCAACGCTTGAGGCCGTTCTGGGGGCTTTTTCTGATCTCGTTCGGAGGTGGGCGCCGGTGTGGGCGCCGGTGGGACGAGGTAACCCTCGAGTTCGTCCTCGTATAACGCTGCATCCAGCAAACCGCGCTCGACGGCCTGGCGGGCGCCCAGCGGCGCAGCGTCGATGAGTTCGCGCACCTGCTCAACGGTGATGCCGCGCCCTTCTGCGATGCCGCGCACCAACTCGTCAAACTGCGCGGTCAACAACCACTCGGCCTGTGCGCGTGACTCTTCCGAAAAGTCGTTGCGCGCGAACTGATCGAAGGCCGACTTGAACGGCGACACGTTGATCACATCCACGCCCACGCCAAGCAGATCGAGCGCGTCTTTGAGGAAGATGTACTCACGCAGGAAACCAACCACGCCCCACTCGGCACTGGGGGGAATGATGATTTTGTCGCACGCGCACGCCAGGTAATACTGGAATGGGCCAAACGAGTGTGCGTAAGCGATCAACCGTTTGCCGCGGGCACGGAAATCGAGAAACAACTTGCGCAGGCTCTGGTACGTCGCGGCGCTGGCGGCGCACTCGATTCGCACCACCACCCCTTCGACACGGGGGTCGAGCGCGAGTTGCTCGAAGGTGCGGCGCAGGCTACTGACGCTCCACGGCTCGGCGGGCATCAGGAAGCGCGCGAAACGCATCTGTGGGCGCACCGGCGGCAACTCATCAATCTCACCGCTCAACGACAGCACCACGTAAGGCGGCACATGTCGCCTGCGACGGAACGCGTTTGATATGCCAATGCGCATCCGGCGGACAAATGATCCAACCCTAGCCACTGAAGTATGCCTCCACTTCTCACCTGACCCGGCTTCAGACTCACTCAACTCACGAAATCAACCACAATGTGGTTAGCCACTTTCCACTCACACCGGGGCGCATTCTCCAACACCATTAGACCTGCCTCTGCCGCAACGGTCAACCGGTCTGGTTCACCGCATACATGTACCGGGTACACTCCCGGCGCAGGCAACGCGTGTTGTTCGGGGGCTTGCACGGTTTTCGCCCCCACCAACGACCCAATCACCTGGAAAGGCCGCCCCAGGCACAGGTTGACTTCGCGCATATCCCCGCGGGCCAGCGCAGCGCGAATGCGTGTGCTTGAAACCGGCTCCATCCCCGCACTCACCGGCGACAGCACGTTCAATGCAAAGCCGTAGCTCTCCCCTTGCTCCTTTAGATATGCCGCATCGCCCTGGCGCCGATTGCCCAGGGCGAAGTCCGGACCAATCCACAGGCTGACGAGATGCAGGTGCTGAACCATCAGGCGCACGAATTCAGAAGCGGACGTCTGGATGGTCTCTCGGGTGAACGCCAGGACGACCAATATGTCGACGCCCAGCAATTCCAGTTGCTTCACCTTCTCATATGGCAGCGTTAGATAAAGCGCGGGCGCGCGCCCCAGAACCACACGCGGATGGGGAAAGAACGTGATGACGGCCGAGGGAACACCGCGCGTATGCGCATCGTCCACCACGGCGCGTAACAATTGCTGATGCCCCAGGTGCACACCGTCAAAAGTTCCCACAGTGCAGACTGACGCACGGGGGCGTTCAATCTCGTCGAAGGAGTGGAAGACCTGCATCTGTCGATTTTGGATTTGCGATTCTGGATCTTGGATTGGGATTTGCGATTTAGATCTTGGGCTTTATTCAAACACGCAGTCTCTGGCGTTTACCCGCGTTCATGGAAAACCTTCACCGGCTTCAAGAGCGACAGCGCCTCATCGATCTCGCCAATCGCGACGAACCGGCCACCTGAATCATAGACGCGGCACAACCCGGCTGCGAGCTTGTCCACGCCTGCATCGGTGCCAGCCCCAACCATGACCTGGTGGGGCTCCCGGATTTCTCCAAGCGTCACCCATTGTCCCATCACGAAGCGTTGCGACGCCGCCTCATCCAATCGGACGGCCCCCAAGTGCACGACGGCGCGATCCATTGGCAACAGGCAGTTGGGCCAATCACCACCGGCTGCCGCACGCTGCAATTGCTCTAATGTAACCGCCTCTGCCAGCGAAAATGCGCCACTTCGCACGCGCCTCAAGGCGGTGAGATGTGCGCCGCAACCGAGCACTTCGCCAATGTCGCGCGCCAGCGCGCGGATATAGGTGCCCGCGGAGCAAGTGACACGCAAATCGATGAACAGCGCGGGGGGCATATCCTCCTCCATTCGCCCTTCATCCACCAACGTCATTTCAAGCTCGCCGATCCGCACAGGCCTGGCGGGCAGGTCGACCGTCTCACCGTGCCGCGCCATCTTGTACGCGCGCTGGCCACCGATCTGAATCGCCGAATACTGTGGCGGCACCTGCATCAGCTCGCCAGTGAAGGCCGCGCGCGCCCGTGCCACATCATCCGGGGTGATGCGCACGGGGCGCCGCTCAATCACTTCACCATCCACGTCGTCGGTGTTGGTGCGCTCACCCAGCTTCATCCGGCCGGTATAGGCCTTGACCTCTCCGATCAAATACTCGCTGAGGCGTGTCGCATGGCCGATACACAGAATCAGCAGCCCCGTCGCGAACGGGTCCAATGTGCCGGCATGCCCAATAGCGCGGATGCCGATGATACGGCGCACCCGTGCCACTACATCATGAGATGTCATGCCCTGGGGCTTATCGATCAATAACAAACCATGCATGCGATTTTGGATTTTGGATTTTGGATTTCCGATTTTCGATTCGCGACTTGCGATTTTGGATTGCTGCACTTGCAACGCTAGCAATCGGCAATCTAAATCCAAAATCTCAAATCCAAAATCGGAAATCGGCTCATCGTTCCCGGATGACACGGCGCAACCGGCTTAAGACCCGGTTCACGGCGTCGCGCATGGGGCCAGGCAACGTGCAACCCGATGCCGCGGCATGCCCACCACCCCCGAACTCAAACGCCACCTGCGACACGTCATAGCCTGGTGCGCCACGGAAACCGACCTCAACACTGCCGTCGGTGTTCTCAACGAAAACGACGGCGATGGTTGCCTCCATCGCGGTGATCAATGTGCCGACGAGGCCCGCGTCCCCGCGATCCTCCTTCACACCCAGGTCTTTGCGCATTTTGCGCGTAATGGCGGCATAAACGATCCCGTCTTCCAGTTGCGAGGCGACGATCCCAGCCGCCAGAAATCGGAGAGACTCGTAGGAGCGCAACACCAGCGCCTTGCGGGTGATATCGGTAAGTGAGGCGCCGGCGCGCATCAAATCCATGGCAGCCGCCAGCGTATCCGGCGTGGTCGACGTCGTGCGAAAGGCCAGCGTGTCGGTGATGATGCCGGTGAGCAAAGCGGCCGCGATATCCCCACTGATGTGCACGTCCAGCCGGCGCAACAGCTTATAGATAATTTCCGCCGACGATGACGCTTGTGGCTCAACCACGTTCACCGTGCCGAACATGGTGTTGGTGATGTGGTGGTCGAACACGATCAACGGGATGTGCGCGTGCCGTCCCGGCACGAATACCGTGCCCAGGCGCTGCACATCGCTACAATCAATGGAGACGATCAGATCATAACCACCCTCACCCGCGCTCTGGCGGATATCTCGCACGCCACCCATGTAATCAAAACGCGCTTGCGGCGGGTCCTGGCAGGCCATCGTCACGACTTTTCCCATGCCCTGCATGGCCCGGCCAAACGACAGCAGACTGCCAACCGCGTCGCCATCCGGCGACAGGTGGGTGATTGCCAGGATACGCTGAGCGCGCCGCAGATAACCCTCCGCGTCGGCCCACGCCTGGTGACTGCCGCCTTCGCTCATGCGCTGCACATCCGGGAACTGTTGCCCGCCGGCTTCCACATCCTCCGAACCCAGCCCGAGTGGTACTGTGGTATTGGTCATGCCCGTGCTCATGGCTGCCCACCCACCTCTCGATTGGGCGCTGCGCTTCCAGTCTCATCCCCAGGCTTGACCGCAATCTCTTTCGCTTTCAGCTCGTCCAACAATTGCGACATACGCGCGCCATGTTCGAGCGAGGGATCATACTCAAAAATAAGTTCGGGTGTGTGTTTAGTCCGCAAGTGCATGCCCAGCTCGCGGCGCAGCCAGCCGGCGGCGCTCTCCAACCCGCGGGCGGCTTGCTGCCTGGCCTGCTCGTCGCCGATCAAGCTGTAGAACACCTTTGCGTAACGGGTGTCCGCTGTGACTTCCACATCCGTTACCGTTATGCCAGCCACACGCGGGTCGTTCATGCGTCGTTCGATCAGCGTGGCCAGGTACGTGCGCACCAACTCGCTGACGCGACGTTCATACTTCTTACTCATTCCATCCCGCTTTCATAAAACAACCTTGCGAAGGTTGGCGTGCCAGCCTTCGCAAGGGTTTAGCCTCAACCTCTGAACTCGCGGCTCAATCCGCCCCTACTTGTATTCTTCCACGTAGAACTCAATCGTATCGCCCGACTTATAGTCGCTGAACCCGTCCAGGTTCAGGCCGCACTCGAACCCCTGGCGCACTTCCTGCACATCCTCTGCCAGGCGCTTCAACGAGGCGACGGTGCCCGTGAAGATTTCCTTGCCATCGCGAATGACACGCGTCTTGGCATTACGCTGTATGACGCCATTGCGTACGATCACGCCTGCCACAACACCCACCTTGC
Organism: Chloroflexota bacterium; assembly: GCA_023488685.1. Lineage (GTDB taxonomy): Bacteria > Chloroflexota > Anaerolineae > J036 > Brachytrichaceae > CAIXPS01. The sequence continues at coordinate 589 of JAMDDR010000248.1, read as the reverse complement.
CGATCTTGAAGGTCTGCCGTACCTCGGCCGACCCGATCACGCGCTGGACAAGCTTGGGCGCCAACATGCCCTTGAGCGCCAGTTCGACGTCCTCTATCAATTTGTAGATCACGTCGTACCTGCGAACATCGATGCTGCTTGCCTCGGCCCTGCGACGGGCAGCATTGTCTGTATCCACCTCGAAACCGAGGATCACTGCGCCTGTCGCCACCGCCAGGTTGACATCCGACTCGGTGATATTGCCGATGCCCGTGTTGATGATCTCCAGGCGCACCTCACTGTCCTCGGTATTGAGCCGCTCGAGCGATTCGATGATCGGCGGCAACGTGCCCTGGTTGTCAGCCTTGACGATGAGCAACAGCTTCTTTGCCTTGCCTGCCTTTGCCTGGGCAAAATACTCCGTCAGCGTCGTGGCGCGCGCCGCCGCAGTATTATCCCTTGAGACAGCCGCAGAAGCATGCTGCGCGGCCCTTGCCTTCGCCATACGTTCGTCATCGACCACTTCAAGCACGTCACCCGCCGCCGGCACATCCGACATGCCGATGATGCTGACCGGCGTAGACGGGCCAGCCTTCTTGACGCGATGGCC
>JAMDDR010000100.1 GCA_023488685.1 Chloroflexota bacterium | reverse complement strand
AGACGAGAGCGAGGGGAAGACTGAGCGGCGTGCCAGTCGCTGCGATCCCTCCCACAATGAGCGTCGTCAGGATGACACCAGGAACGGCAAGCATCAGAATGCCGGGCAGATTGTGCCAGAATTCGGTGAGGTTGATGTGGAGGGCCGCCTCGAACACCAGCGGCGGTACGAAGAGAGCGAGGATGAGCGTCGGCGCCAGTTCAAACTCCACCGGCTGTTGGAATGTGATGATAAGGCCGGCGATCACCAGCGCAATCGTGTAGGGAATGCGCAGCCGTCGCACCGCCGCGGCAACGAGCGAAACCACCAGCAAGAGTTCAATGACGAGCGTCTCAGTCTGAAGAAATTGTTCCATGCCCTCACCCCAACCCTCTCCCAATGGGCGAGGGAGATGGACCCTTGAACGACGCCCCTCTCTCAACGGGAGAGGGAGGCGTGAACTGCGCCCCAACACTCTCCCGTTGAGAGAGGGAGCGGACCAGCCCGGCTAGGGGCCTTGCGTCTCGCTCACGGGCTTCGCGGGTGGCTCGTCGACAGGAGTGGGTGCGGGCGCAGGGCCGTCGCTGCGGCTGCGCGCTTCCTGCTCCATCTCCAGCACGATGCGCGACACCTCCTCGAACGCGGCGCGCTGTTTGCGATACAGATCGCTCTCGCTCATGATCAGTTTACGCGCCACGTCGCGCACACGCTGCTGTTGCACGATTTTCATCTCCAGGATGTTGTACAGCAGCCACTCGGCCGCAGTCAGGCTGCGCGCGCCGTCCGGCTTCAGCCGCTCGATCGCTGCGTTAAGCACGGCGCGCAACGCCTTGGTCGCGTTGCCGTTGTTGGCATCCATTGCATCGACGACGACGCGCAACTTTAGCAGCGGCGAATTGGTTAACTTGGGACCACCCCAATAGTGGCTGAGCGCGTCGCGCACCAGGTGCGTGAAATCGTCGTACCCTTCCGGCACCAGTTCGAAGTCCGCCACCGTGGGTGCGGCCGGGTTGCGCGTCTCGGCGATGCGGCGCTGCATATCGTCGGCTTCGGGAATGATGCGCTCCAACGCCTCGAAGGCAAGTTGCTGCTTGATCGAGTCCTCCAGCGAACGAGCCGCCTGCGAGATCAGCACCGCCACACCCTGGCGCTCCTCGTCAGTCAGGTCAGGTTCGGAGGCGCGCGCCACCAGCCCGATCACCCCCAGCACGTCGTCCGATTCGCGCGCGCGCAACGGGATCAGCCAGTACCCATCCCATTGGATGAAATCGTGCTCCAGCTCAAACGTCTGGTGCGCCGTGGCGTACTCAGCCGCGCCGTTCTCTGGCACACTTTTACCATTGGCCGAGTGCGAGCGGATGACCGAGCGCACCGTCTCGGGCTGCGACGGGAGCGCATCCACCTCCAGGTTGCCGATGGTGACGAGCACCGGCTGTGAGTCCGGCCTGTTCAGCGCCGCCATTTTCATGATGAACGCCGTGCGCGCGCGCAACAGATCGCACAACGCCGCCAGAATGTTTTCGAGGAACTGGCGCAGATCGGAAGTCGTCATCAGCCGTTCGCTGAATTGTTGCAGGTGCTTCACCTCGTCGGCATCCTCGGCGGCAATCAGCCGGTCCATGGTGGGCTGCAGGGTGACGATGAACAGTTGTGCCAACAGAATCAACGTCGCGACGGCGATCAGGCCGATGAAATCGCCGGGCAGGCCGAGCCACTTCTCGATGCGGCTGCTCAGCACCAGGACGGTGATGACCAGCGCGGCCAGGGTCGGCCCGCGGATCAGGTACTTGATCAGCCGGCGCTTGATCACACGGTCGGGCGCGCTGGCGCCGAAATAGGCGACGGTGTAGCCCATGAGCGTGATGGCCGCGCCAATGCCGAGGTTGACCACCAGGATGCCCAGCCACGGGATGATCTGGGGCAGGATCAGCGGCCAATCCACCGGCAGGAGATAGGGGAAAACGGCCAGCGCCGGGGCCGGGAAGGAGAGCGTGAAGTAGGTCATGCGGCGCTTGCTGGTGGCGGTGAGCGAGCGGCGACGCGCCTCGATCACGTTATAGGTCGCCCAACTGATGCTGCTGAAATAGAACAGCGTAAAGGGAAAGAACAGCAGCCCCGGCTTGAGGTGCGGCAACAGGCTGGTCGAGATCCCGGGCGTGGCCACCAGGTCACTGAGCGCCACCAGCAGGAACACCACCAACCCGATGGCATAACCGGCTTTGACCGCCGTACGCCGGATTGGCGATATCTCGCCGGTGGCGCGCAGTAACGCATCAGACAAGTTGAGCGCGGCCGCGGGCATCAGGGCGATGCCGATCCATTGAAAGCGCAGCCATTCGAACGGTGGTGGGCTGGATAACTGCGCCAGCAAATCTCCCAGATAGGTGCCAATGATGCACACAAGCAGCACAGCATAGGCGCGCGCAATCCGGCTACGCCTGTTGTACAAGCCTATATAAATCACCAGCGCAAAGGCGGTGATGAGAATGCCGGTGGTGATGATGCGATTGAGCAACGTCACCGCGCCGAGCAAAGTAGAAAAAAGATCTGTCATCATGAAAAGTAAAACGTAAAGCGCAAAACGTAAAAAGCATCGTTACGTTATACGCTTTATTACCGGATTCTATACGCAAAGAAGAGGGCAATGTCACGGGCACTGTAGTAATTATCGGAGTAGCCCGCGAAGCGGAAGCCACGCGCCTGGCACACGCATGTGGCTGGGTAGTTCTTGGTCTGGATATCGACCGTCAAACTATGCAATCCATCGGCCTTGGCCTGGGCAGTGACCGTGCGCAGCAGTTGCGTGCCAATTCCCTTGCGCCGGGCGGCGGGCGCGACAGCGAAGCACGGAATCCAACCGGTATTCTGCCACGGCAGCGAGACCATCCCGATGTACCCCAGGATGTCCCGTGAGTTGTTGCCCTCCATCACCCACACCCGGTCGCAACGGTGCAGCACCCGGCGCAGCGTACGCTCGTCGTGCGGGTACGGCACCTGCAGCTCGCGCGGCAGGCGCGCCAAGCGAAAGACAGCGTTGTACTCGCTGCTGGTATCGCGCCCGCTCATTTGCCACACATGGTCAGTCATGTAGCTGTGATCGAGGGCGATCACGACGTCGATATCGGCGAGGTCGGCAGAACGAATGTGCATGGTGATGTGTATCCAGCGCCCGGCGCAACATCAACCAGGATGCCGCTTGCGAGCGATTAACTCGACGGACCAATCGTCATTGGGATACGACAGATGGCCCGAATGCCGCCATCTGGACCGAGAAGCACCAGGCGGAGTGGATAGGCACCTGGGGCAAAAGCAGTAGCGTTAAAGTTCTCAAACAGTACGCCCCCGGTGACCGTGGCATCCCCGCGGCCGATCATTGCCCACTGCGCAGACCCTTGTGGCAGGATTTCCAACTGGTACCAACCGCCTGTCTCCAACACGGCTGTGCCGAGCACCGTGTAGATACCCTTCACTTCCTCGTCAGGCACGGGATTGGTGATCTGTGCGCTGGGGTTTGAACAGTCCGTCATCAGTTCAGGTGAGCTGGTCGACTGTACCTCCGGGGTATTCGTCGCCAGGTCGGCGGCCGGCACCTCGGCAGTGACTTCAATGGGCGTCAGCGTCACTGCGGTCGTGAATACCTCAGTGGCCGCCAGCGCACCCGCCTGGGCCGGATCGGGGGTAACGGTGTTGCCCGCGGCGTCAAGAAAGACGATGGTAGGCGTGATACTCATGCCTGCCAGCGCCTGGCCCGAGGTGATGATGGCGGTCGGCATCGATGTGGGTATGACGATGCCGCTCGGCGTGCCCGTGGCCTCGCCGAGCAGGGAATTCGTGGCCGTCGCCGGCGTCATGGTCGAAATCCCATAAATCCCTCCTGCCCCGAGCAGGCACAACACCGCCTTGAGCAAGGCGCTGATCGTGCGCGAGATGACGGCATTCCGCTCCAGCCGGAAGACGGCGCGCCTCAGTTCGCGCAGCGAAGCCACACCCGTCAACAGAAAGTAGGCACAGGCAATACCGCACACCGCATACAGGACGATGCTATAACGGCTGATGAGTTGCGGGATGATCTCCATCGACGGCCTATAACTCCTTTAAGACACCTTTCACCACCGTCAATAGCTTGGGCGCACAGACCGGCCCGGCCTGCAACACCTCCTCATGCGAGGGCGGCTCCCCTTCGTCGGCGCTCAGCCGCGCCACGTTGGTGATCACGCTGAAGCCCAGCACGCGCATGCCTCCATGCCGCGCCACCACCACCTCGTTGACAGTCGACATCCCTACAGCGTCGGCCCCCATCGTGCGCAGGAAGCGAACCTCTGCCGGCGTCTCGAAGGTAGGGCCAGACAGGCCGGCGTACACGCCTTGCTTCAGGTCGATGCCGGTCTCCCCGGCCACGCGCAACGCGCATGCGCGCAAGCCCGGATCATAGGCCTCACTCATATCCGGGAATCGCGGCCCAAGGTCGTCCACGTTGGGACCCACCAGCGGGTTGTGGCCAGCCATGCCCAACAGATTGATGTGA
>JAMDDR010000168.1 GCA_023488685.1 Chloroflexota bacterium | reverse complement strand
AGGGGGAGAGAGGGAGAGAGGGAGAAGAGGAGCAGGGGAGCAAGGGAGAGCGGGAGAGTGAGAGCGCCTCGGCGCTGCAGCATCTCAGCTCCCCCTCTCCTCAGCTCCCCCTTATCCCCTCTCCCACTCTCCCCCTCACAGACAAGGAGCGCTTCATCGCCGGTGGGATCTTGAAGGAGATCCGCGCACGGCTGCAGTTCATGGTGGACGTGGGGCTGGATTACCTGACGCTCAGCCGCGCAGCCATGACCTTGAGCGGCGGTGAGGCGCAACGGATTCGCCTCGCCACCCAGATTGGCTCGCAACTGATGGGCGTGCTGTACGTGCTGGACGAGCCGAGCATCGGCCTGCATTCGCGCGACCAGGCGCGTCTGATCAAGACGCTGCAACGCATGCGTGACCTGGGCAACACCGTGCTGGTGGTTGAGCACGACGACGACACCATGCGCGCGGCTGACTGGATCATCGACATGGGCCCGGGTGCGGGTGAACATGGCGGCAACGTGGTCGCCGCCGGCACGCTCAAGGACATCATGAAGCACAAGACGTCGTTGACCGGCGCATACCTGAGCGGGCGCATGCGCGTGCCCGTGCCCGCTCAGCGCCGCAATGGCAGCGCCAGGACCATCGTCATCAGGAACGCGCGCGAGAATAACCTGAAGAATGTCGACGTCGAGATCCCGCTCGGCAAGTTCGTGTGCGTGACCGGGGTGAGCGGCAGCGGCAAAAGCTCGCTGATCGTCGAATGCCTGTACAAAAAATGCGCCAACATCCTGAACGGCGCCATGGAGCGCCCCGGTGCGATGGACGGCATCGAAGGGCTTCAACAACTCGACAAGGTCATCAATATCGACCAGCAACCCATCGGACGCACGCCGCGCTCGAACCCAGCCACCTATACCGGGCTCTGGGCGCCGTTACGCGACCTGTTCGCCGAATTGCCGGAAAGCAAGCTGCGCGGCTACAAGAGCGGGCGCTTCAGCTTCAATGTCAAGGGCGGGCGCTGCGAAGCATGCGAAGGCCAGGGCGTGATCCAGATTCAGATGCAGTTCATGCCCGACATCTACGTAACCTGTGACGTGTGCCACGGCACGCGCTTCAACCGCGAGACGCTGCAGGTGCGCTACAAGGGCAAGAGCATCTCCGAGGTACTGGACATGAGCGTGAGCGAGGCGCGTCAGTTCTTCAAGGACATTCCTTCCATCGCGCGCAAGCTGGACACCCTGGCCCAGGTCGGCCTGAGCTACGTCAAACTAGGCCAGCCAGCCACCACGTTGAGCGGCGGTGAAGCGCAGCGCATCAAGCTGTCGCGCGAACTGAGCAAACGCGCCACCGGCCGCACCCTCTACGTGCTCGACGAGCCCTCCGTGGGCTTGCACGCCGACGACGTGCACAAACTCATCCACGTGCTGGACAAGCTGGTGAATGACGGCAACACGGTGGTGGTGATCGAGCACAACCTGGACATCATTAAAGTGGCCGATTACATCATCGACATGGGACCGGAGGGCGGCGACGGTGGCGGGCTGGTCGTGGCACAAGGCACACCGGAGGATATCGCGGCGGCGACGGGATCTTACACCGGCGATTTCCTCAAGCCTGTGCTGGAACGCGACACCGCCCGGAAGAAGCTGGAGGAGAAGGCCAGGAAGGCAGCGGCTAAGAACAAGCGGCGAGAGAGCAGAGATTAGAGAAAGTATTAAGTTGGTTTCTTCCCGCTGACGAAAGCCAAGAACGCAGAACGTGTCGGCCCGGAGGCAACATCGACGAAGCCCGTTTCCGTCAGCATGGGAGGAATACCCCACACATTGGTTTGCATCATCCTATGGCCGACCAGGGCGAAGGTAACATGGGCCAGGACGGGGTTGGCGGGCGGATTGAAATCGGCCAGGAAGAAAAGTCCGCCGGGTTTCAACACCCGGAATATTTCTGCAAACCCCTGGCGCTTCAGATCGTCCGGAAGATGGTGGATCACCAGGCGGCTGATGACGACATCGAAGGTCGCATCCGGGTAGGCAATCTTCTCGATCAACCCGACCTCGAAAACAGCCTCGAAGCCGCTGCGCTTTGCCTTTTTACGGGCTACATCGATCATCTCCGGGGAGGCGTCTATCCCGTACGCTGAACCGGACGCCCCGGCGTATCTTTTGGCCGTCAGGGTGAGGTTGCCGGTGCCGCAACCCACATCGAGAACCTTGTCTCCCGGTTTGATCTTCGCCATTTCGATGATCATCCTGCTGTTGGGGCGATTCACTCCCAGCCCCATAAGGCGGGTGTGAATGTCGTATTGGGAGGCCCGGTGAATGGTGGCTCCGGCGGTCTCCGGGCCGCTTCTGGTTTTGGGGTCGTTGTGCGTTCTATGCATGGTTGCCATCCTTTCCTTTTTCGAATACCTGGATATGCCGGGCTGTTTGGGCCGGGGATTCGGGGCCATGTGTATGAGTGTGCATTTTTGAACTTCTTTATCGAGCGTTTGTTCACGCGGCCTGGGGAGTTGGCACGTCAGTGCTGCGGAATCCTATGAACGGGCGGCAGCAAGGTCTCCACAATGCTTGGAGCATAGATCACTGCCAAGGCGAGCAAAACCAGTACAACGATCACGACGATTAAGGTAATGACTTTCTTCTTTACTTTCGGCTAAAACAGCGACGTTGAGTTACATTCTGATGTGTGAAGACCAAGAATGTAAACCCAACGTCGAGAATAGTGTACCGCATGATGAGTGTGTTGATCGCGCTGGTGATCGAGTTGCCCATCGGCACCAACCTGGGCCTGTTGCGCGTGCTGTGGGCGCTGGTGAGCGGCCAACTGCTGGCCACGCGAGGGGCGTTGATCCCGGCATTGGCGAAGATCGGGTTGAGTGACGCCGAAGTAATGCAAGCGTGGAGTGCCTTTGCCAACGGCAGATGGGAGACGCACCGACTGGTGATGACGTGGGACAAGTGGGTACGCCAAGACGGGCACTGGGAGAGCAGCCAGTATGGCGGGTATCGCGTGAAAGCCGTTGACTTGATGGGATTCTTTCGGCCGTGCTTGAAGCACTGCCCCACGACCCATTACGACTCGGCGGCTGGCAAAGCATTGAAAGCCATTCCGCTGGGCATCGTCGGGGACGTGGGTCGGATCGGCACCCAACGGTTCACGTTGCCGTGCGCGTTGGTCCGCGCGGAGGTGGACCCTCCGAGCGAAGCGCTGTTGGAAGAAGCGTTGGTTCGGATGGCGGTGAAACAGATGGCCGCGGATGAGGCGCTGACGGCAGATCGCGGATTCAAGCCGGTGACGTTCGTGAAAGCCGGTTGCACGCGGGTCGTGCTGCGCCGCCCCAAGAACTTCACAGCGCGTCGTCGTACGCCACCCCCCTATGGTGGACATGGCCGCAAGCCGTCGCGACCAGCGGTGGTTCGTCCCTTGCCGCGGACGTATAGGGGCAAGACGATTGCGGCCACATTGCCGGATCGGATCGAGACCTGGGTGGAGCCCGAATCCAACCAGGCGGTGACCGCCCAGGTGTGGCTCGATGTGGTGTTGCCAGATCAGCCCAAACGGTGGGACGCCCCGACACGCCGCTTGGTGAAAGACACCCCGTGGATGATTGTCGTGATCTTTCATCCCCGCTTCGCTCAACCTATGCTCCTGATCGTGACCATGACAGTCGCCTGGTCCGCTCAACACGCCCAGGCCTTTTATCTTGATCGCTGGGGCATCGAGCATCCGCCCTTGGTCGCCAAACAACTGCTCGGTGCTCACCGTCAATTCGTCTTCGCCGACCAGGCCCGCCAGCGTTTGCCCGAGCTCTCTGTCCTGGCAGGGTCCGTGTTGTCCTACATCGCCGCAAGCCAAGACGCCATCCCCACTGGGTTTTGGGATCGCGCCCCCAAGTCCACGCCGGGACGCCTGCGCCGCCTATTAACGCAACTTCACTTTCCAGCCGATTTCCCGCTGCCCGAGCGACTTCGCGAAAAGCGTTCGCGCACCGATCATCTGCCCAAGGGGATTCTTGCCCATCGCCGGACAAAACAGGCTGTTTCGCAGCCCGCGGTGGATTCACCCGATTCTGTTTGCCCGACCATTCAAACATGATTTAGCCGAAACTAAAGTTCTTATTCATTTTGTTATCTCCCAGGTGTTGCTCCACTTCACAAGTATGCGAGTGCTTCGCGAACGGTCAGCCGGGAGGCCTGGGATGCAGGCGCCAGGGTGGCCAGCGCCGCGCCAAGGACAACCACGACAATCCAAATGACAACTCCGGATACCGAGATCTGGAAAGTACCGGGCATAGGCAGAACGCCGGTCATTATCGCCGTGAGAAGAAGAGCAGGAATAGCCGCGATCATGCAGCTTACCACCGCTATAAAGATGCCTTCGAGAACTACGAGGCGGCGCACAGTGGAGGCGGGCGCCCCAATGGCGCTCATCACGCCGAACTCACGGGTTCGCTCGAGCACGTTGGTGCTCATCGTTGAGGCCAGCCCGGCGAACCCAACCACACTCATAGCAATGGAGAGCCCCAGGAAAACCAGGATGAGGGGAAGCATATGGCCGGCGCCAGCGGCTGCGGAACGACTTACAGATGCCGCAGATAACACCACGATCCCTGCATCTGTGAGGGTACGTTCGGCCGCTTGAGCGACGGCTGTTCGAGTTTCCTCGTCGTGGTTATCGGTCACGATGCGGAGCAGATTGGGCTGGCTCACGCCGGTAGCCGCCTCAAAGCCCTCTTGGGTTATGAAGATGCCCCCGCCATGGCCCACGGACTCGGCGATACCAACCACCCGCCAATTGGTGGGGCGCCCGCCAATTGACAGTTGAATGGTGTCGCCGCTACGAATGTCGGGGAGGTCTTCTGCGACCCCCTGACTGATCCCGATGGCGCCTGTCTCATTGGGGCCCAGCCAGTGACCTTCCAGCATGGGCGGCGGATCCATGAGCGAGCTGTCCGGGGGGACGACGGTCACGGCGATACTGCCGTGTCCCTGGTCGGGATAGGTGCGGGTGACGCTGAACTGCTGTCCGGGCGGGATGACGCTCGTCTGTAAGGTGCTCCATCCCTCCACGCGAGTCACGCCGGGCAGATCTGCGACAAGGTTTGTCAATGCGTCTGCCAAAACCTGATCGATGCCGGCCAGCCGCACATCGACGTCCCACCGGCGCAACTCCCTTTCCCGGTCTAAAGATGCCTGGAAGCCAGCCATGGTGGACATCCCGCCGACGAACACGCCGCCAGCGCTGGCCAGGAGCCCGACGGACAGCAGAAACCGCGCCCGGCGCCGGAAGATGTTACGGAACGCCATCAGCACCGTGCGGTCAAGGCCCCGCAACCGGCCAAGCCCGGCGTCAAAGCGTGCTGAGATATCCCCCCGGCGGTCGACGCCGCGATAGTCGAGCGCCTCCCGGACCGTCGTGCGGCTCGTCTTTACTAGCGACGCCAGAGCGAATAGAAGCGGCACGCCGAGACCAGCGGCGATCACCACCGCATACATCCACGCTGGAGCCGTGAGGCTCTCCGCATCTACGCCTAGCAAGGTAAGAATGGCGGGAGTAAAGGCGCGGCTAATGAAGATACCAGGGACAATTGCAAGGGCGGTAGACGCGACGGCGATCACCAGCGTCATCAACAGGTACAACTGCAGCACCCGGCTGGACCGCGCGCCAATGGCCTTCATGATCCCAATCTGGGGAATTTGCTGGGTAAACAGCCCGTTGAGCATGGTGGCGACCAGGATCGCGCTGAGCAGCAAGCCGGCCACGCCAAAGACAAGCAGCCCTAGCAGAAGCGAGTCCGCTTGCGCCTGGTGAGGATGAGCATACGGTGTTGGGACCTGGATCTCGCGGATGGCCACGCCATAGGTTTGCTGCAGCCAGCCGACAAGATCACGTGCGGTAGCCACAATGACATCTCTGTCACGGCTCGGTGTGATCAGGCCCGGCTGGTCGGCGACCTGAATATTCAGCGCATCCAGAGCAACGGGCTCTCCCAAGACCGGCAGGGATTCCGCGGAAATGAAGCCATGCCCCTTCTGCTCCTGGAATGAAGGCGCCAGAGCCGGATCGTACACCACCCCGCTGATCCGAAGCGATGTCGGTGCGCCATTGGGCGCCTGAACAACCACAGCTTCTCCAACCTCCAGCTTCAGCAGATCGAATGAGGACCGATCGATCAGGATCTCTCCTGCGGCTGGCGGCCAACTGCCCTGTTCTACCGTGAAGTTTTCTATTCGCATCGGGTCATCTGGGGCGGCGACAAAGATCTGGAGTGGGTTCGGTCCCCACCCGCCGCCTTCTTGCTGTACCTGGAGTGTAAACTGGGTACGTGAGGTAGCATCGATGATGCCTGGTTGCTTGCGGGCCTCAACCGCGATGGCTGCCATCTCGTCAGCGTTGAGTCCCCGTTCGAGCCAGATAGTTGCCGACGCCGGATTGGTGCTCAGGTACGCACGTGCCATCTCCCGGCCGGTGACGCCCCACGTGTAAAACACCCCACTAAACATAACCAGGGTAATGCTCAAGGCGAGGATCATCAGCACGATTCGCTCCCAGGCCCCTCGCAGATCCCGGAGCAGCTTGACGAACAGCAGCCGTGTCATGGCCTCACCTCCGCTGGCTCCAACTGGTCCGCTTCCGGCTGGACCCCATCGGCGACGCGGCCATCCCTCAGCATCACCTGCCGGCCGATGTAGCGCCGGACATCTCGCTCGTGGGTCACCACGACGATGGTGCGCCCCTCCGCGTTCAGGTTGGCGAACAGCTCCAGGACCGACGTGCCGGTCGCCGAATCGAGATTGCCGGTCGGCTCGTCAGCCAGCAGGAGCGGCGGATCATTGGCCAGCGCTCGGGCAATCGCTGCCCGCTGTTGCTCCCCGCCCGAAAGGGTGACAGGCAGCTTGTCGGCTTGATCCCGGATACCCACGCGCTCCAGGAGCTTCAGGGCCTTGGGTCGGCGTTCGGCCGCCGGGATGATCTCCACAAAATCCATCGGCAGCATCACATTCTCAACTATCGTCAAGGTCGGCAGCAACTGGAAAAACTGGAACACCAGGCCAATCGTTCGGCCACGCCATTCGGCAAGCTGCGACTCCGAGAGCGCGTGCAGTTGGGTGCCAGCAACCGAGATCGCTCCGCTGGTCGGCCGGTCGATGCCCGCCAGGATGTTCAGCAGCGTCGTCTTGCCGCTGCCGGACTTGCCGACCACGGCGACGAACTCGCCCGCCCGGACCTGCAGGCTGATTCCTCGAAGAGCAGTGAAGGGCTGGGAGGGGGACTCATAGGTCTTGACGACCTGGTGCAGGTCGATCAGCGGTTCTGAAAGTGGCAGCCCCTCGCCTGAAGACCGACCGGCAATAGCCTGGCGGCGCGTGGTGGATTCTTGTAATCCATTGCTATTCATATTTCTAATCTCCCATTAAAGAAACACCATATTCGGTAATGAACTCCTGTTCGTTATGCGATAAAATATTAAAATGGAAAGCCGCCTCTCGTCAACAATCAATCGGATGGAAAAGTTCACTACCGTACGGATGACCGAAATTGTTCGGTAAGGAAGGATCATCTGGTGAAGCAGGACAAACAAGATCGGCGTTCCCAGCGCACCCGCCAACTGGTGCGTTCTGCCATGATGGAACTTCTGTCTGAGAAACGCTATGTGGAGATCACCGTTCAGGACATTCTGGATCGGGCCGGGATCGGGCGTTCTACGTTCTACAGCCACTATTTCGACAAAGAAGATGTACACACTTCTATGATGGAGCAGATGCTTGAAAGGATGAACCAGCAGCTCTCCGAGATGCATGACGGGCAAGGGATCGTGCCAAGCCTGGAGCTGTTCCAACATATCCACCAGCACCGCCCGCATTTTCAAGCAATGGCGGGAGACCCAACTGGAGAGAGGTTGTGGGAAATGATGCAGACCACGTTGGGCAGAATCATCGAACAGGCTCTTATATCCGCCTGCGAAGGCACGAGTCCCCCATCAATTCCTCTGACAGTGATGTCTCCATACCTGGCCGGAGCCTTTCTCAACCTGCTCAAATGGTGGCTAAAGGTCGGAATGCCATATACACCGGAAGAGATGGATAGGATCTTCCGGCAACTGGCCTTGCCTGGGGTGTGGGCAACATTAGAAAGAAAGGGTGAATAGTGAAATTGTTCTTCGAACAGCACGCGGACAGCCTCACGGTCTATCAGTTGCCGTCGTATTCGCCGGACTTCAATCCGATTGAGTACCTGTGGCGCAAGGTGAAGATGTTGGCGACGCACAACCAGTACTTCCCGAAGTTCGAGCAGTTGATCGCCTCCGTGGAGGTCGCGTTGCAGCACTTTGCTCAGCGTGCGGACGAGGTCAAACGGTCGTTTCGTGCCTATTAGGCCGAGTCGGTGTTGCTGCCGCTGCCAGCCGCTTGATGGTCAACAAGCAAACCTGATTGGAAGAACGCTCCCCGGAGAGAGTGGAGCAGGAAATCCTCAGAATCCTTCAGCGTGTACTCAGAGACTTCAGAGAAGATGCGGCTGCTTTCGGCTTCATCGATGAATTGACACATCCGCCAACTTCACTATAGTTGAAAGTTTATATCCATCGGTCACGACCGTTATAAACAGGAAGGAGAGGTTCCCATGCCCGCTCTGAAATTCACCAGTCTTTTTGTCGCGTCGATGATCGCTGTTACTGCCTGTGCAGGCGGAGGTGGCGCCAGTGGCGGCAACGCCAGTGGCGGCGGTGACATCAAGGTCGCCGTCCTGGTGGGTGTGTCCGGTCCCGCGCCCACATTCGGCATCTCCACACGCGACGGCGCACTCATGGCCATCGAGGAGTGGAATGCCAAAGGTGGCGTGAACGGGCACAAAATCGTGCCCATCGTGGAGGACAGCCAGTGCACGCCCGACCCAGCCCTGAACGCGGCGAACAAGGTGGTTGACCAGGACGGCGTGAAGTTCATGGTGGCCGAGGCGTGTTCGAAGGCGGCCATTCCCATTTCTGAAGTCGCCAATGCCAGGAAGGCGCTCATGATCACGCCGTCGGCCGTGGCGAATGAGGTAACCGTCGATAAGGACGGTCAGGTGAAGCCGTACGTGTTCCGCGCCTGCTTCACCGGTTCGTTCCAGGGGCGCGTCGGGGCAAAGTTCGCGCTCGAAACACTGCAAGCCAAGACAGCCTTCATCATGCTCGACCAGGCCAACGACTATGACAAAGGCTCGGCCGAGGCGTTTGAAAAGGCCTTCATCGCTGGTGGCGGCCAGATCATTGGCACAGAAACCTTTACCGCCAAAGACACCGACTTTTCTGCCATTCTTTCCAAGGTTGCCGATGTCAAACCGGACATGGTCTATCTGCCGGATTACTACAACATCGTCAACCTGGTCACCAAGCAGGCCCAGGAGAAGGGCATCACCATTCCCTTCCTCGGCGGCGACGCGTGGGACTCATCCGACCTGAACACGCAGTCCGCGGCGGGCAGTTTCTTCGTGAACCACTATTCGCCAGACGACACTCGCGCCGAGGTCCAGGACTTCGTGAAGGCCTACGGGAGCAAATACAAGAACGACAAGGGCGAGGCGAGCGTGCCCGACGCACTCGCCGTGCTGGGCTACGATGCGACCAACATGCTGCTGCAGTCGATCAAGGATGCCGGCTCCGACGACGTGGAGAAGGTGCGCGAGGCGATGGCCAAGCTCAACTTCTCCCCCTCTTTTAGGGGGAGGGCTTGTCACCCTCCCACCGCATCGCGCTGATGCGCAGTTCCTGCCGGCTCAGCCATGATCCGACGGACATCAGCAGGTTACCCATGCGATGCATACGCGCCATCGTTTTGGGTAGCGCCCGGCCCTCGATGGCGCGAAAGCCGAAACGCTCGTAGTAGCCTTCCAGGGTGTGCTCGCACATGAGGTAGATCGGGCCACGCTGATCGGCCAGGAGTTGGCGCACGATCCGCCCACCGATACCCAGCCGCTGATAGATGGGGATCACAGCCAGCGAGGCCAATTCACGACTGCCATCCCCATACGGTCTCAATTGCCCGGCCCCGACGACATGCCCCCCGTCGTCGGCCACCACAAAATTCGGCCAGCGCAGGTTGATCGGGTTCAACCGCGCAGCCCGCACCATGGCGCGAATGGTCAATTGGTCAGCGGGAGTGGCTTTACGGATGAGCACGTTGTCCATAAGTACAGTCTCGGACGCCTACAAAGCCATGCGGATCGTAGCTAAAGAATCAGTGCTCGCCCGTCATCTGCGCGCGGCACAAACGCGCATAGTAGCCGTCGGGCTTGCTGACGAGCGACTCGTGGTTGCCGGTCTCGACGATGCGGCCATCCTTCAACACCACGATCTGATCCGCCTTGCGGATCGTGGAGAGCCGATGTGCGATCACGATGGAGGTGCGCCCTTTCATCAGCCGCTCCAGCGCCTCCTGAATCAGCATCTCCGTCTGCGTATCGACGGCCGAGGTGGCTTCGTCCAGCACCAGGATGGGCGTATCGGCCAGGATGGCGCGCGCAATCGAGAGGAGTTGGCGTTGCCCGCCGGAAAACTGCGAACCGCGCTCGTGCGCCAGCGTCTCGTAGCCATCGGGCAACTTCGCGATGAAATCGTGGCAATTGGCCATCTTGGCCGCCTCGATCGCTTCCTCCAGCGTGGCATCCGGTCGACCATAGCGGATGTTGTTCAGGATGGTGTCGGTGAAGATGAACGGCTCCTGCAACACGACGGCGATCTGCTTGTGCAGTGAGCGCTGGGTGACATCACGGACATCGATGCCGTCGATCAACAATCGGCCATCCGTCACATCGTAGAAGCGATTCACCAGGCTGGCAATGGTGGTCTTCCCCGAGCCGGTCTGCCCCACCAGTGCGATCAACTGTCCCGGCGCGATGTGCAGGTTGACGTCGTGCAATACTTGACGCGACCCATCATAGCTAAAGTGAATGTGGTCGAGCGTGAGCTCGCCGTTCACGCGCGGCAGTTCGCGCGCGCCAGGCCTATCCATGACACTCGGTTGCGCATCCAGCAGATCGAACACCTTCTCGGCCGAGGCCAGCGTGGCCTGCAACACCAGGTAAACGTTCGTGAACGTGCTGATCGGCCCCCACAACGCATTGATGTACGACGTAAACGCAACCAGCGTCCCCACGGTCAGCTTGGAGCTCGCACCGATCTGATATGAAGCCGCATACAGGACAGCAGCAAGACCGGCGGCGCGTGTCACTTCCACGATCGGGCCCAGCCGCACCGCCAGGTTGATCACATCTATCCAGGACGTCACGAGTGTGTCGTTAGCCTTTCTAAACTGGCCGAAGTTGACCTGTTCGCGCACGAATGCCTGGATGACGCGCATCCCAGCGATGTTCTCGGCCAGAAAAATGTTGAAGCGCGTGTTGTTCTCGCGCACGCTCTCCCAGCCCTTGTGGATGCGGGGGCGCAGATAAACCGCAGCGCCAAACAACACCGGCAGCGTCACCAACGCAATGAGCGCAAGGCCGGGGTCGATGATGAACATCAAAATGGTCACGATGACAGCCGACGTCGCATCGTGAAAGACTGACGCAATCTGGTTGGTGAGGAAGTCGTTGAGCGTGGACACATCGCTCAGGAAGCGGCTCATCGTCTTTCCCACCGGCCATGACTCGTGGAACTTGAAGGACAGGCTCTCGACGTGGTGGAAGAGCTGGCTGCGCAGATCGAACAAAAGACTCTGGCTGATACGGACGATGGACAAGGAGCGCACGCCAAAGCCCGTAAAGTTGATGGCGTGCAATATCGCTGCCACGATCACCAGCGTCAGGAAGTCGCTGCCTACCCGTCCCACGGTAATATAGTCGTCGATCAGGATGCGATCGATGAACGGATAGAAGCTGGCGATGATGACGCACATCATGTAAACGGAAATCGTGCCGAGCATCCACCTACGGTAGGGACGCAGATACGCAAACAACCGCTTCAGCGTCTTGCCTGCAGGCTGTGGCGGCGGGTCGCCTTCCTTTACAACAGCTTGGGTCCGTTTGGTAATTGTCCTTAACATTTCACTAGCTACCAGCGATTGCCTCCGTAGCGGTCATGCGTTGCAGTTCGAGCACGTGTTGATAGTAGCCGCCGCCGCGCATCAGTTCATCGTGTGTGCCTTGTTCTACGACTTCGCCGTCACGCAGCACGATGATGTGATCGGCTTTTTGCACCGTGGACATGCGATGCGCAATCAGGACGGTGGTGCGCCCTTGCATCACCGAGCCAATCGCGCTCTGCAACAGGCGTTCGGTCTCAGCATCCACGGCGGACATCGAGTCGTCCAGGATCAGGATCTTGGGGTTGAGCAGGATGGCGCGCGCGATGGCAATGCGCTGGCGTTGCCCACCCGACAAACCCAGGCCACGCTCGCCAATCAACGACTGGTAGCCCTCGGGCAGTTCGCTGATGAAATCGTGTGCCTGCGCCAGCTTCGCCGCGCGCTCGATTTCTTCCTGCGTCGCATCGGGCCGCCCCAGGGCGATATTTTCGGCAATGGACGCCGAGAAGAGCAGCGCCTCCTGGGCCACGATACCGATCTGGTGGCGCAGGTCGTCCAGGTTCACCGTGCGCACATCCCGACCATCCACCAGGACCGTACCCGTCGTCGGATCGTAAAAGCGGCCGATCAGGTGGACCAACGTGGATTTGCCGGACCCAGTCGCGCCCACCACCGCCAGCGATGTCCCAGCCGGGACGCGGATGTTGATATTTTTGAGTGTATTTGCCTTCGCCGTTGGATACTTGAAGTTGACACCACGAAACTCGACATCACCCTTGATATTGCCAATGCGCTCTGCGCGTTCGGGCGACTTGATTCGCACCGGCTCGTCGAGCATTTCGAAGATGCGCACGGCTGCAGTGGACGTCTGGCCGAGGGCGGTAAGTTGAGAGCCAAGCGTGTTTGCCGCGCCCAGCATCAGACCGGTGAAGCTGATCGCCGCCACCAGGGCGCCGAGTGACAGGTCGCCCGCCACCACCTGGTAGCCACCCACCGCTATCAGCAGCAGTTGCATAAAGCGCGGAATGCTGCCGATGAACGGATAACGTGTGTACCAGCGATTGTTCGCTTCGATGTTCAGCCTGCGCAGCTCTTTCACGGCGTGTTCATACTTATGCTGTTCCTGCTCCTCCTGGCTGAACGACTTCACCACCTTGATCCCCGACAGGCTGTCTTGCAACACACTTGATGCCACGGCGTTCTGTTCATGAATACGGCGGTGAATCATGCGCCAGCGGCTGTAGAGTATATAGAGGCCGATCCCGGAAAGGATGGTGGGCACAATGGCAATCCCAGCCAGCAGTGCGTCCAGTTGCAGCAGCGCAATCAGCATAACGATGATGATCGTGATCTGGTTTAGCGAATCGATCACGATGAAGGCCAGGAACATGCGGGTGCTTTCGACGTCGCTGGTGATGCGCGACATGAGGCGGCCGGTCTGCTCGTTATCGTAGAAGCCATACGACAAGGCCAGCAACTTCTGGTACAACGCAGTGCGTATGTCGGTGATGACCAACTGGCCGAGGCGCTCGCGTTCACGGGAGAAGAAGAACTGCGCAACCGCACGCACACCGGCCACCCCGAACAGTAACGCAAGATAGCCCGGCAATCGATTCAACTGCTGTTGCGCAATGACGTCGTCGACGATTGCTTTAGTGACGATTGGGGCGACAGTCATCAGCCCCGCAAGCAACAAGTTCAACACGGCCAGCAAGAACACCAGCCGTCCATGGGGCTTCAGAAAGCCCAGTAGCCTTCTCATTTAATACATTGTGCCACAGGCTGGCAAAACAGCAATGACGTAACGGTGGGGGGACTGGTTGTCCCCGGTGTTCCTTGTGTCCCTCACACCTTACGCTTAAGCCTTTCGTTCAGCGCCACGGTTGAAAACGGATACGCGCTTTTCGTTGCCCGTCACCAGCCGTGAGATATTGGGGCGAAGCGCGATCACAACCAGGCCCACAATCGCCCAACCAAACATTGCATACGACAACGGAACGACGGCACTCGTGACCGCCGCGTACGTAAACACCAGCGCAACGGCCAACGCGGAAAGAATGGTGGCAAGCGAGGCGTAGCCGATGATGAAAAGGGTGAACAGCCCAATGACCAGGGCCGGCACACCGCCCAAGGGCCACAGCGCCAGTGCGGTACCCACGGAGGTGGCTCCCCCGGCGCCACCGCGAAACCCGATGAACAGAGAGGCATTATGCCCTAATACCACACCCGCACCCGCCAGGGCTTCGGCCCATCCCTCCGTGCCAGGGATGAACTGCCGTACGATCAGCACCGTAAGGGCGCCCTTGCCGATATCAAGTAATGCGGTGACAAGGCCTGCCGGGAATCCAGCCACCCGAAACACATTGGTGCCCCCGGTCCGGCCGCTTCCATAGCTGCGAATGTCCACACCCTTCATCAACTTCACAATCAGATAGCCAAATGGGATTGAGCCAATGATGTACCCGACAAGGCCACACACAAGTGAAACGAAAACCGTGTTCATGGATCTGAAATTCTCCCTATAGTAACACCATGCATTCATATCCGTTCCACAAAATGACGCGTTGCGATTTCATCCCGGCGTGGTTGTATAGGTTGTGTAGAATGGCATATAAGCGCGATTGCCACGCCGCAAGTGATCTCACAACCGGCTTACATCCGTGGGATGCGCGACATGAACAGAGCGCGGCGGATACGCCCTGGCGGCGCCCCGTTCGCGAGGATAGGTTAGCGTGAGCATGCTGTCTGAGTCAATGCAGGATTACCTGAAAACCATTTACGAGATCGGCGAGGGGGCCGATCGTGTCACCACCAATGCCCTGGCCGACATGTTGGGAGTCACGGCTGCCTCCGTCACCGGCATGCTGAAGAAGCTCGCCGAGATGAAGTTGGTCGAGTATGAACCATATCAGGGCGTCGTCCTGACCCTGGCCGGGCAGAAGATCGCACTGGAGGTCATCCGCCACCATCGCCTGACCGAGCTGTACCTGACCGAAGCCATGGGTTTCAGTTGGGATCGCGTGCACGAGGAGGCGGAGCGGCTTGAGCACGCCATCAGCGAGGAGTTCGCGGATAAGATGTCTGCCTTGTTGGGCGACCCCAAGACGGACCCACACGGCTCCCCCATCCCTTCAAAGGACGGGCACGTTGCCTCTTCATCACAAACAGCGCTCAGCGACGTCCCCATCGGCGAGACGGTGCAGGTCGAGCGTATATCGGATGAAAATCCCGCCTTGCTGCGCAGCGTGGCTGCGTTGGGCCTGGTCCCCAGGGCAATGGTGACCATCACTGCGCGCAACCCCGAAAATAACAGACTCAGCGTCGCCGTTGGACAGGCAAACACGGACCGCCAGCAGCAATCCGTCGAGCACGCGCTCGCCGAGCACATCTTCGTCAGAGCAACTTCAACATCCGGGCACCACCCATCCGGGCATCACCCACCGTCTAAGCCGTGAGTGTCATCGTGAGCAAATCCAAAACGGCTGTCTTTTCCCTCAGCATCACCGTCCTGCTCGCCGCGCTGAAAATCGGCGTCGCCCTGATCAGCGGTTCGGTGAGTATCATCGCCGAAGCCATCAACAATTCGTCCGATCTCATCACGTCGCTGGTCACGTTGCTGGCGGTGAAGATCAGCGACCGGCCGGCGGACGAGAGCCACCCCTATGGGCACGGCAAAATCGAGAGCTTGAGCGCGCTTGTAACGGTGGGATTTCTTTTCGCCATCTACCTATCCGTCATCCGCGAAGCCATCGGGCGGTTGTCCGAGCCGCGCCCCATCGAAAACGGCCTGCTGTCGCTGATCGTGGTGGCGTTCGGCATCGTCATCAACGTTGTGAGAGTGACGGTATTGACGCGCGCGGCGAAGCAGTATCGCAGCCAGGCACTGGCCGCGGAGGCGCTCAACTTCCGCACCGATATGCTCTCTTCGTCCATCGTTCTGGTCGCCGTCACGCTGGCTGTGGTGGGCAGTGCCAACCCCCTGCTGGCGCGTGCCGACGCCATCGGCGCAATGGTCGTCTCGGGTGTTGTGCTGGTTTTCGCCGTCCGCCTGGGCAAGCAAGCCGTCGACACACTCCTGGATCACGCACCGCAGGAGCTGACGACGCGGATCCAGCAGGCCGCCAGCCGGGTGGATGGTGTGGTGGACGTCAGCGCGATCCGCGCGCGTGAGGTCGGCGCGCAGGTCTTCGTCGACCTCACCGCCTCCGTCTCTCGTGCGATGTCCGTGGAAGGCTCACACGACGTGGCGACCCAGATCGAGCAGCGCGTGCGGGAGAATGCGCCCGATGCCGACGTGCTGGTGCACATCAACCCGGTGGCAGAATCGCGTGAATCGATGATCGACAGCATCCGCGCCGCAGCCTTGCGCGCCGGGAAAGCCGTGCATAACATCAGCGTGCGCGAGGTTGGCCATGAGAAGTATGTCCACCTCGACCTGGAGGTAAACGGCCATCTCGACCTGCAAAATGCGCACGAGATTGCGACACAATTGGAGCGCACGCTGAAGGATCAGTTCATGCTCTCACGCGTCTCGGTGCATATCGAACCCTTAAGCGAGCCGATCCAGGCGCGTGCGGTCGGCCAGCAGCAAGCCACGATTCATGAGATCGAGCGGATCGCTCGCACCGACACACGCGTCCAGCATGTGCACAACATCGCGCTCGATCGGGTGGGCAGCCAAATCAACGTGGCGCTCGATTGCCAGTTCAACCCAAACACATCGCTGAACGACGCGCACCTGGCCGCAGAGCAGTTGGAGCGCAGTCTGCGCCGGCACCTCCCCAACCTGGGGCAGGTGTTGATTCATACCGAACCAATCGGCGCAGAAGACGTGTGATGCGTGTGCTGGTTCAATAGTCGGGCTAAGGAAGCGTTCATGCCCACAAACCCTCTCGAACCAATGGGAACTATTTCAGGATCTGCCCATCCGCGGATGGGGACGACTCTTATTCCGGGCGGTGCCGCATTTCACGTTTGGGCGCCCTTTGCCACGCAGGTATTCGCCTCGGGAGATTTCAACCAATGGAGCCCGACGGCCAATCCATTTACCAGAGAGGGCAACGGCAATTGGTACGTGGAAGTGCCGGGGGCTGGGATCGGTGACGAGTACCAGTTCGTGATCTGCAACGGCCCACAGACCCTCTGGCACAAGAACCCCTACGCGAGCGAGGTGGTCAACTCGTCCGGCAACGCTATCATCCACGACCCCACATTCGACTGGACGGGCGACAACTTTCAGATGCCACCCTGGAATGAGCTGGTGATCTACGAAATGCACGTGGGCACCTTCAACAGCCTCCCGGGCCCGGGCCCCGGCACGTTTGACGAAACCCTGACCAAGCTGCCCTACCTGCGCGATCTCGGCATCAACACCGTGGAGGTGATGCCGATAACGGAATATGCGCTGGATGTGTCCTGGGGTTACAATCCGGCACAGCCTTTCGCGGTTGAAATGGCGTTGGGTGGGCCACAGGGCCTTTACCGTTTCGTCAAGGCGGCGCACGCGCACGGCATCGCAGTGATTCTTGATGTGGTCTATAACCACTTCGGCCCCGGCGACCTCGACCTGTGGCGCTTCGACGGGTGGTCTGATTCCGACCACGACGGGGGGATCTATTTCTATGACAACGGCCGCGCCAGCACCCCGTGGGGCGGCACCCGCCCCGACTACGGCCGGGGAGAAGTGCGGCAGTACATCCGCGACAACGCGCTCTTCTGGCTGAACAAATACCGGCTGGACGGCTTGCGCTTCGATTCAGTGGTCAACATCCGCAACCGCAACGGCCGCAACAACGACGTTGCGGGTGACCTCCCGGACGGCTGGAGCCTGCTCCAATGGGTGCAGAATGAGATCCGCGCCAGCCAGCCGTGGAAGATCACCATCGCCGAAGACTTGCAGAATAATGAATGGATCACCAAGGACACGGTGGCCGGAGGGGCGGGCTTCAGCTCCCAGTGGGACGCCGGTTTTGTGCACCCGATACGGAGCGCCATCATCCGCGGGGACGATGAAAACCGCGATCTGATCGCCGTGCGCAACGCCCTTTACCACCGCTACAACGGCGACGCCGTGCAGCGGGTGATCTACACCGAATCACACGACGAAGTGGCGAATGGCCATGCGCGGGTGCCGGAGGAGATCTGGCCCGGCAACGCGGACAGTTGGTTCTCTCGGAAACGTTCCACACTCGGGGCCGCGCTGGTTTTCACCGCGCCGGGCATCCCGATGATTTTCCAGGGGCAGGAGTTCCTGGAAGACGGCTACTTCAAGGACACAGTCCCGCTCGACTGGGCCAGGCTGCAAGCGTACGCCGGTATCAACCTGCTGTACCGCGATCTGATCCGGCTGCGCCGGAACTGGTTCGACCAGACGCGCGGCCTGCGCGGGCAGCACGTCAACGTCCACCACATCAACAACACGGACAAGGTCATCGCCTTCCACCGTTGGGACGGCGGCGGGCCGGGCGACGACGTGGTGGTCGTCGCCAACTTCGCCAACCGCAGTTATGACAGCTACGCCATCGGGATGCCCCGCGCGGGCGTGTGGCGCGTGCGTTTCAACAGTGACTGGCAGGGCTACAGTTCAGACTTCGGCAACCATCTGGGCTACGACACCAGTGCCGGCGATGGCTCAATCGACAGCATGCCACATCAAGCCAACGTGGGCATCGGGCCCTACTCCGTCCTCATCCTGTCGCAGGACCATTCGTGATGAGAAACAGTAGTCGCTTCTTCCCCCTTGACCAGAAAACCAAAAAACAGGTGTATAATCTCGCTCGCGCAAGTAGCAGTAAACTGAAGAACGAAGGGTCGAGTTTACGATAAATGAGCGTCAAGCTCCGGGTTAAAACCCGGAGATATAAGCGAACGGCTGAAAGTCCTTTAGGGCGGCAGCCGCTCTTGACACGGACGCCGCACAGATGATCAAACACGGCAGGGCCATGTCGTGGAGGGGAGTCACCGTAAGACCAGTAGCAATACTGGCAGGCGGCGTCGATCCTCAAGAATCCCCGTCGCTTTAGCGCGGGGAGTGGTCAATGGTCACCGGGAAAACTGCAGACCGCGAAAAGTGTAGAAAAGCCCGGAAAACAAGCTGTTCCTCGATAGCTCAATGGTAGAGCAACCGGCTGTTAACCGGTAGGTTACTGGTTCGAGTCCAGTTCGAGGAGTAGGTTCAAAACACCCGGTATCTTGTCTTTGAGATACCGGGTGTTTGCATATTACGACTCGACTCTCTGCTTTAACTACTTGCTCCATTGAGTAAACGCATCGCACTCGCCGTCACCAGCGCTGCCGCGATGGGCAGAACTGCTTCATCAATCTGGAAGCGTGGGCTGTGGTGGGGTTCCATAATTCCCTTCTCAACATTGCCTGCGCCAATGAACGCGTAAGCGCCTGGTACCGCCTTCAGGAAGTAGGCGGCATCTTCCGATCCCATCATACGATAGTCACCATACACGTTTTGAGCGCCGACCAGTTCGCGGGCGACGCCACGCACGATCTCGGACATCGCCGGGTCATTCATCAGCGGCGGCGCGTATGTTTCAGGAAACGCAATATCGACGGCGACGCTCATGGCCTGCGCAATGCCTTCGACAATCGCCCGGACACGCTTGCGCAGCAACAGCGTGGTGGCTTCATCATAGGAGCGCAGCGTGCCGCCAAACTCCACCACGTCTGGAATGATGTTCTGTGCAGTACCGCCGTGGATGTACCCAACGGTAACGACGGCGGTATCCAGGGGACTGATATTACGCGACACAACGCTCTGCAGCGCCGTCACCATCTGTGCCGCAGCCACAATCGGATCCGCCCCTTCGTGAGGGTTCGCGCCGTGCGTGCCGCGACCGCGCACGGTGACGCTGAAGCCGTCGGCGGCAGCCATCATCGGCCCGTCGGTGACATGCACCGTGCCGAGTGGCTTCCTGCTGTTCACGTGCATCGATAGCACGCACGTTGGCGCGGGAGACTTCAAGACACCATCCCGGATCATGGCCAGCGCTCCCTGTATCGTCTCCTCTGCGGGCTGGAAAATAACCTTGACCGTACCCGCCCAACCAGCTCGATGCCGCGCCAATAGTTCGGCGACGGCCAGCCCAATCGCCGTGTGCGCATCATGGCCACAGGCATGCATAACGCCGTCATGCCGAGAGCAATAAGGGACGTCGTTCAATTCCCGCACCGGCAGCGCGTCCATATCGAAGCGCAGCAGTAAGACCTGGGGCAGGTTGCCGGAAAGCGCCCCGGCCGGCGCGGCGCCAGCAGCACGTGCCCCCTCCAGGATTCCGACCACGCCGGTCTTGCCGACGCCGGTCTGTACTTCATAACCTAGTTCGGCCAACCGTTGCGCCACAATTCCTGCGGTGCGCAGTTCCTGGAAAGCCAGCTCTGGATGCGCGTGCAAGTCGCGCCGCAGCTCCGTCAGCCACTCCTGTAAGGCAGCGGCCTCCGCGCGTAGTTGTTCATGGGTCGTCACATTTCGCCTCCTTTGTCCGCGACGGGTCAACCGCCGGATAGCATAGTGACGCACAAGTTGGCTGTCAAGTCAAGCGCTGGGATGGCTGGTATCGAAGTGAATTACAATAGCTGCCATGTCCAACTCGGCCGCCGAGAGTACCACCATGTCAAATTCGAGCCAATCCATTGAAATTGTCGAGTGCAAGACCAGGGCGGAGCGCCACCAATTTATCTGTTTTCAGTGGGAGATCTACAAGGATGATCCTTATTGGGTGCCGCCACTGATTAGCGAGCGTGAGGCTTTTTACGATAAGACCAAAAATGTATTCTTTGAGCACTCTGATGCCGCGCTGTTCGTTGCGAAACGTAACGGCAAGATTGTCGGTACGATCGTGGCCATCCTGAACAACCGTCACAACCAGGTGCATCACGAGAAAACAGGTTTTTTTGGCGGTTTCGAAACCATTGACGACTTCGAGGTGGCCAAAGCGCTCCTGGATACGGCGCGCAACTGGGTGCAGGCGCGTGGCATGGCCGTGCTGCGCGGACCCGCCACGCTGAGCAGTAATGACGAGTGGGGCTTGTTGGTCGATGGGTTCGACAGCGAACCGCAGATCATGATGACCTATAACCCACGATACTACATCGACCTGCTAGAGCGGTATGGCTTCAAAAAAGCCATGGACTTATGGGCATGGTGGGCATCTACCGAGAAAGCCCGCGACATCATTGTCGGCGGCCGTTTCGAACGGGTGGTGCAGATGGCGATGAAGCGCGGCAAGTACACCGTACGGAAGGCTGATATCACTA
>JAMDDR010000211.1:429-4537 GCA_023488685.1 Chloroflexota bacterium | reverse complement strand
GGGTGGGCTATTGGTATGACGATTTCGTGCAGGTCACAGATCAGGAAGTGCACGACCTGCTCAAGCAGGCCGCACAGAATGAACAGTTGTTGAATGAAAGCGGGTGATTGTTTCGTGTTGGTCCTGGTGTTGGTCCTGGTGTTGGGCTTCGTGTTGGGGGATGGCGTTGACATTGAATAGGGCAACGGATGAGACGGGCAACCGCGTGGAGGTGGTTACGGCGTCCGCGACGCTGGAGGGCGAACTGGTGGTGGCGGGGGGCGCCAGGGGTGCTGTGATCTTCGCCCATGGCAGTGGCAGCAGTCGCCGCAGCCCGCGCAACCAGTTTGTGGCGCGGGAACTGCGCCGGGGTGGGTTGGCCACGCTGCTGTTCGATCTGCTGACGCCTGAGGAGGGGCGGGAGGATGAGCGTACCGGGCACCTGCGGTTCAATATCGAGTTATTGGCGGATCGCCTGGCAGGCGCGACCGATTGGTTGCGCCTGCATCCCAGCGCCAGCCATCTGTCCTTTGGTTACTTTGGCGCCAGCACCGGTGCCAGCGCTGCGCTGGTGGCGGCTGCGTACCGCCCGAAAGAAGTCAGTGCCGTGGTTTCACGCGGCGGCCGGCCGGACCTGGCGGGGCGCTTCCTGCAACAGGTAGAGGCACCCACGCTCTTGATCGTCGGCGGTGACGATACACCGGTCATCGCGATGAATCGGGAGGCGCTGGCGCAGATGCATTGCGAAACCCGGCTGGAAATCATCCCCGCTGCGACCCACCTGTTCGAGGAGCCGGGCGCGTTGGAAGCCGTTGCGCAATTGGCGCGTGACTGGTTCAGGCGCCATCTTGGCGGGCGCTGATGGGAGCTGATGGGATACGCTCATTCAAGACATCCAAGACGTCATCTGTAAGGGATCTGTAGGGGGTTGGGTTGGTTTGGGTTGGTTGAATATAGGGAGGTGTTGGTATGTTTTACAAAGTAAAGGAGTTGCAGGGTTATAAAATCCGCGCCACGGATGGGGACATCGGCGACCTGTATGAAATCTACTTCGACGACTACGAGTGGCGGGTGCGCTATTTCGTGGTGGATACCGGTTCCTGGCTGCCGGGTCGCAGGGTGCTCATCTCGCCCGCCTCGGTCACGGGGATCGACCGCGACGATCGTGCGGTGATGGTGAAGCTGACCAAAGATCAAGTCAGGAACAGCCCGGACATCACGACCGATGCGCCAGTTACACGCAAGCACGAGGCCGCATTGAGCAACTATTACGGCTGGCCGAACTACTGGGCCACTGGGTATCCCATCCGCCCAGGCATGTTGTCTCCCATTGGCGTTCCTTACGGCTACGTCGGCGCGCCGATGGTTCCAGCGGTGCCGCCGTCCGAGAGCCCGGAGACGACGGTGGACCGTGAGGTGAAAGCCATTGAGGAAGCGCATGAGGAGGAGACCCATCTGCGCAGCGGGCGCGATGTGGCCGGTTATCACATCGAAGCGACCGACGGCGGGATTGGTCATCTCGACGATTACATCGTCGACGACGAGAACTGGTTCATCCGCTACATCGTGGTGGACACCGGCGGATGGCTATCCGGGCGCAAGGTGTTGCTCATCCCGGAATGGATCGAGAGCATCCACTGGCCGGAATCGCGCGTGTACGTCAACCTTACCAAGGCCGAAGTCGAACGCAGCCCCGAATACGTCCCGGCGGATCTGATCACGCGTGAGTATGAGTCTCGCCTGTTTGAAAACTACAATCGGCCCAAGTACTGGGAAAATGTGAATGACGTGCCGGGGAGGGAGACCACTCATCGCGACCGCACGTCTTAGCAGGGTGGGGGTAGGGATGAGATGCTGCCCATCTCGCACGAGCGTGGCAGCAACCCCGACGACCCCAACGAGCGCGCGCCGCTTGACTTCGTATTGTGGTAGGCGCAGGGTGAGCCGGCCTGGGAAAGCCCGTGAGAAGATGAGCAAGTCGTTAGGCAATCTGATCATGGCGAACGACCTGCTCAAAACCTGGTCGCCCGACACCTTGCGCGTCTATCTTGCGCAGCATCACTACCGCCGGGCGTGGGAATACGACGAGTCAGAGTTGGCCCAGGCGGATCGCCTGGCGCAGTTTCTGCGCCAGGCCGTCACGGCGGTGAGCGGTGAAGGCGCCGAGATACAGGTGGCGGACTTGCAACGCCTGTTCCGCCAGGCCATGGACCGCGACCTTGGCACCCCGGCCGGGCTGGCGGTGCTGCACAACCTGGCCGAGCGTATCCTCGCCGGCGTACCTTCGGGCCAAAACCTGGAGAGCGCGCAGGCCATCCTGCGCAGCATGGGGCAGGTCTTTGGGTTGCAGTTGGATGTGGAGGACCCGGAGGATCTCGTCGTCACCGGGTGGAACAGCCATCTGCAACGCTTCGCCGCGCGGGCGGTAGCGAACAGGGTCTGAGATTTAGAGCGGTAGGCTCCAATGTTGGCGACGCGAGTATTGTTACTGCGTGGGGGCAACTTAAAGCCATTTCCGACACTCGGCCAAGTCGTGGAACCATGCCGGCTCGGGAGCCTCCCATTTCCACACCCAACTGCCGAGGAGGGTGACGTGACCTTGCGCGTCTGTCGAGAACCCCCAGTAGGTGTGTTCGGTGCAACCCGACGGACAATCACCGCCGGCGGCGTCGAAGATGTAGACGTAGGTTTTACCCGTGACCGACAGACAGACGTCACTGTCATCCCCGAGTAGGTAATCCGTTTGTGCGTCACGGACGTGGGGGAGCCTAGCGTACTCCTCCGCCAAGCGGAGGATGTTACAGGTCCCTGTGAACCTGATGCCCGTGACAACAGAGCCATTCCCGATAACCATGGCCCCGAAGCGTGTGTTCAAGTCATCCCAGGCGTGATATATGCCGAGCCGGAAGGCGGCGTTGCCCACTTCATCGAAGTAGATTTGCATATGATGCGGGTCCCAGGCAGACCGCGCCCGGATGGCTGATACCGCTTTGTAGGCCCCGCGGATGGTTACCAAGTCTGACAGGACGCGGTCGTAAATGGGTTGTGGGGGCACGAAGTCACCGCTCGCCTCCATCGCGAGCGGTGCGGCTTCCGGATCCATGGGCGTTCGGGTACTGAGCACCGGCGTCGCTACTGGTGAGGAGATTGACGGACTGAGTAAGCGCCCACAGGCTGCTGACAGAACCACTATCAAGATAACGAGAATGCCGCGGCTTCTCATCGTGATCCTCCGTGATCAATACAGATCATCGTACTCACGATAACACGCGCCCTGGTACTGGCTTGACATACTTTTGATAAGTGTTTGACACGACCGGTGACGTAAGAGCTGGTACATGACTGCAATTAAGGGCACTTGGTGATTCATTTAGAGCGGCTTGCGTAATATCCGTAATATCGCGAAGCTGTTAGAACAGATGGATGGCGTATTCTCAGGACTTGAGGGAGCGGGTGGTGAGGGCTATCGAGCACGGGGACTGCACGTAGCACACGAGTGCCCACAAGCCCGCGGTTCTCCGGCTAAAGCCTCGGCCTCCATATAGAGCGTACCTGGAGGTCGAGGCTTCAGCCGGTGATGTCATCTCACCGAATCACAGATGTCATCGAGACCGCCTGATTTTGGACTCAAGGCTTCAGCCGGTTACGCCGTCTGACCGAATCTATGGTGTGTTCAAGACCGCGACCTTCCGGCTAAAGCCTTGACTCCAGAATTTGCCGAGACGTTATACTGTGACGCATGACCACTTTCATCACGCGCCCAGTGGTGATGGGCACACGCGGTGTCGTCACCTCGGGCCATTACCTGGCGACGGCCGCGGGTTTTCGCATCATGGAGCAGGGCGGCAACGCCATCGACGCGGCTGCCGCGATGTGCTTCGCACTCAACCTGCTGGAACCACAGAACAACGGCACCGGCGGCGAGGTGCCGACGCTGATCCACTCAGCCAAGGAACGCAAAACCTATGCCGTCAGCGGCATGGGCTGGTCGCCCCAGGCGTTCACGATTGAATGGTGCCGCGAGAACGGCATCGACCTGATCCCCGGCGACGGCTATCTGCCCGCGTGCGTGCCATCGGTGGTGGACACCTGGGCCGTCGCGCTGGCGCGCTTTGGGACGATGGGCTTT
>JAMDDR010000211.1:0-419 GCA_023488685.1 Chloroflexota bacterium | reverse complement strand
CTGTGCGACGCGGAAGCGGCGGCGAAATCCAGGGGGCGCATTGCCGGCATCGAGGCCGCGCGCGACGCCTTCTACGAAGGGGAGATTGCACACCGCATCGTCGACTTCATCACCCAGCACCCGGTCGAGGACGCCAGCGGCAAGGCGCACACCGGTCTGCTGTCGTACCAGGACATGGCCGAGTGGCATGCCTGTGTCGAGGACCCCGCCGGCGTCGACTATCGCGGGCTGGATGTGTACAAGTGCCCGTCGTGGACACAGGGGCCGGTGTTCCTGCAGCAACTGACGCTGCTGGAGGGGTACGACCTGGCCGCGCTGGGGCACAATTCCGCCGCTTACCTGCACACGCTGGTGGAGTGTGCCAACCTGGCCTTCGCCGATCGCGAGGTAGTCGCCGTAGAAGTCGTGGAAGGCGGCGT
>JAMDDR010000432.1 GCA_023488685.1 Chloroflexota bacterium | reverse complement strand
CGTTCCTGGAAATACTGTGATAAAAGCTTCATCGTCTCTGCCTGAGAAGAGATCGCCTGGGTGAGTAAATTGGTCCGTGGTGAAATCAGCTCGCGCAGCAGAATCCGGAAGATGTTTCGTTTCTCCGGCATCAGCCTGGCCAGGTCGTGGGTGAATTGCAGCAACCCTTCTTGCACGGGCATACCAGCAATTTTCTTGATGATCGCCTGTACATGCGGGAAAGGGTTATGCCGTTGAAAAACGGCCGTTAACAACGCATCTTTGCTTTGAAAATAGTAGTAGATCAGCCCCTGGGCTACTTGAGCTTCGGCGGCCAGGTCCTTGATGCTGACGTTTTCGACGCCTCGCTCGGCGAATAAAGCCAGGGCCAGGTCCAGTAACTGGTTCCGTCTATTTTCAGCCTGTAGATCGCGTTGGGTTGGTTCCCTCATTTGTATCCATGGTAATACCGGCTGTCAAGAGAAATTTTCCTGGTGATTACCCATAACTCAAGCGTCCTGAAAAAGGTGATGTGGGAACGGCTGGATGTCTGGAGTTGACATACGGCGCCGATGGTGTGAAATAGGGGTGATAGCTTTTGATAGTGACACGGTGCAACTGCCCATGGAAGCGAAACTCATAGCACAAGGCTTTACTATGCAGAATGCCGGGTTCTCCGAGAACGAGACCTCGGCATTCCAGGGTCTTGACGCAGCGTATACCTATTGCGACTGGGTCACTCGCGAGCACTCCAAGTCGTTCTATCTCAGCACACGCTTTCTGCCGGCGGATATACGTTGCGCCATTCGCGCCTTCTATGCGTTTTGCCGGGTCACGGATGACATGGTCGACGTCCCACAGCACGGTCTGGGATCGAGCGCCGCGATGAACCACCTGGCGGAATGGCGCTTGGCGGCGCGGTTGCCCGCCGCCGCTCAGTGCCATCCTGTGCTATCTGCCTGGGCGGATACGCGCGACCGTTACAACGTGCCGCAGGAATACGTCGAGGATTTGATCGATGGCTGCGAAATGGACTTGCGCATCAGCCGTTACGAGACCTTTGACGAGTTGCGTGCATACTGCTACCGCGTGGCCAGCACCGTCGGGCTGATCAGCATGCACATCATTGGCGTGACCGGCGACAGCCCCACGCTATTGCAGCAGGCAAAGGCCGCGGCGATCACCCTGGGGATAGCGCTGCAACTGACCAACATTCTGCGCGACGTCGGCGAGGACATGGTGCGCGGGCGAATCTATCTGCCGCTTGCGGACATGCGGCGTTTCCGCTATACCGAAGATGACTTGTGTGCGGGGAAGATCGACGAGCGTTTCCGGGCGTTGATGCAGTTCCAGATCGACCGCACCCAACAGCTCTACGAGCATGGCTGGAGTGGGATTGCCTACCTGAAGCAGGAAGGCCGCCTGGCCGTCGGCGCCGCGATTTCACTGTATCGCGACATTCTTGACTGTATCGTGCGGAATAACTTTGACGTCTTCAACCGGCGTGCCCATCTCGGCTCGCTGGCCAAGCTCAGCCGCGTGCCGCTGATCTACCTGCGTGTACGGAAGCTGGATGAGGTCTGTCTGGAATAGACGATCCCCTGCCCACACATCATCATCATATGCGGGCAGGGGGGAATGTTCTGGAATGTGTCTGGGATGCGATTGAGCGCCGCTACACGACGATATTGACCAACCGGCCAGGCACATAGCGGACTTGCTTGGGCTCACCACTGTTGGTGAATCGTCGTGCGCCCTCGGATGCCAGCGCGGCCTGCTTGACGTACGCTTCGCTCGCGCCGGCAGGGACGACGATGCGGTCGCGCACTTTGCCGTTCACCTGCACCACGATCGTCACGTCCTCTTCCCTGGCGGCCTGTTCGTCTGCCGCGGGGAACGTCTGTGTGTGGATGCTATAGGCGTGGCCCGTGCGCACCCACAGTTCCTCCGCCATGTGCGGCGCGACAGGTGCGACCAACCGCAGCAGGATATCGATGGCCTCAGCCCACTCTGGCGTGCCGGTCAGCCCGGCGTCGCGGGCCTTATACAGTGCGTTGGTGAACTCCATCAGCGCAGCCACGACCGTGTTGAAGCTGAAGTTCGCCAGGTCGCGTTCGTATTTGATGATGGTCTGGTGGGCCACGCGACGCAGTTCGCGGGGGGTGAACGCCACCGGCTGGCCTTTATCTTCATCGGGCGACAGCACGATGCGCCACACGCGCTCCAGCCAGCGCCGCACGCCGGGCACGCCCTGGGTGCTCCAAGGCACCGTCTGGGCGTAGTCGCTGATGAACATCTCATAACCGCGCAATGCATCGGCGCCATGTTCGGCGATGACATCGTCCGGGGTGATCACGTTGCCCTTGGACTTGCTCATCTTCTCGTAATACTCGCGGCCTTTTTCGTCCACCTTCTTTTGCGGCGACAGGATCATGCCCTGGTTGCGCAGCGCCTTGAACGGTTCGATGAAGGGCAGGTGGCCCAGGTCGTGCAGTACCTTGGTCCACATGCGCGCGTACAGCAGGTGCAGCACGGCATGCTCTGCGCCGCCGACGTACATGTCCACGGGCAGCCAGTAGGCGATCTCCGCGGGGTTGCCGATGGCCGTGTCGTTGTGCGGATCTGCAAAGCGGATGAAATACCAGGAAGAGCAGGCCCACGTCGCCATCGTATCCGTTTCGCGCCGGCCACGCGGCGTGTTTACGAACTGCGGGATGCCGGCCAGCGGCGACTCACCCGTGGCCGTCGGCTCGTAGTTCGCGACGTCGGGCAGGCACAGCGGCAGTTCGCCCTCGTCCAGTGGCTCTTCGCCATCGGGTGTGTGGATGATGGGAATGGGGGTGCCCCAGTAGCGCTGGCGGCTGATCAGCCAGGCGCGGATCTTGTAGTTGACGCGGCGCTTGCCCGCGCTGATGGACTCGACGTACGCGATGGCCTTGTGTACGCTCTCGCTCGCCGGCGTGCCGGTGATCGGACCGGAGTTGACCATCACCCCTTCATTGGCTTCATGCGCGGCGGGCATGCTGTCGCCGTCCAGCGTCTCGCCCTTGGGTTGGACGACCACTCGCACCGGCAGCCCGAACCTGCGCGCGAATTCAAAGTCGCGCTGGTCGTGTGCCGGCACGGCCATGATGGCGCCGGTGCCGTAACCCATCAGCACGTAGTCGGCGATCCAGATCGGGATGCGCTCGCCGTTGACGGGGTTGATGGCATAGCCGCCCGTGAATACGCCGGTCTTCTCCTTGTTCTCGGCCGTGCGGGTCGCTTCGGTCTGAGCCCTGGCCTGTGCGATGTACGCGTCGACGTCGCCGCGGCGCTCAGCGGTCGTGACCGTCTGCACCAGCGGGTGCTCGGGCGCCAGCACCATAAAGGTCGCGCCCCACAGGGTGTCGGGTCGAGTCGTGAAAATTTGGATTTTGGATTTTGGACGCTCCGCGTGGATTGGGGATTTTGGATTGGGTATCTTGGCTTGATTGCCGCCATCGTTGGCAGCGTCGGAAATCGGAAATCCACGCGAAGCGTCGAAAATCTCAAAATCGACCTCTGCGCCTTCGCTCTTACCGATCCAGTTGCGCTGCATTTTGACGATCTTCTCGGGCCAGTCCACGGTGTCCAGCTCGTTGGCCAGGCGCTCGGCGTAGGCGGTGATGCGGAAGAACCACTGCCAGATGACCTTTTTCTCCACCAGCGCACCGCTGCGCCAGGCGCGGCCGTTCTCGACCTCTTCGTCCGCCACCACCACTTTGTCCACCGGGTCCCAGTTCACCACGCTTTCGGCGCGGAATGCCAGCCGGAAGTTCATCAGGTAGGCGTTCTTCTCATGCCGGCTCAGCGCCTGCCATTGCGCGGCGGTGAGCGCGGGCGTGCCTTTGGCGACGACGCCCATGTGTTCGGGGTGCGTGTCGATATAGTCGAAGATGGGCTGGGCGCCGTGCTGCGCCAGTTCCTTTTCCAGCGCGCTGATGGGCGCGGCCTTATCCTGGCGTGGGTCGTACCACGACTTGAAGATCTGCAGGAAGATCCACTGGGTCCAACGGTAATAGCCGTCGTGCGCGCTGTTGATCAGGCGCGACCAGTCATAGCTCAGGCCCATCAACTTGTACTGGCGCACGTAATTGGCCGAGTAGCGCTCGTTCAGCGTGTGCGGATTGACCTTGAGCTTGATGGCCGCGTTTTCGGTCGGCAGCCCGAAGGCGTCGAAGCCCATGGGGTGCAGCACGTTGAAGCCCTTCATGCGGTAATAGCGTGAGATGACGTCGGTCGGCACGTAGTTGCGCGCGTGCCCCACCGACATGCCCTCACCCGAAGGGTAGGGATAAAAGTCCAAAATGTAGTACTTTGGCCGGTCGTCGCGCGGGCCAGTCTTATACAGCTCGTCCTGCTCCCACCGTGCCTGCCATTTTGGCTCAATTTCTTGTGGTATGTACTTGTCAGCCATTGCAGTCTCTCCTGCGCACCAATAGAAAAAGCCCACCCGTCCGATCAGGGACGAGTGGGCCCGTGGTACCACCCTGGTTCGTGGGGCAAACTGTCAGTTTGCCCTACCTCATTCGCGCGGGCC
>JAMDDR010000167.1:3302-4556 GCA_023488685.1 Chloroflexota bacterium | reverse complement strand
TGGGTGTGCCGGTTGGCACCGAAGCCGCAAACGGTCGCCCGGAGCGTGGCGATCCGCGGCGCGCGTACGTGCGTAAGCCACAGTACAGCTTTGGTTGGGACTGGAGCCCGCGTGTGGCCACGACCGCCATCGGGGGGGATGTCAAAATCCGCGCCTGGAGTGTGGCCTGCATCCGGGATGTCCATCTTCGCCCGCAGCGCGACGTCAGAGCGATCCAATGGCACGTCACGGTCACCGTCGATTCGTGGCATTACTTCAGCACCAGCACCGGCACTGTCAAGCTGGTGATCACGGATGAGGGCCGTAAGTCGGTCAAGGCGGAGAAAACGGCCTTGCTGCGTTCGGGACTGAACCACATCGAGTTCGACCTGGCGATCGATAACCCGCGCCTGTGGTGGCCAAACGGCATGGGTGAGCAGCATCGTTATACGGTTACCGCGGAACTGGTATGCGCCAGCAGCCGTGCTCCGGAGGTAAAGGTGCGCTCGTCGTATCAGCCGTTCAAGGTTGGTTTGCGGTTCATTGAGCTTGATCTGGGTAATGTTGCCGCCGGACAAAACCTGTTTGCATTCAAGGTGAACGGCAAACGCATCTTCTGCAAGGGCGGTGACTGGATCCCGGCTGACACGCTGTACGCGCGCACGACGGCCGATCGCTATGACCAGTTGGTCTATGAAGCACAGCAAGCCAATTTCAATATGCTGCGTGTGTGGGGTGGGGGGCTATACGAGCCTGAAGCTTTCTATGAGGCCTGCGACCGCTACGGGATCCTGTTGTGGCACGACTTCATGTTCGCATGTGCCCCATACCCGGATCATGAGCCCTGGTTCTGCGAGGAAGTGCGTAAAGAGGCCGAGTATCAGACGGTGCGGCTGCGCAACCATGCCTGTATGGCACTCTGGAGTGGGAGCAACGAGAATAACTGGGGATTTGACGAATGGTGGCTGGGGAAGACCCGTGCTGGCGCGTATCTATACAACCATCTGTTGCCGGCGGTAGTAAGCGCAAATTGTGCGGACATCCCATACTGGAACGGCTCTCCCTATGGCGGCGCAAAACCGAACTCGGCAGAGGTCGGCGACCGGCATCACTGGGGCGACTGCATGATGAACCCGGACATGAACAAGCGCATCACACCGGAGGAATACGACCGATGCACTTCGCTGTTCGTGTCGGAGTATGGCTACATCGGCGCGCCACCCAAGGAGTCTGTGCTGCAATACCTGGACGGCGCGCCATTCGGCCATACACCAG
>JAMDDR010000167.1:0-3292 GCA_023488685.1 Chloroflexota bacterium | reverse complement strand
TAGCAAGGGTTGACGTATGGTTATTCGCTGGACACATTTCGCTCGCATCCATACTGCCATGGCGGCCTGTTCTGGATGTACGCGGATTGCTGGGGCGAGGTGGGTTGGACCATCGTCGACTATTACTTGCGGCGCAAGATCTCGTGGTACTTTGTCAGACGCGCCCTGTCGCCGGTCCGGTTGATCCTGCGGCAGCAAGGCGACGATGTGATCGTCACGATGGCGAACGATACGCAGCAAAAGTTCGCGGGTACGCTGGTGTATGGCCGAATGGCGCTGGATGGGAGTGGGCAACAACTGCGCCTGAAGCAGTTCCATTGCCCAGCCCTGGAACGCAAAGTGATTGCTTCCTTCAAGCGAGGTGCGGGTGACCCCACGCAGCATCTGTGGGCGGCCCGTGTCCAGGGTGAGACCACCGTCTGGCCGGCGATTCTGCGGGCGGTCGACCTGCGTGACTTGAAGATGAAGGCGCCAAAGTTGTCCGTCAAAGTGGTCAAGGGTGGCAAGGGGCTATGGCGTGTGCGCGTTGGCAGCGATGTGTTTGCGCACGCGGTTCACCTGGACCTGCCGGCGGGTGCGGTGCCACAAGATGACTACTTTGATCTGCTGCCTGGCGAAACGCGCGACGTACGGGTGGCCTGCGATGGGACGCTTACGCCGAAGGATGTGACGGCGACAAGTGTCGTGCTCTAGTACATCTACGGGATCAGACTCCCGGAGTCTCCGAGACTCCGGGAGTCTGATCCCGCTACTGCGCCATTGCCTCTGGCAGACGCCGTGCTACCTGTAGTAACGACTTGAGATAGCCGGCGTGGAAGGCATGGCCTTTGTGGCCCCACTCGGTGTCGCCCGTGACGCCGGGGGGCGGTGCAGGGCGCAGATCGCCGTTGTAACCGGCGGCGCGGTAGGCCTGCAAGACGTCGAGCATGGCAGGGCCGGTTGTGGAGCGCTCGTCCAGGAACCCTTCCGCGATGCCTTCTGTCCTGACGTCTATGTGTTGTGCTTGCGCACAGAATACGCGCCCCTGCTTAACGAAGTGTTGGATCGCCTGGAGCAGATCTGCTGCGGGCATGTGTGTGAGAGCGCCATGCTGCAGATCAAGGCCGTGGCAATGACTGGGCGCTGTGTCGAGCAATTGTTGCAGTGCTGCCGTCGAGTTGAGCAATCCGGGCTTAAAAGGACTGTTGGGCTGGCACGCCAGCCTGACGTTTGCCCGCTCGGCTACCGGGATGACGCGCGCGAGGAAATACGTGTAGGACTCCCACCCGGTCTGGGTCGCGCGCATCGGGTCGGCGATTGGCGCAGCAACCCGATTGACGTGAGATTGCCCGCGCCCCACGGGCATCCGGGACGAAGGCGTATGTTGGGATAGCGCCCAGCCGTAGGTGATCAGCGGGATGCCGGCTGCTCCGGCTGCTGTGATGAACTGGCTGGCCACGGCAATCTCGTCATCGCGCCCAGTCTCACCGCGCACGGAGCGATCCAGAGGGCAGGGCAAGCCGTCAAACCCGACGAGTTGCAGACCAGCTTGCTCGACCCGGTTGCGCAAGGCGGCTAATGCGCGTTCATCCCACCGCTGCACACCAGGAGCAGGTAGGATCGGCTGAGCCAGGATATGGTTCACGCCAAACTGTTGCGCGAAGACCAAATCCTCGTCATTCCAGCAATTGAGGGTGAGTGCAAGTTCCATGATGTTCTCCTGCTCAGTGTGTCTGCGCGCTGAGCGCATCGACCGCCTGTGCCATGCCTTTCATGTAGCCAATCTCGAAGGCAAATCCACGGTGCGCCTGGCGGTTATCGCCGATAACCGCAGGCGAATGATCCGCGCGCATCGGTCCAGTAAAACCAACGTCTTTATATGCCTTCATCGCGGCATACATGTCGTTGCCACCTTCGTCCATGAACACTTCTGTGAAATCAGGAACCTGGCCTTGCACCGCGCGATAGTGGGCGAAAAAGATCTTGTGCTGTTTGCCGAAGCGATAGATGGCATCCACGACGTTCACGCCGGTCATCTCGGCGATGGTGCCCTGGCAGAAGTCCAGCCCATTGGACGGGCTGGGAACGGTGTCGAGCAATCGTTGTAATCCTTCCAGGCTGCCCAGGATGCGCGCGACACCCATGAAGGAGGGGATCGGCGCATCGTCGGGGTGAGCGGCGAGTTTCACCCCGCATGACTCTGCGACCGGCAGGACGCGCTGCAGAAAATAGGCGACGTTATCCCACATCTGCTCAGTGCTGATCTCCTGGTCTGGCACATGGATCACACCGTCCGGCCCGCGCCACTCCAGTGCGTCGATGCGGCTGCGGTTGGCGGCCTCCCAGTCGAAATGACGTTCGCGCGCGCCGCCGCGGCCACGCACGTAGTCGCTTGTGATGCCGCCCAACAACATCCAGTGATACCCAAGGATATGGATGCCGGCGCGACTGAGATTGTGTATGGTCGTGCAGTAGTTGTCGATCTGTTCGTCACGCCCTGGCAAGCCGGCCATCACCTTGTCGTAAAAGTGCACGGGCACGTTTTCGACCGCGCTGATTTCGATGCCATGCGCGGCGAATACTTCCTGCGCCTGTTGCAGGGTGTCATATTCCAGGTAGCCATTTGGCGAATTGGGTCCACCGATGATCGCATGCTGGATGCCGATCTGGCTGGCGAACTGAGCTTGTTCGTGGTCTGGGTTGAGTAAAAGAGCAATTTTCATGTGTTCTTAGCTCGCGAGGAATCGTTCGTTTATACGACGGTGCCAGCGCACGTTCTTCCATAGCTCGAACTGTGGCTGCACATAGTTGTGGGGGGTGACGCCCCAGAAGCCGAACTCGATGGCATCTTCGATGGCGCGCTCGCTGTATTCCAACAACCATCCCCAGTCCAGGTCTGGGTGATCGACATAGAACCAGGAACACCAACCCTCCGTGCAAGTGATCGGCATGCCAAAGGCCTCAGCCCAGTGGCTGAACTGGCGGATCACGTTGCGCTGGCGCGCGTGCAGCATCGGTCCGATGGCTTTGTACGTGGCCGTACAACGATCCGAGAACGCTTTGTAGCCGCTGCTCTCCTGGAACATCCTGCCATCCTGGATCAACTCTGCGAAGTGTGTGCGTACAGCCCAACGTGGGTCAGCATCCGAATAAAAGTGTACATCCAGGCAATCCCATGCCGTGAGGCCGGCGTTCAGCCAGCGTTGGTCGCCGTGGATGCTGTGCGTAAAGCGCAGTTCGGGGAATTCAGCCTGGAGCGCTGCCAGTGGCTTATCCAGGTTCTCGCGCAGCCACGAACAAGCTCAGTTCGCCA
>JAMDDR010000219.1 GCA_023488685.1 Chloroflexota bacterium | reverse complement strand
ACAGATACGCTGGCCAGGATGGCGGAGCAGGCGGCGACGTTTGGTGTCACGTTGTGCTGCAAGGCACATGTCGGCGGCGCGATCTACAACACGCCGACCACGCTGCGCGCGATGGAAAAGGTCACGGCGCCCGCATTCGGCGTTGACATGGACCCAAGCCATATCTATCGCGCGGGCGAGAACCCGGCTGAGGCGCTGGCGCCCGTGCTGAGCCGCACGAAGCATATCCATATCCGCGATTGCAAGGGTCGTGGCCCGACGCCGGGTACACCACCCATGCAGGCCTGCGGCCGCGGCGATATCGACCTGTACGGCTACTGTAAGGTCATGGTCGACGGTGGTTACAATGGCCCCGTATGTCTTGAGGTGATCGGCGCCAACCAACTGCCGCTGACGCAGGTGGTGGTGATCGCAGCAGAAAGCTACGGCTATCTGAATGCTTGTCTGAAGGCACTCGGCGCACGTTAATGGGACCCACCTCTCGCAAAGATACCCCGTGTTGCGTTACGGCTGCGTGCCTTTGCGAGAGCCATCTTTACGCGAGGAGAACATGAAGAAGAAACCCAATCTGATATTTTTCGGCATCGATAGTCTGCGTGCGGATCACATGAGTTTGTTCGGTTATCCCCGGCTGACCACGCCCCACATTGACGACTACGTCACAGGCGGCACCTCGTTTAGCAGTGTCACAAGCCCGTCAATCCCCACCACGCCCGGTTACACTTCCATGTTCACGGGAATGGATTGCTTCAGCACCGATGTCGTGGCACTGCGTCACGAGGGTGGGTTGGGCACGCATCTGAAGACGCTGGCGGAAATACTGGGCGAGCAGGGCTATAGCACCACCTGTGTGGGCTTCAGTGGCAACCCGGCCTCGCGCGGCTTTCAGAAGTACCTCGACTTCGAGGGGTGGGGTTCGTGGGAGCAGGGCCGTAGCCCCAAGGCCGAGAACCTGAACAAGGTGACCATCCCCGAGTTGAATCGCCTGGCTGGGGAGGATCAACCGTTCTTCCTGTTCCTGCGCCACATGGACCCGCACGCGCCCTATTTACCGCCGCAGCCGTTTGAGCGGATTTTCTACGGTGGCAACGAATTAGACCCGGACAATCATTCGTTGGACCCAGTCTATGCGTTCAAGCCCTTCTGCGATTTCCACGCCAGTTGGTTCCCGCCGGGCTGTACCGACAAGGACTACGTCATCGCGCAGTACGATGGCGAAATTGCGTATATGGATGCCTGTATCGCGAACCTCCTGGCCAATATCAAGTCGCTGGGGCTTGAGGAAGACACACTGATTGTGTTCGACTCGGATCATGGTGAGACGCTGTACGATCACAACTGCCACTTCGATCACCACGGCCTGTATGAGCCGACATTGCATATTCCACTGGCTTTCGTGTGGCCGGACCATGTGCCGGAAGGCTTGATGATCGACGAGATGTGCTATATGAAGGATATCACGCCGACGATTCTTGACCTGATGGGCATCAATCCCAAGCCTCGGATCAAGTTTGACGGTCGCAGTCTTGCGCCATGGATGTTCGGCGCAGCGCGCGACGTCGAGCCGGAAGCCTATATCACCGAGGCGACCTGGATGCGCAAGCACGGTTGGCGCACACCCCAGTGGAAGCTCATCCATGCGCTGGAGCCGGATTTCCATTTCAAGCCCGAAGTGGAACTGTATGATCTCGTCGCGGACCCGGAGGAAAACCACAACGTGGCTGAGGAGCAGCCTGAGGTGGTGAAGATGCTTGAGGAACGCATGCAGGCGCACATCGCCCGCCGCACCAAGCAAACTGGCCGTGAGAACCCCATGTTCACCAACCTGAACTGGCATGGTCACGGCGGCGGACCGTTCAAGACTTCGCAACAGGCTTACGATACGATGTACATCGGCTCTCCCAAGCAGGCAAAGTCGTTGCAGGCCAAGGAATTGCGCACGCAGCGTGGCGCGAAGAAGCTCTAATTTTCGAGTCTGCAATGATGAT
The DNA here is from genome assembly GCA_023488685.1 of Chloroflexota bacterium. GTDB lineage: Bacteria > Chloroflexota > Anaerolineae > J036 > Brachytrichaceae > CAIXPS01. The sequence continues at coordinate 19,439 of JAMDDR010000219.1, read as the reverse complement.
CACAATTATTGGCCGGGGTCACTCCGGCACGCGTGCCATATCCCACACCCTGACGGCAAGCGGTGTGTTCATGGGAGCACAATTGAACGATTCCGGCGACATGTTGCCCCCGGAGGATCTGTATGAGGCCTGCCGCGTCATGGCTAAGTATGTCACCTACAAGGGCGGGCTGGAATGGGATTTCTCGCAGTTGAACAGCATGCCGATCGATCCGGAATTCACGCGCCTGGTTGAGTCGTATCTGTCATCCGTCCTGCACAGCCGCTCTGCACAAAAAGGCTGGAAATTGCCAGAGACGACGCTGATTTACCCGTGGATCGTGCGGATGTTCCCGGACATCCGCTACATCCATTGGGTGCGCGACCCACGCGACTGCATTCTGGGCGCTCACCTGACAGACGACCTGTCCGACTTTGGTGTGCCGTATGAGAAGACGGACGATGTGCGGCTGCGGCGTGCGATCAGTTGGAAGTACCAACGCGAGATCGTCAAAGCCACCCCGCCACCCCAGCACACCATCGTGGTGCGCTTCGAAGACTTCGTCTTCCGGCAGGATGAGACCCAGGCGCGTTTGGAGGCGTTTCTGGGGTTCCCGCTCGGTAGAGTCATCATGCGGCCAGAGACGGTTGGGCGTTGGAAAAAGGACACAGGTTGTCACTACTTTGATTTCTTTCAGGAGGACATGCTCGAACTGGGCTACGAGTTAGCGCCAGCGATGAACAGTCACTAACTTGAGGAGCAGCTATGTTACGTGTGTGTGTGATCGGCATGGGGCACATCGGAAACCTGCATGCCCGCATCTACAAGGAAGAGCCGGCGGTTGAACTGGTGGGAGTGTGCGATATCAAGCGAGATCGCGCCCAGGCTGCCAGCGAACGCTTGGGCGTGCCGTACTTCCTGAGCGCTTCGGAGATGCTGGCGGCACTCAAACCCGATCTGTGCAGCGTGACTACGGGTGGTTTTGAATATAGCAGCGACCATTACGAACCGACCATCCAGGCGTTGGAGGCCGGTTGCCACGTGTTGTGCGAGAAGCCAATCTGTAACGAGATCGCCAAGGCTGAAGAGATGGTGCGTGTGGCGCGCGAGCACAAGCGCTGCTTTGGGATCGACTTTAATCATCGTTTCACGCCGGCGGCGCGCATTGCCAAACAGTGGCTCGACGATGGCCGTCTGGGCCATCTGCTGTTTGTCAACATGGCGCTGTGGATCGGCCGGCCGGAGGATCTTGATTCGCCGTACTATCATATGAAGGCGCTGAACCCGCATTCGGTGGATATGATGCGCCACTTCTGCGGCGATATCGAGAGGGTGCAATGCTTCGCCACAAAGGCGCCCGGCCGCTGGATGTGGTCAACCGCCTCTTTCAACATGCAGTTCAAGAATGGTGTGGTTGGACATCTCACCAGCAGTTACGATATCGCGCGCGGGCATCCTATGGAGCGTTGCGAGGTGTCTGGCGTGAAAGGCCGCTTTGTGATCGACGACATGTGGCGTGAGGTCACACTCTATCCCGCCGGCGATCCCATCAAGCAGGTGTACACCAACCCGGTGTTCGGCGGTTACCGTGATTTCGATGACACCTTCCGTGAGCGTATCTGTTGTTTTGCCCATCAGGTGGCTGAAGGGGTTGCGCCCGAGGACATCGACGGGTCCGGTGCCGCTGGTCTGGCGGCGCAGAAGGTCATCGCAGCCGGCATTCAATCGCTGGAGACAGGGCAAATCGTGAGTGTGAATTAGTGTGACGAATGGCGGGTGACGAATGAGCAATCCTTCGTCACCCGCATTGAGTCATCCGCCAAGGATTGAATGGCATTAGCCGCTTACCTGGGCCTGGATATCGGCGGCACTGGCGCCAAAGCCGCCGTATATGATCGTACAGGCTGCCGGCTTGGAGCCGGTTATGCCACCTACGCCCCATCCATGACGGAGCAGGGGCGAGCGGAGATCCCGATCGAGTGGATCGAAGCGGCGGGCCAGGACGCTGTCCGGCAGGCCGTCGATGCCAGTGGCGCCCAGATCGTAGCGTTATCGGTCGTCTCGCAGGGGCAGACCTTCGTGGCGCTGGACCGTGACGATCGACCCGTTTACCCCGCGATCATCTGGTATGACAGCCGTGCCACGGCGGAGGCTGAAGAACTGGCTGCTGCAGTTGCTGCAGCGCTACCGCATGGCCCGGCTCCATTCATCGAGGCGATTGCAGCGGCGCCGAAGATACTGTGGCTGCGCCGGCATTTGCCAGAGCGTATGGCACGCGCCCGGCGTTACCTGTTGTTGCCCGACTATTTCAACCATCGTCTGACTGGTCAGGCGGTCACTGACCCATGCACGGCTTCAACCACGGCGCTCTATGTAGATGGCGCGGCCGACTATTCGCCAGAGGCGCTTGCGGCAGCGCACATTGACCGGGGCGATATGGCGCGGATCCAGACTCCGGGTAGCCCAATTGCGCGCGTGTTGCCACATGTCGCCGAGTCGTGGCGCCTTTCGCCCGAAACACTGGTCGTGACCGGCACCAATGATCAGTACGCGGGCGCATTGGGCGCGGGCAATTGCAGACCCGGCATCGTGTCGGAGACGACTGGTACCTGCCTGGCGCTGGTGAGCTTGTATGAAGCCCGACCTGAAAAGTCAGGTTTTCCTTCGCCTGGTCTCATCACGGGGCGTTTCCCGATAGAAGGCTACCAGTATGCATTGGCGTATGCCAAAACGGCTGGCCTGGTCGTCGATTGGTTTCAGCGCCAATTTGCGCCGGGACACAGCCTGCCCGATCTGGAGACCATGGCAGCGACATCGCCGCCAGGCAGCAACGGCGTGACGGTGCTGCCGCACTTCGACGGGATGGTGTCGCCTCAGCCTAACGCAGCAGCACACGGCGCGTTGCTCAACCTGGCGCTTGGCCATACGCTGGCGGACATGTACCGTGCTGTGCTGGAGTCGATCGCCTTCAGCTTGCGCGAGAACCTTGAATTGATGCGTGACAATGGGCTTGCCGTCGACACGGTGCGGGCCATCGGCGGTGGCGCCAAGAGCGACCTATGGCTTCAGATCAAGGCGGACGTGACCGGCGTGCCGATAGAACGCCCGGCTGTCACCGAGGCTGCGACACTGGGCGCGGCGATGCTGGCCGCAGTGGGTGCAGGTGAGTTCGGCGCAGTGGCCGAGTGCAGTGCAACGTTCTACCGTGTGGGAAGTGTATTTGTGCCCGATGCGATCCGGCACGAGTTGTATGAGCAACCCTATCAAGCCTACCGGGCGCTCTACCGCCGGCTATACGGAGACTGATGTGTCCTGGCCGGTATCATTGCCTGATAACCTGAATGGTTCATGAAGAGGTAAAGGATGGCTGGAACGCAACTCAAACTCGGTTTTTGCCCCATCGGCAAGTTTGTGTTCAGTCACGAAGACGCGCTGCATTACAAGGCGCTGATTGAAGCCAAACTAAACCAGTGGGGGGTGAATTACGTCTCAATCGACGGCGTGCTGCCCGACGGCATCGTGCGCGACCAGTCGCACGTCGAAGCGGTGGTCGACCATTTCAAACGTGCGGATGTAGATGCCATCTTCATGCCGCATTGCAACTTCGGCACGGAAGGCGCCGTCGGGATGATCGGCGCCAAACTGGGCGTGCCGGTGTTGCTGTGGGGGCCGCGCGATGAGGCGCCATTGCCCGATGGGCGCCGCTTGCGTGACACGCTATGCGGGATGTTTGCTTCGAGTAAAGTGCTGCACAAGCTCAATGTCCCTTTCACCTACATCGAGAATTGCCGCATTGACGATCCCGCATTCGAGCAGGGTGTGGATGGCTTCCTGCGCGCAGCCAACGTGGCCGGCGCCTTACGCCGTGGTGTTCGCATCGGCCATATTGGCCAGCGTATCGATTTCTTCTGGACCACCATCGTCAACGAGAGCGAACTGTTGGAGAAATTCCATGTTGAGGTGCTGCCACTTGACATGGTCGAATTCATTCGCCGGGCGAAGGATCGTGCGCACAAGCACCGCACGGCGTACGAGGCGGAGTTGACCGCGCTGAAGCAGAGCGCTGAGATTGTGGGGTTCGACGGTGACGGGCCGATGATCAACGTGCTTGCCGCGCGTGACGAAATGCTGGAATTGGGTGCGAAGCATAACCTGGAAGGGTTCGCCATTCAGGATTTCAACTCGCTGGTCGACGAGATGGACGCGTACTGCTTCTTCGCCGACAGTGCAGTTGCCGACTGCTATGCGATTGGCTATGAGTCGGACATCCATGGGGCACTGAGTGGTGTGCTGTTGCACCGTGCCACGCTGAACACGGCGCCGACCTACCTGGTCGATCTCACCGTGCGGCACCCGACCAACGATAACGGCATCCTATTGTGGCACGCCGGCGCACCACTGTCGATGCGTGATCCTGATGACAGGCTCAAGATCGGCCACCACTGGATCCTGCCTAGCCCGCTTTCCGGCATGACACACTTCCGATTGCAGCAAGGGCCTATTACGGTGGCTCGTTTCGATGGCGACCACGGCGTGTATCAGTTAGCAGTGGGGCAGGGCAGATCGATGGACGGGCCATACACACAGAACAACTATGTATGGATGGAAGTGGACGACTGGCCGCATTGGGAACGCACGATCATGCAAGGCCCGTTTATCCATCATACCGGCATGATCTACGGCCATTACGCGGATGCGCTGATCGAGGCGTGCAAATTCGTGCCGGGCTTGGCGCCGTTGCGGTTGGATAAGCCCATGGATTGACATGCGCACGATTCTCTTCTTCGACGATTGGCCGCTGCAACAGTGCCGGGGGATCGACCGCAAGTGATCGTCCATCCTGACCCGCAGGATCCGCCTTGCGTTGAGTTCTATGGGATGCCGCACTTCTTTTACGAGGGTTATTTCGTCGGCTTTCTGCGGGAGATTACATCCCGAACCAGCTCCCTGGTTTGCAACCTGGGCGTGTGGAGGTATATGCAGGAACTGGTACGTCATGTGTTGATCATGGCTGTGGTTAGTTTTCTCTCGATCCACTACGCCCCCAATACATCCATCTACGCGGAACGTGAGAACCCATCGCCGTCGCTTGTCCAGGCCCCTGTGCTGAAGTGGCAACGCGGTGGCTGTTATACCTCCTGGTGCGAGACCGGTTGGTACTCATCTCCAGCCGTGGCCGATCTGGATGGTGATGGCGCGGCGGAGGTCATTGGGTCGGCCTATTCCATTGTCGCGTTAAGTGGCGCGACGGGTGTGCTGCAATGGCGCGTCGCATCCGGCTATGATCGGAACCAACCCGCTGCGAGCAGCGTGGGCCGCACCTGGCCAGGGATCGTCGTCGCCGATGTTGATGGGGATGGCTATCCTGAAATTGTGACGGCTCATGGTGGGGGCTATGTCGCAGTTTATGACCGTACCGGGTACTTCAAGCCTGGGTGGCCACGCCAGATCAGTTCGACGAATGAATTGCGCGGGCTTGCCGCGTTTGACCTGGACGCGGACGGCAGTATGGAAATCATCGCCACGGCGGCGCGCCCCAACGCAGTGAATACGTGGGTGTACGAACATACCGGCGCGCTCAGGTCAGGATGGCCGCAACTGAGCAATGACAGCGGTTATGCTTGGGGCGTCTATAACGCAAACGCCGCGGTTGGCGATATTGATAGCGACGGTGCCGGTGAGGTGATCGTTCCATCGGACGTGCACTACATCAACGCTTACGAGCAGAATGGTACGCAGATCCCGGCGAACGCAGTCTATAGCGGCAATGGTTGGGGCAAGGTTGGCGTGTGGGAGAGCACGGTGCCTGAGGAACGGGGAGGGGGTGAGTGCAATGGCGTGCGCTTAGAAAGCTATCGCGCAAACTTCGCAGATGGCGTCAGCGTGATTGCCGATATCGATGGTAACGGCATGAACGAGGTCGTCGTGACGGGCAACATGTATGACTGCAATGGCACCTATACGTCCAAGTACGACGCCGTTTTTATCTTCAACCGCGATCGCAGCCGTTTCAACACCGGTGGATATGACTGGCGCAGCATCCCGGTCGATACGGGTGCCCCGCTGAGTGAGAACTACGACGTCATTGAGAGCAATCAGCCAAACCCAGCGGTTGCCGACCTCGACGGCGATGGGGAGAAGGAGATCATCTATCCGGCCTATGATGGGCGGATGCATGCCTTTTGGCTGGATAAGACCGAGCATGGCAACTGGCCCTATTCGGTCTATAACAGTTCCGAAGGGTTTTACCGCTTTGCCTCCGAGCCGGTGGTGGCTGATCTTGATAACGATGGTCACGCCGAAGTGCTATTCGCGTCCTGGACCCAGAAAGACAGCGATCATACAGGCAGACTCTACGTGCTTAACTATTTGGGCGACCCTATTCATGTGCTCGATCTTCCGGCACCGTTCCCCACGACAGGAACGTGGAATGGCGCACTCGCAGCGCCGGCGCTGGCAAACATCGATGGTGATGCAGATCTGGAGATTGTGCTGAACACAGCACACTCGGGACTCGTGGCCTATGATCTGCCTGGCACGTCGAATGCACGGGTGTTGTGGAGGACAGGGCGTGGCAATTCCCAGCGTAGTGGATCCGCGCTTGAGCTGCCACGTGCTTATGTGCCGGTGGTGCTGCGGTAGCATCACGCGGCACCCACGAGCTCAGATTCCCGGAGTCTCCGAGACTCCGGGAGTCTGAGGGTCTGAGCCCGTCTCCGCGGGCATGTGCATGCCCACGGAGACTTCGATTAGCTCCGTTCGTAGGCCAACAGTACAACGCCCAACTCGTCCTCCAATACCTTCAGGCGTTGGAGTTTGTCCTCTGACAAGCTGGCAAACGTGTACTGTGGTTGCAGAGCAACCAGGACAACACCAAGATCCTGTTCGGCGCGCTGCAGTTGCTTCAATTGTGCCTCGTCCAGTTTCGCGATCGTCATCTCACCGTTTTGCATCTCTAACCACCTCATCTGGGATCGATCATCCAATTGTTATCGTGACGCGACGGGTCAGTATCAACCGATCGCGTACACGCATGCTGCCCACAAATTTGCAAGAAATCAGCGCGGTGGTGCGGTGGCCGTCGGAGTGGCTGAAGGCTGTACCTGTACGACCGGCACGGCATTGGTATCTCCGGTGACGCGCGCGATGGGTGCATACACCCAGCCTGGCTGATTGTTGAAGGTGATCTGCCACCACAAGCCGTTCTGGCTCTTGCCCGTGACGGGAGCCGATTGTCCTTTATCCAGCCTGCCCAGCGTGCTGTAAGTTGTCCCTGGTCCACTGCGCACATTGACGTAGTCGTTGCTGTCGGTCACCGTCAAGGTTGCTGCGATGGCTGCTTCTGGGGTCAACGCGACGGTGGCGCTTGGGGATGGCTCAGCCGTTGGGACGCTGCTTGGTGTGGCTATTGGCGTGAGTGTTGGAGGTGAAGTCGGTGTCGCCATGCTCGTAGGAGAAGGGTAGATCGTGACTGGAATGGTTGCGAATGCGTTTTCAGACGATGGCTCTGGCGAAGTGGTCGCGCCAGAGGCGAGCGAGATCAATCCGACTGGGACGCCAATCAAGACGAGCAGAGCCAGCAATCCACCTACGATCAGAATGGCCTTCCCCACGAGGCTGCTGCGCCAAACGCGTTGAATCCGTAGCATAGTTGCCTCCTTATTTCAAGCAACAATGCGGGCACATGGGCCTTGGGCTGGCCCGACGTTAGGACTCAGGGCACTCAGAGACTTAGATGCTCAGACACTCAGACACCCAGACGCTCACCCATCGATACTATACCGGGTCCGTTGGATGCTGTACATGGTACCGCGCTTCCCTCACTTTACACTACATAGTATACCGTGTGACTTTCGTCCTAGAATGTCTATTATGAACCTTGAGCTTTTTGACACTAACCTGTACCTGGGCCGGCCTACACGCAGCGTGTTTCAGCCGGCGGCGAATGTGGCTGAGCTTCTTGCTGCACTCGATCACAGTGATATAAAACAAGCACTGGTGTGGCATGTGGCTCAACGCGACGGGGCGCCGGTGAGCGGCAATGAGATGCTGGACGCGGCCCTATCATCGGCGACACCAATGGAAGCCCAGCGCCTATGGGGATGTTGGACCATCCTCCCTCCACAGACAGACGAAATCCTGTGCGATGGCTTCTTTGAGCGGATGAAGCGGCACCGTGTTGTTGCATTACGGGCATTCCCCGATCTCCATCGCTATATTCTGACGCGGCTGGTCTTCGGTCGTTGGCTCGACGAGGTGACCGAGCGCCGTATTCCGCTTTTGCTGTCATTGGAGAAGGGCACCTCCTGGCCGGCGGTATATCAGTTGCTGGAACAGTACCCTCGCTTGACGTGTGTGTTGTGCGATATCGGCATCTGGGGTGTTGATCGCTACACCTGGCCTTTGCTTGAGAACTACCCGAACCTGTACGTGGAGACCAGCTTGCTGGCACTGGAAGACGGTGGGCTGGAGGCAACGGTTGCGCGTTTCGGCGCGGACCGGTTACTCTTTGGCAGTGATTTCCCGGAACGCTATCCCGAGAGCGCCATCCTGCAATTGCTGCACGCGGACATCGCAGATGGCGATAAACAGAAAATTGCTGCGGGCAACTTTAAACGTTTGCTGTCCGAGGTGGTGAACTAACATGAGCCAACCAAGCCAAAGCTTAAGCTTGAAAGAAGCGTTCTACGAGCATGGGCGTGTGCCCGATTGCCCGGTGTACGATCTGCATGGTCACATGGGGCCTTTTTCTGGCATTGCTCTCCCGCGCCATGACAGCGCTGGCATGATCCACGCGATGGATCGCGCCGGTGTAAAGATGCTGGTGTTCTGCCATCACGGTACCCTGTTCACGCCTGACATTGGCAATGCTGCGAATATTGAGGCGGTGCGACGCTACCCGGAGCGTCTGCGCGCCTACTGTGGTATCAACCCGAACTACCCCGAGGTCTCCGCCAGGGATATTGAGTCCTTTGATCAATATCCCGATGTCTACGTCGGTTTCAAGATGCTGGCGGACTATCACGGTTATCCACTCACCGATGAGCGCTACCGTGCAGCCTGGCAGATGGCGGACGACAAGGAGTTGCTGGTGTTGATCCATACCTGGGGTAGCAGCAGCCTCGATGGGCCGGACGTCGTGCGCAAGATTGCTGAAAAGTATCCGCGCGCCAGGATTTTGATAGGGCACTCCTGCCATGGTGAGTGGGATAAGGTCATCGCGCTGGTGAAAGCGTTTCCAAATCTGTACTTTGAATTGTGCGCCGTGCTGGATGAGCGTGGCGTGCTGGAACAGTTTGTGGCAGAGACCGGCTCCGAGCGCATTATTTTCGGAACCGACCTGCCGTGGTTTAACCACCATTACTACATTGGTGCGGTATTGGGTGCCGGCATCGACGACGACGATCGGCACAACATCCTCCATCGGAATGCTGAGAAGCTGCTATCCAGGTTCATAGCCTGATCGACATTCACCACCAAACCAAAGAATGAGAGCCATTGGAGGTACCGATGCAAACCGTAGGATTACATATCGTTGCACAGGCATCCCCTGTGCTTCACGCGATCGCCGGTGTGTTCGGGCGGCAGGTGCGCGAGCGCTGCGGCCTGGAGGTAACCGATGCCGCGACCGCGGATGTGATGGTTGAATTGCATATCGAAGCTGGCATTGGCACGGAAGGTTACCGCATCGAGGATGCGGGCACAGACAACACCATCCGTATCGTCGGTAATGACGAGCGCGGCGTGTTGTATGGCATCGGCAAATTCCTGCGCGCGTCCCGCTATCTGCCGGAGCATTTTGAACCGGGACCCTGGCGCGGCGTCTCCGTCCCTGAAAAGTCGGTGCGTGGCATTTACTTCGCCACCCACTTCCACAACTTCTACCACGATGCCCCTGTCGATGCGGTGCAGCGCTACGTGGAAGACCTGGCGCTGTGGGGGTACAACGTCGTGAACGTGTGGTTCGACATGCATCACTTCGATGGCATTGCTGATCCGGCGGCGCAGGCAATGATCGAGCGCTTGCACGCCATCCTGTCGGCGGCAAATCGTATCGGTATCGGCGCCAGCCTGGCTTTTCTTGCCAACGAAGGCTATGCCAATAGCCCCGTAGCGATGCGTGCTGACTGGACCGCCGGCCATGACGGTTACCATCACGAACCAGGGGGCCATTACCACGTGGAGTTGTGTCCCAACCAGCCTGGTGCAAAGGCGCTGCTGTTGCGCTGGGTGGATGAAAAGTTATCTGCCTTTGCCGATGTCAAGCTGGATTACCTGTGGATCTGGCCATATGACCAGGGCGGTTGCACCTGCGGTCGTTGCGCGCCATGGGGCGTGAATGGCTTCCTGGACATGGCCGAACCGATTGCGCGACGTTATCGTGAAGCCTTTCCCGCAGGCAAGGTGATTCTGTCCACGTGGTACTTCGATCACTTCACGGATGGCGAGTGGTCGGGGTTATCCAGGGTGTTTGCACGGCGACCCGATTGGGTGGATTATCTGATGGTGGACGACTACGGCGATCACTTCCCCGAGTATCCACTGCGGCACGGCGTTCCTGGCGGACTCCCGATGGTGAACTTTCCCGAGATCAGCATGTATGCCTGTGACCCGTGGGGTGGTTATGGCGCAAATCCAATGCCGCGGCACTTGCAGCAGTTGTGGAACAGCGCGGGGCAACATCTGGCGGGTGGGTTCCCTTATTCGGAAGGTATCTATGAGGACATCAACAAGGCGGTATGCGCGCAGTATTACTGGCAGCCACAGCAGTCAGCGCTGGATACGGTGCGTGAATACATCTCGTATGAGTACTCACCCGACGTAGGGGAGGCGGTGATACGAGCGACGGAAATCCTGGAACGCAATCTGCCGCATGCGCGCCAGCGTGAGAACGGTAAGATGCGCCTGGTCATGCCACATACAGACCAGGCGGTTGAAGCGTTTGCGTTGTTGCGCGGTGTAGATGCGCAACTGACGCCACAAGCCCGTTCTGCATGGCGCTGGCGCATTTTGTATTTACGGGCGCTGATTGACGCCGAATTAGCAGACAACGGCTGTGCTGTCACTGAAGCTTGCGAGGACGCGCTCCAGGAACTGGCCACCATCTACCATGCCGAAAACGCACACGACTGGGTTGCACCCCCGACCAGGCGCATGCTGGCAGCATGACCGGCTAACAGGTTCATTGACCTTCATAAGTTTTCATCGTCGCCAACTCGCGTGGCAGGTGGGTTTCGTAGGGCTCCCAGTCGATCCACTCACCGCTGACGTAGCCATCGTAGTGGGCGTCACGCAAGAGCTCAACTGCCCGGCGGTGGTCGATCTCACCCTGGCCGATAGGCTTGAGCACAACCTGATCGAGCCTTTTGAGACCGTCGTGGATGTGGACGTGCCGGATCCAGGGTTTCAAGATCTGAAAGGCCTGGTCCATGGTCGCGCCAGCCTGCCGCACCGGGTGCATGATGTCCCAGTTCACCGCGATGGCAGGGTGATTGACGCGCTTCATGACCTCGGCCATGTGAGTGGGGTCACACCAATCGTCATGGGTCTCCACGCAAACGGTCACGTTGCGCTGTTGTGCGTGGGTTGCGATCTGGCTGAGGGATGCCGCCACGTGGGTGATGGCCTCTTCGCGAGGCATGCCTTGCGGGAGCGCGCCGCCGAAGACGCGCAGCCTTGGCGCGCCAATGTCCGCCGCCAGGTCAATACAGCGCCGCGTCAGGTCAAGCGCCTGTTCGGTATCTTGAGGGTCTGCGAAACGGCACGACGTGGCCACGCAGCAGATGGCCACGTCGGCGTCAATGGCCTTCTGTTGAATCTCGCGCCGAACGTTGCCGCTGATGTTTACTTCGATGCCGTGCGCGTGGCTTGCGTCAATGCGCGGTTCCACGCCGTCATAGCCATAGCGCCGGGCCAGCGCCAGCATTTCGTCGAAGTTTGCCTGTGGACAAGAGAAGCTCATGAATGCATACTTCAGTTTCATCGTTCCCTCCCAAATGAATGTCAGTGTATCTCTACTGCCTTGCCACTGGACGCCGACGCATAAATGGCATCCGTGATGGACTGAACGATCAACGCCTGTTCCAGGCTGGTCATCGGTGCACGTCCCTCACGCACCGCCAGGGCAAAATCGTCGAGCACAGCGCGGTTGACTGCGTCATAGTCCTCGTCACCGCTCCAAATCACACTGGTGTTCACGCCTTGCTGCGTGGCGGCATTATAGGTTGAGCCATCGTCAAAAACGATGCGTTTTGCCGCTCCAGGCGTCATCTGCAGGCGCAGCGTTCCCTGGCTTCCGATGATCTGCCATGACGCTTCACTATGTGCCGCGGCATATTCGGCGCGCTCATAGCTGATTAGTGCGTCCCTGGCTGTCACATCGTTGACACAGCGGATCAGGGCGGTGGCGTGTGTCTCTGCGTCCGATCCCGGCGCAACGTATGGCTCAAACTGGGCCGGCACCGGCCACACCTGCGCCAGCACCATTTCTGGGCGTAACGCCCAACCTGTGATCCCCAACAGAAAGTCCAGGTCGTAGCAACCCCAATTCATCAGAATGCCGCCACCATTGATGGAGCGGCTCAATCGCCACACGGGTGGCGGCTGAACCGGTGGCGCACCGGCGGGGCTAAGGACGCGACAGAACAGGGTGCGTATGTCGCCTAGTGCACCCGTTGCGATAAAGGAAGCGACCGCTTTCGCAGAATCGAGTTGCCTGAAGCGCGACGAACAACAGCCTACGACGAGATTGCCCCTGGCCGCGATCAAACGCCTGACCTCGCCGGCGTTCAGCGCAACCGGTTTCTCGGTCAACAGGTGTTTACCGGCGGCAAGCGCTCGAAGGCCCAGTTCCGTACGCCCGGCGGCAGGGAAAGCGAGAACGACTGCCTCGACGCGCGGGTCGCCGAGCAGATCGTCAGCGTTGGCATAAGCGGTGGCGACCCCGAACTGAGTTGCAGCCTCCCGCGCGGCCTGCTCACGCACGTCGGCAACTGCGACGACCTTCACGAACGTGGATTGCTGCGCCGTGCTCAGGTGCACTCGCCCGATCACACCACATCCAATCACCCCAAGGCGGACAGGTTCCATGTCTCCCCTCCGGCTGTCGCGAACTCAATAGAAGCGCCAATGCGTGAAGTGTAGCAGTGTTGATGCAATTGGCATATGCTGGGTTACCGCTATACTTCAACGCTGAATGGCAATCGCACAACCCCAAACCGACTCGCAGTCTGTGGCAGCCCCTACGGCAACAGCCGAAGTGCTCACACCAACCGTCACGCAGCCGTTTGATCCCGTCGCTGTCATCACGCTTGCCGGTGGTCACCTGATCCACGATGGCTTCGCCAGCTTTCTTTCACCGCTACTTCCGCTGATCATCCAGAAGCTGGGCCTGTCGCTCACCATGGCTGGTTCGCTGGCGGCGTTACAGAGCTTGCCGTCGCTCATCAACCCATTTCTGGGCATGATCGGCGATCGTATCAGCTTACGCTGGCTTGCCGTCGCTGCGCCGACAGTAACCGCCGTTGCCATGACCCTTGTCGGCGCGGCGCCAACATATACCGCTCTGGCCATCCTACTTGTCGTCGCAGGTGTGGGGAGCGCGTGCTGGCACGTGCCCACGCCAGTGATGGCAGCTCGCGCAGCCGGGCAGCGGGTCGGTTTGAGCATGAGCATCCTCATGCTTGGCGGCGAGCTGTCGCGCAGCCTGGGCCCGCTGCTGGCTGTCGGCGCTGTGTCGCTGTGGGGATTGGAAGGAATGTGGCGGCTGATGCCCCTTGGTTTGGCCGCATCGCTGGTTCTCTTCTGGCGCACGCGTGGCTTGGTTGTCCGACCGGCGCATAAAGCCGGTGGGTCATGGGCCGAGACGTGGCACGACCTGCGGCGAGTGGTTCTGCCGATCGCTGGCATCATCGGCACGCGCACCTTTCTCTCCGTGGCGTTAGCCACTTACCTGCCGACATTGTTGACGCGTGAAGGGTTGGATATCGTTCAGGCAGGTAGCGCGTTTTCGGTGCTCATGTTTGCCGGCGCAGTGGGGTCGTTTACCACCGGAACGATCAGCGATCGCGTTGGCCGCCGGCGCGTGTTGTTGACGGTGCTCACCGGCGGGCCATTGTTGATGGGTGTGTTTCTTAGCGTGCAGGGCTGGGTCACGTTGCCTGTGTTATTTGCCATGGGCTGCATGGCGCTCTCGACCAGCCCGGTGTTGATGGCACTGGTGCAGGAATATGGCAGCCATCACCCAGCCACCGCCAACGGAATCTACATGGCGCTGGAATTCGTGGGGGGCTCCATCATTACCGTCATTGTAGGTGTGCTGGCTGACGCTTTCGGTTTGCGCGCGGCATTTGGGCTGAGCGCGTTGATTGCGATTTGCGGCGTGCCGTTTGTGTTGCTGCTGCCCAGACAGCGAATGAGCCGCAGGTGACGTCACCCTGCTATCCGGCGAGGTGTACGAAGCGATACAGCACTCTCAGCGCACCCTTTTATCACGGGCATACAATCGCTCACGTAGCCTATATCACTCATTAAAGGGACACAATCCATGACGATAAACACATATCAACCCTTTGTGTTGAACCGGGTCGAACTGCGGCCCGGTCTGTTCAACGACCGTTTTAACCTCAACCGCAAGTACCTGATGAGCCTGAGCAGCGACAACCTCCTGCAGAATTTCTATCTGGAAGCTGGCTTGTGGTCGCCGCCGAGCCAACCGGTGGGTTGCCATTGGGGTTGGGAGTCGCCCACCTCCCAGGTGCGCGGTCATTTCCTGGGACACTGGCTGTCGGCGGCGGCCCGCATCTATGCCTGCAACGGCGATGCCGAGATCAAAGCCAAGGCCGATCATATCGTGGCGGAATTGGGCCGTTGCCAGCGTGAGAACGGTGGAGAGTGGGTCGGCTCCATACCCGAGAAGTACCTGGATTGGGTCGCGCGCGGTAAGACGGTGTGGGCTCCACATTACACCGTGCACAAGACGCTCATGGGTTTGTTCGACATGGCGTCATTGGCAGGTAATGCTCAGGCGCTGGATATCATGCTCAAATGGGCCAACTGGTTTCACCGTTGGACGAGCCAGTTTACGCGCCAGCAGATGGACGACATTCTCGATACCGAGACAGGCGGCATGCTGGAGGCCTGGGCTAACCTGTACGGGGTGACGCACGAGCAAAACCACCTCGATCTGGTGTATCGGTATGACCGTCCGCGTCTGTTTGACCGCTTGCTGGCAGGTGAAGATGCCCTGACGAATATGCACGCCAACACCACGATCCCCGAAGTGCACGGTGCGGCGCGGGCCTGGGAGGTGACGGGTGACCAACGCTGGCGTGATATCGTGGAAGCCTACTGGCGCATGGCCGTCGTCGAACGTGAGGCCTATTGCACGGGTGGTCAGACGTGTGGTGAGATCTGGACGCCGCCCGGCGAATTATCTGCGCGCCTGGGAGATAAGAACCAGGAGCACTGCACGGTCTATAACATGATGCGGTTGGCGGAGTACCTGCTGCGTTGGAGCGGCGATGTGACGTACGCCGACTATTGGGAGCGCAACCTGTACAACGGCATTCTCGCCCAGCAACACCCACAGACCGGCATGATTGCATACTTCCTGCCACTACAACCGGGCGCGCTGAAGGTGTGGGGCACACCGACCGAGCATTTTTGGTGTTGCCACGGCACATTGGTGCAGGCGCACACGCTGTATGCTGAGAACACCTATTACCAGCATGGAGAAGACCTGGTGGTCAGCCAGTACATCCCCTCCACGTTGACCTGGCAAGAAAAAGGGAACAGTGTCAGGGTTGCACAGCAATTCGACACACAAACCGGGAGCACCAGGCGGCCAGCGAACTGGGTCGTCGATATGACCGTGACCGCGGAAAACCCGGTGGCGTTTACGCTAAAGCTGCGACTGCCATCGTGGCTCAACGGCCAGGCCCACATCGAGGTGAATGGAGTGCCCGCACCTGTGGATGCCGGAACACCCCAGTTCGCCAGTATTCGACGCACCTGGCAGAACGACCGCCTGCGCATCACACTGCCCAAGGGGTTGAGTGCGGTTGCGTTACCGGATGAGCCGGATACGGTGGCCTTTTTGGACGGTCCTGTGGTGCTGGCGGGTGTATGTGATGAAGAGCGCCTGTTGCGTGGCGATAAGGCGCACCCCGAAACGATGTTGGCGCCAGACAACGAACGCGAGTGGGCCAACTGGATCCCAACCTATCGCACACGCCGGCAGGAGCATGGTTTGCGCTTCAAGCCGTTGTACGACATTCGTGACGAACGCTATACGGTTTATTTCCCGGTCAGCCAGTGATCCATCGAGCTGGAACCATGAATAACACAAAGCGGGGGCGCATGCGCCCCGCTTCGTGTTATCCATGCCATCCATCGCTCATGGCGGGTCAGACCATCGACCGGCGGGTGAAGAAGCCCAGGCGGTCCAGTTCATATTCGAGCGACTCCTGTTCCTCGGTGGTGAGCGGGCGTAACGGCAGGCGCACCGGGCCGCAATCCAGCCCGATCATTTTCATGATCGTCTTTCCCGCGGATAACCCACCACACTGGTTCATGACGGAAATGAACTCGGCTGATAGCGCCTGATCCGCTTCGGCAGTCTCCATCTCCTTGAGATGGAACGATGCCAGGATGTTCTGGTAAAGTGGGGCGGCAAAGTTGTAAGTGCTGCCGACTGCCCCGCACACCCCCAGCCGCAATGCCGAGAGCAATAACTCGTCGCGCCCAAACAGGATATCGTATGTGCCATCTCCCGCTGGCAGATGCAGGCACTGATCCAGGTCCATCATGTTGTCGTGTGTAAACTTCACGCCGGCAAGGTTGGGAATGCAGCCGGCTGCGGCCTCAAGGAACTTGAACACGGGAAAGCGCACGCCGGTCATCGACGGGATGTGATAGTAGTAAAACGGCAGGTCGGGGGCGCTGGCGGCAATTTCGGCGCAGAATGCCACCAAATCCTCGACACGTGCCGGCTTGAAGAATACCGGCGCGATGGACGCAATTGCCGTCGCTCCTATGTTTTGAGCGTGTGCGGCAAGCGATTTGCAAACCTCGATCGAGGTGTGCCCGACGTGCACGATGATATTCAGGCTGCCTTTGCCGACGGCGACCCATCGCTCGGCGACCTGGCGGCGCTCGTTGGCCGTCAATGAAAGGCCTTCACCCGTCGTCCCGCACACGAAGGCCCCGGTCACGCCGTTGAGCACCAGGCTATGTGCCTGCTTCTCAATCGTGCGTAAATTCACCGAGCGGTCTTCGTGCATGGCTGTGTAGGTTGCCGCGATGATGCCCGTGAAATGTTGCTCCATGCTGTTGTTCCTCCGCCGCGCCAATGGTAGCAGAAGCTGCTATTTTTACGTAGCGGACCCCAGCGAGAGCTATCCTTGTAGCCCTCAAGGATAGCCCTCATCTGCGAGGTCCTCACGAGAGAGGGAAGGAGAGGAAGGAAAAGAAAGAGGAGGTTAAACTGTCAAGTCTTTTGAGCACCACGGGCTTTTTATAGCGCCGGGATGTTAAACCGACGTTTAAGGATTGTTAAGTCGAGTTTAAGTGTTGGTGTGGGGCGCGCGACTATTCGGCGTTAGAATCGACCCTGGATGGAAAGTGAACGGATCTACGAGAAGAGAGGACAAAGCAACGTGGCAAGAAAGTCAAAACCCGGATATACCATTGGCGTCGACTTAGGCGGGACGAAGATCCTGGCAGGTGTTGTCGCAGAGGATGGCAGCGTTGTCGGGGCGGCGAAGAAGCGGACGCAGGCCGAGGATGGCCCTGAGGCGGTCCTGAAGCGCATCGTCAAAACGATGGAAGAAGCCGTGGGCACGGCCGGTGTCTCGGTCGCCGATATCACTGCCATCGGTATGGGCGCACCCGGCGTCATCGATACGGCGCGCAGTGTGGTCGTGAGTGCCACGAACATGCCTGGTTGGACCAATATTGACGTGGGCAAGGTGTTCCGGCAATGGCACGATGTGCCAAACCTGATCTCAAATGATGTGCGTGTGGCGACATTTGGCGAACAGCTTGCCGGGGTGGGGCGTGGCGTCAAGAACTTTATCGCGGTGTTCGTCGGAACCGGCATCGGCGGGGGTATCGTCGTCGACGGCCAGATCTACGTTGGTGGGCGCGGCAGTGCCGGTGAGATCGGCCACATGATCGTCCTGGCCGATGGCCCATTTGCCGTGGGTGGCAGTGTGCGCGGGAGTATTGAGGCGGTGGCCAGTCGCGCTGCCATCGAGCGCGATCTGCGCGCGGCCATGGCGGCCGGGCGTGAGACCATCCTGCCACAACTGATCCCCGATATGAACGTCAAGTTCACCAGCAGCATTCTTGCCAGAGCGGTGGATAAGGGCGATGCGCTGACGATGCAGATCCTGCAACGGGCAGCACACTACCTGGGCTTACATGCCGCCAGCCTGATCAATGCCTTTGACCCCGAAATGTTGATCTACGGTGGTGGTGTGATCGAAGCGTTGGGCGAGTGGATGCTGGCTCCCATCCGAAACGTTGCCAAGCAATACTCGCTTAACAAAGTGAACCTGGATAAGGTCAGGGTTGTCGAGTCGAAGCTGGGCGCGTCGGCGGGAGTAGTGGGTGCGGCGCTGATGGCGCGGCGTGGCAATCTCGTTGCTTCATAATAAGTTGGGGCGCGTGCTTAGCACTGCGCCCCAATAACCTCAAAACATCACCGTATCCCCGTGTGAATCGCTACCGTTCCCAGCATGAGCCTGCGGTAGCGCACCTCGCGTAAGCCGGCGTGTTCCATGGCTGCCTTCAGTTCGTCGGGCGTCAGGAACTCATTCACCGATTGTGGCAGATAGCGGTAAGCGTCGCGCTGGCCGCTAATGATCCCGCCCACAATGGGCACGAGGTGATTGAAATAGAGCAGGAAAAAAGGGCGCAGCAGATTGCGCGGCGGTTTGCTGATTTCCAGGCACACGACGCGACCGCCTGGTTTTAGAACGCGCCACTGTTCGCGGAAGGCCGCCATGCGGTCAATGAAGTTGCGCACGCCGAACCCACTGGTGACGGCGTCAAACGACCCATCGGTAAATGGCAGGTGCAGTGCATCGGCAGCGCACCAGCGAATGCGTTGTGCGCCGGCCTTGTCCTGCCCTGCTTGCATCATCTCAAGGGTGAAATCACTCCCGACGGCGCTGGCGCCAGGATGCCGTTTGAGCGCCTCGATCAGCATGTCGCCGGTGCCGGTGGCGACGTCAAGGATGCGCGCGCCTGCACGCAGCGCCGCGGCTTCGATCACGGCACGGCGCCAGGCCCCATCCTGGCCGGCGCTCATCAGCCGGTTCATCACGTCGTACCGCCTGGCGATGCGGGCAAACATATTGCGCACATAGGTAGCCCGCGCCGGGCCTGATAAATGAGTCATGGGTTATGTAGCGAACTTCCAGCGGCACAGCCGGCGCTCCAACCAGTCTGCCACA